>JAOZHT010000002.1:600000-849880 GCA_026014735.1 Candidatus Bathyarchaeota archaeon
CACGTCCTCTTTGACTGCTTTGGGTCTATAGTTTTTTCATACATCAGCTTCCGTATACAAAAGCATCAACAAAACCCACAAAAAACAATGCGTACACCCTTTAATACCGCCAAACACCAGTCTCTTCGGTGAAACCAGTGCAGATACGTGAATTCCAAGAAATGATGAAGCAACTCTACTATAAACGCGACAGCGAACGCGGAATCGAAGGCACCTACAATTGGCTAGTAGATGAAGTCGCGGAGTTAGGCGAGGAACTTAAAGGCAGCGACCGAGCCGCCACCGAAAAAGAATTCGCCGACGTCATCGCCTGGCTGGCATCGCTGGCAAACATCATGGGCATAGACCTTGAGAAAGTCGCCTTAGACAAGTATCCTCATCGATGCCCCAAATGCGGCCAGAACCCCTGCGGATGCACGTTTTAGCCCAGTCGCCTCTGCCCCAGACCCGTCGAGAGCCAAACATAGCGACGATTGCCTCTGCGCTGGACGGTTCCTTCGCAACTTAAAAGCCGCAGGTGATGGGTAACTACGCTGTAGGATAAGCCGCTTTGCAGGGCAAGTTTAGTTGCGTTTTGGCCCTGATTGTCCAGCAGCACCAGGATCTTGGTTCGTGCAGCTAAGCCGCTGTGGACGTTGCGGATGCTTTTGAGGTAAGCGTTGGGGTGCCATGTGTCTTTTATGGCTCATCACCGATTATTGATTGTGCGGTTAGGTAGAAAAGGTTTAGCTAACCAAAATCGAAAAGCTTGGCTTGCTTGGGTTTTTTGTTATCAAACATCAAGACAAGCTCCTCTTTAATGAGGTCCATGCGCTGCGTGTAATAATTCGGCAAGCCATACTTGTCGACCAATTGCTGCGCCGCATCCAGGTACTTCTCGATTCCGCCGCGGTAAACGGTGAGAGTTAGTTGGCCGCCGCAATTAGGAGTTGGGCATTTACCTGATAAGGGGAGTCTGCGGAATTTCCTGTTACATGATCTGCATCTGAATCCTTGCGTGGAAAAAGCGCGGAGGTTGCCTGCGATGTCACGCATGAAGTGGGTGTTGAGGACTTTTAGCGCCACGCTCTTAGCGCTTACGGCATCGATTTTTTCTCCCAGCTCAAGCTGCATGTTGAGTTTATCTATCATGGATTTGAATTCTTTGTAGCTGCTGTTAGCGTTGCCCAAGTTGATGTTGGTGCAGGGCGTGGTAAACTGGAACCCCTCAAACTGCGCTTCAGTGTCCAAGCGGTGGCTAATGGTATCCATGAAGGCGCTGACGGTTCGGGATTCGCCTTTTTCCCAGGATTTACGGTAAAACTCCAGCGGATAAGATGCGCTGACATCGAAGTCGTGGGCTTGCCGCTGCACCTCCTTGGTGTTGCAAACTGGAATCAGTAGAATCGGAGCATCCATGATGCCGCCGATTTGGGCAGGCAGAAAAATCCTTGAGAAATTCAGCAGGGTATCTAAGCCCAGCATGATGGCGTCTTCGTCGCCGTCGCAGTCACGGCGCTTAGCTGAGTGCCAGACGGGATGGGCATAGATGACGTTGCGGTCGGTGTAGCCGACGATTCTGCCCAGAATGCAGGCGCAGGTATGAGGAGCTAACCCGAAGATGAGGTGCCCCACAAGGTCCTGGGCTTTCTTAACGTTATAGTATGGTGGCAGCTTGTAGACGCGCACCAGCAAATCATCGATGAAGGCAGCGATTTTTAGAAAGTACTCTCCGGCCGACCAGGGAACAACGACATCTTGGAGTTTAAGTTCACAGACCTGATTGGGGTCAGTGAGGGGTAAGCCGTGGGTGTCGGCATGGTAGCCCATCTGATGCATCTTCTCGATTGAAACGCCGATTTCCGCGGGGGTAATATGGGTAAGCGGCGCGTTGGTGGCGTCGAAGCGTATGGTGCCGTCCTTGTAGACGGATAAGTCGTATTTGGCGCGCAGGATACCCTTCTCAAGCATCTCAGGGGTCTTGTCAAGGTTCGTTAAGCCCTTCACGCCCCGCAGCATCTTAGGAGCCTGATAGCCAAGGGTGACGCTGGCGGATTCCACTACCTCTTTGAAATTCACTGGTTGACGCTGATAGAGGATGGCTTCGGCTTTGCAGCTGCCGCAGTAGCTGTCCTTGAGGGGTCTGCCGCATCGGGGGCAAACCTTCTCGGGGAAGGTGGGTCCGCCGCAGGTGGCGCATTGGATTTTACGGGTGTAGGTTTTGCATTCGGGGCATTTGCGTTTAACCATCTCAACAAAAACGGGGCCTTTTTTGCCTGCCTCCATCAAGTCCCGGTGGCTGCCCCCTGCTAAACCGACGGGGAAAAGCACGTGTACGTTGGGTTTCATTTCGCGGTGCTTGGCTTTTTCGGGTCTGCCCATGCGTCCCCCCACGTAGGTAGGTGCCTTATCCTTAACCGTCACGCCGCAGAGCGCCGCCAGCAGCTCCAGCACAGATGAAGCCTGCATGTCCTCAGTGAAGCGTGGGGTGCCATAGCCCAACGTGAAGGCTAAGGAAGCCGCGTCATTGCCAATGATCACTGCTTTGCCATCGATTATTCGGTAGGGAGCAAAAATCTTACGCAGCACCTTTAAGGCCTCGCTGTCCGGCTCACCTGTGATTTTGCAGGCAAACCCATCCTGCAGCGCCACCTCACAGCTGCCCAGCCACCTGCGGAGGCACAAAACATCCTCCACCGTGGGTGTTCCAGTCCAATAGAAGATGCAGTTTGGCGCCAGCGGCACACCTAAAACTTGGCTTATGGCTGCGGCTTCCTTGGCGGTGGGCTTGTTCTTAAAGGGATCATAGATGAAGTTCTCCAGTTTGTCGGAGGGGAGCTTGCAGGCTTCTGAGGCTTTGCAGGCGTCGCCGCCATATTTGGCTAAAATGGCGTTCTGCAGGTCTTTGCTCCACCATTCCTCCACGTACCCTGAGGGCGGAAGCGTCTTGTTGCTGTAGAGGAAATCTCCAAAGTCAATAAGCATGTCGCCTAAAAACAGGATTTTCTGGACCCTGCCCTTCACATCAACAAAGTTCTCCAGCGAAACCCGAACAACCGAGCCGTCTTTAAGCAGCACCACGGGTTTCTCGATGCTGTCCACAGGCATGGTGACGCCGCCTTTGCCAGGCAGCTCCAGGCGCATCTGGGTGCCTGCGGCTAGAAAGCTCTCGACGACCAGCATGGTGGCGGGGTGGATTCCTACGGCGGAGAGGCCTGTGTTACGTGAGCGGCCATATCGGAGGCGGAAGCCGCCGCGGGTTGAGGGAAATGCAAAGATGGGTCGCCCAGCAATCACGTCGTCCATGAAGCCGCCAGATTTCTTCTCGGATTTCTTCTTGAAGCTCTTAAGCCAATCCCACTCATGAAAGCCGAACTTGTCAACAACCACATACACCTTTTGTGCACGCCCGACGATGCCGTCGTTGATGACGCGTAGGGCGCCGCCGCGGACGCGGTTGGTTTCAACCCGCTCCAGGTTGCGGTAGGAGGAGACCTCGACGGGGTCTGATTCGGTGCCTGTGCATTCGACGGGGACAAGGTTTAGGGCTTTGCGGAGCTCCGCGTCGGGGATGTGATATTGGAAGCGGCCTACGGCGCGTTCGTAAAGCCGCAGTTCCTCTACGAAGCGGGAGATTTCCTCTTCAGTGGGTTTGTACACGTCTAAGTTGAGGGCAAGCCGCACGTAGTCCCCCACCACCAACGTTAAAGCCTGGTCGGTGCCGCCTGCCGAGCGGATGGGACCGGCGAAGTATATGCCGAGATAACGGGTTTGATCAGCGTTCTTCTTGACCTTAACCTGAGCGATACCCTGGATGGGCGCAGCGGTTAAGCCCTCAGTGAAAATGGCAAGCGCCGTACGAATAGCCTGCTCAGCTAGCTTCTCCTCGGTTTTCTCCTCGTCGGTTTGGGCGAATTTGCCCTGGGCGATTTCCTTGGCGACTACGAAGGCGATTTCTTCTCGGGGCTTGGTTTTGCTGAGTTCACGGATGCTGACTGCGACGCCTTTGGGTCCCACCAGACCCTCGACGAGGTCAGCGATGTCTTGGGCGATGATGCATTCGGTTTTAAGCGCGGGGTCTAAGCCTTTGGATCGGGCGCTGTCGCTGATTTGGTAGATGTGCATTAACTCCTTGTTTAGGGCGTCAAGGTAGTTTTGGTAGCCTTTACTGATGTTCAAAGCGACAGCTCACAGGCAAGATATGATAGGGAGCCTTATTTTGGCTTTCCTAAAGCCAAGTGAGAAAAAGTCAAGAAACAACAAGGCGGAAAATGTACATGCTAGAAAGGGCGTCCAGAGCTACTGGGGTTTTGCTGCTGGCGTTCTTTTCTGGTTGCCGTAAACGCGGTCGGTTAGCATGCAGTAAACGTCCACTTCACCCTGCGCGGGGCGAACCGTGAATTCCTCCTTAAGCCCGCAGCTGCTGCATTGGGCAATGGAGCGTCCGCCTTCTTCACGGAAGATCTCCACCAACACGGTTTCTTTTCCGCATCTTGGGCAAGAGAAGAATTTCGGTAGCTTTTTCTTTGGAATATGTACAACTTTTTTCCTTCTTCGCCCCATACAAGTAACCTTCGATTTTTGGTAGTGTTGATTAATATTTGTGCTTGTCCTTAAATACTTGCCTACTATCGTTGACTGTAAGAGGCTGCGTAGTACCTTGAAGTTGACGCCTGCTGTGTTAGACATGGATTTTTCTAAGGTGGAAAACCGAATCCGCCGATTCATCAAAGAATGCGTAGAGAACGCATGTGCCGAAGGCATCGTACTGGGGCTCAGCGGCGGAGTGGACAGCGCAACCATAGCGGCTCTTTCAAGCAGAGCCATAGGAGGCAACAGGGTTTTGGCGCTTATGCTTCCCGAAGCGGAAACCCGAAGCCAACAAGACCTCGACGCCGCCAAAACCGTCGCTGACCTCTTTGGGCTCCGATCCCAAATCTGCGACATGACCCCCGCAGTGGAAGGCACCTACAAGAGCATCCCAATCTTCGATTCCACCGATCGACTGTGCAAGGGAAACATCAAAGCCCGAACCCGAATGGTTTTCCTCTACTACTACGCCAACAAGCAAAACCGAATCGTCTGCGGCAGCTCAGATAAATCCGAGACTATGATGGGCTACTTTACCAAGTGGGGCGACGCCGCAGCCGATATAGCACCCATCATTGATCTCTACAAGAGCCAGGTGCGCATGCTAGCCGTGCATCTGGGCATCCCCAAGGAACTGGCCTACAAGCCCTCGACGCCTGCGCTCTGGCCTAATCAAAAAGCCGAGGAGGAGCTGGAAATCAAATTCGAGACCTTAGACCTCATCCTCTATGGCCTGGAACGCTTCATGTCGCCGATGGAAATCGCTGAGCAACTCAGCCTCGACAGAGCAGTCGTGGACCAAGTTAAATGCCGCTGGCTAGCCAACGAGCATAAGCGTTGTTTGCCAATGGCACCTAAGCTGGGGTATCGAACGGTCACAAACGATTTTAGGCTCCCAAGACACACCTACTGAAGTGGACGCGATGAAGGAAAAAATCAAGCTTGCCCTCTGCCAAATAAGCTGTAGAAGAGAAAACAAAGAAGCCAACCTCAGCAAAATCGAGGAATTAACAAGACGCGCCAAACAGGAGGGGGCTGAACTCGCCATTTTCCCAGAGATGTCGCTGACTGGCTATGTGCTCCATGACCTTCTCTTCGAGGTAGCTGAACCCATCCCCGGGCCCTCGGTAAAGCGGATAGAGGCGTTGGCGAAGGAAACGCAGATGCATATCATCTTTGGCATGGCTGAACGCTCGGAGAAGGCGCAGGCAACCATCTATAACACCGCTGTCCTTGTGGGTCCAGAGGGGCTGCTTGGCAAGTACCGCAAGATGTATCTGCCTACCCACAGCGTCTTTGAAGAGAAACGTTATTTTCGCCCAGGCTACCAGCCCGCCGCCATAAAAACCAAGCTAGGCACCGTGGGCTTAACGATATGCTATGACGTGTTCTTCCCCGAAGTGTTTAGGCTGCCTCGACTGATGGGCGCGCAGCTTCTTGTCTGCATCTCTGCTTCGCCAGCGGTGCGTCGAAGCTACTTTGAAATCCTCACGGCTGCTAGGGCGCTGGAGAATACGGCGTATCTTGCCTACGTTAACCTCGCCGGATTGGAGGATGGCATGCAGTTCTGGGGTGGAAGCCGACTTGTCAGCCCAACAGGGGACGTCTTAGCTAGGGCAAAGTATGATGAGGAGGACTTTGTGGTTTGCGAGGCGGATTTTGTGGACCTGCGTGCGGCTGAATCCTTTATTCCGACGCTGAGGGATCTGCGGCCTGAGCTTTACCGTAAGCTTGGGGAGCTTTCGGAGCAGTTTTAGGCAGGTCACATATAAGCTCACTTGTTGTTTTTCGGTATCACAGCTGCATCACAGGGCTGTGATATCAAGTGATTTATGGGGAAATCACCGTGATTTGGCTGTGAGGGGTGACGTCACGACGGTTTTTTGGGGTATCACAGGGGCTTTTTTGGGGGTTTAGCGGTGTTTTGATGTTGGTTTGGGGATGAAAAACTGTGTTTTATTTTGCTGAATATGTCAAAAATGCACGGTTGCTTTTTTGGGGGCTTTGCAAAAGTGCATTTTTTGTGTAAAGTTAAGGGGTTATTGACCGTCCAAATACCGTGGAATTTAGCGCTATTTGTGTTAACTGTGTAAATTCTTGCGTCTTTAAGTGAAACAAGCAAAATATCGGTCGATTTAGGCGTTTAAAGGCTGTTTAAAGGCGTTAATCTTCCTATGTGTCGGCTAATGAGCCCTTGCAAAGGTTAAAAAGTAGGGTAGGTATACAAAACTGTATCCATTTGGCATATGGAGGAAAGCGCTAATTTGAAGCTAAAAGACGGCGTAACTGCATGGTTAAATGGGGCATTAAATGACCCCATTGTAAAGATACTGGCAAAAAACAGCCAATTAACTAAAACCCAGCTTGAAACGTTGCTCATTGACGTTTTAGCCGAAAATATATCAGGCAAACAGCTAAAGTACGACGATAAAGCCGCCTTACGCCTAACGAAGGCAAAAATAAGCCGCGGATCGTTTAATAGGACTTTAAAACAGTCCCGTGAAAACGTGATTAAATCCATCTACACAGTGCTACTTCTAGGATATTTGGGGGTTTTTGAGACCACAACTCTTGACCCGTACCTCGAAATAGCAAATAAACTGCACGAATATGTGGAGGCCCACCAGGACATGCCTAACAAGGAAGAGGAACTAAAAGACCATCTAAAAGTCATAGAAATCATCCGAACGGAGCTTGAAACGAGCCTAAAACGGCTTTCTAGCCCATCAGAAGAGCTCTTGTGACGTCACAAATCACACTTTTTCCCATCTTTTGTAGCCATTTTTTGAAGTATTAATTACCTTCAATAATTCGACTGAATATAAGGTAAATCAGCAAAATAAGCCCAAATCTGCCTTCCTTTATGGCATGAACGCAACCGTTGAAGAGGCTTTCTGCAAGGCTGTGATGTGTGATGTCATAGTTTGATGTGATTTTGATACCGCAAACCTTAAAAATCCATGGGAAATACTGTGATGTGTGATGCAACCGCTAAAATCACGGTTAAGTCACGGCTGAATCACAGGTGATGACATCACGGCTGACCTCACATGGGTAATCTTAGGCGTTTTGGTGGCTGTAACAGCGGTAGCTGCCTATGAATACTACCGACAAATCCGCATGGCCCACAAAGAATACGTCAAAGCCCGTGATTTCATCCAAGATATCGTGCTAAGTTTCGATCGGCAACTTAAACGTGAATCAAACCGCTTCGAATCCATGGTGGCAAAAGTAGATGGAACCAACGTTTCCGCTGAATCAAGCTACAGAAAAGCCGAAAACCTCGAGAGAAAATTGCAGCCGCTACAGGAGCAACTTAGCACTCTTAGCCAATCATATCAGGCGATGTCACAGAGCATCACAGAAAACCTCACTGAATCCAGCCAAGCCAGCACCACTATCCTCTCGGGACTTGAGGGCCTTGAATCGAAACTAAAAGACATAGAAGCCACCCAGGAAACGCTGCGAAACAAAATCAGCGGGTTCGAGGAGCAAATCCAAAAACTCTCCATCGCTCGGCCCCTCCAGCCCCAAGTTGAGGTTGCGCTGCCGCCGATACCGATTAAACGCGATAAAGCCCTATCCGCCTTGACAGAAACAGAGATCACTGTTCTGGAGATGCTTTCCAAAGAGGGCCCCAAAACTGCGCCTGAAATAAAGGAGCATGTAAAGCTCAGCCGGGAACATACAGCTCGGCTTATGAAGAAGCTCTACGAGGAGGGTTACTTGGAGAGGGAGGCAGGCAAGATTCCGTTCCGTTACAGCATCAAAAAAGAGATGGAGCCGCTGCTGGCAAGGGCAGAGAACCCAGCGGTATAAACTAGTAGAGAGTAATTACATTTTGTGAAGTGTTGTGAAGACCCTATTTTATGTGTGGTTTGATGGTTGCCGCTGGAATGTTTGGCGCTGTCTTATACTTGAGGCTGTTTGAGCCGCCGGTGCGCATAAGCATACCCTTAGCGGCCATCCGCGATAGGTAAGTAGAAATTGTGCTTAGACTGACGGGTTCTTTGAGTTCCTGCTCGTAAACAGACTGGATATCTTTGGATGAGAACCATATCAGGGGGAAGTTTTTCTGGATAACAAGCTGCACCTTCTCGAAGCGGGAGAGGTTGCGGTTAGGCATCGCTGAACCGGTATTTGCAGCTGGGTTTTCGCCTGGTGCGCCGCCTAGCAATTCGACGAGATCCAGTAGGCGCAGAGCTTTATCGCGGGTCACTTGACCCTCAAAGGCAATGGTGTATCGATTACCATCGCTATCGAAGAGCTCAACGCGCATTTTGCGAGCCGGCATATGGTTGACACCTAGGTGTTCACAATCTTTGTTATTCACTGCTTATAACTGTGATGGTGAATTAAGGGAAATTAAAAAACTCATTTTAGGCTCGGAATCGGTAAATATGCTGTTTTTGGATTGATTATGCAATTACCAGCTTCACATGTGAATGGAAAGGGAAAAAAATTTTAGTTAAGGCTTAGTTCCCATTCTCCAGTAGAAACGAAGGGGTGGCTACTTCACTGTAAAAGGACATAATTAGGGTAAATCAGGCGGAAAGAACCTTGATAAACCAGCAGTTTTATTGATATTTCACATGTATTCACAGATTTGTGAAGGAAAAAAAGCAGGGATCTCGGCAGAAAAAATTCTTGTCAAGATAGGAACCTGTCACGTTTCAGTTCTAAGGTAGTTGGCGTTAAAAAAGGATGTTTTAGCGGTTTTTTCATGGATTTTCCCATTGAAGGGACACCCCTATGTTTCCTCTCGAAGTTTTAGCGGTAAAAAAGAAGTTTAGAGAGCCTGAAAAAATATTCACAGCGAATCTGTTTAGGATTTTAGACAGGTATCATTAATATATAAAACTGCTATTTACCACTCAGAGTATAGTTATATATATTATAATAATAAGGAAAATTAATTTTAGTAAGATTTTTTCCAGTAGAAACGTTGGGGTGTGTGTTTTCCCTGTTTACTTGCTTGTTATCGCCTGTTTTCATCCTCTTTTAGGAATGTTGCTGTTCTAAACCAGTTTTTTGTACTGCATGCTTTATCTGTTCCACTCGAAATAACGGTTCATCCTCTGAAACAGGGAGAGTGGGCAGAACGGGCAACACAAACGTACTCGACGATGTATTCGAAAGTTTCGTTAACGCGCCGAAACTATTCAGGGACCGCGAAGTTCTAAGACACGACTACTTACCAGACAGACTTCCACATCGAGAAGACCAAATCCGCCTCTTAGGCTCAACCGTTGCTCCAGTGCTTAAATCCGCAAGATGTTCCAACATATTCATCTACGGCAAAACCGGCACCGGAAAAACTGCGGTCGCAAAATATGTCCTAAGCCACCTTGAATCCAAAGCCAAAGAATACGGTGCACAAGTCAAATTCTGCTACATCAACTGCCGCATGACCGGCTCAGAGTACCGTGTGTTTGCCAGCCTCAGTCAAAGCGTTGGTTTATCCATACCCTTTACTGGGCTTTCTGTAGGTGAAGTTTTCGATAGGTTCCGAATGGGCCTTGACCAATCCAGAATAATCTTCATTATAGTCCTTGATGAAGTCGACGCTCTAATCAAGGATCGAGGAGACGCTTTCATGTATGAGCTTACCCGCATAAATGAGACCCTCAGCAAAAGCAAAGTCTCCATCATCGGCATATCCAACGATCTGCGACTAAAAGAATTTCTTGACCCACGCGTCTTCAGTTCCCTAAGCGAAGAAGAACTAGTTTTCAGACCCTACGACGCAGCGGAACTCCGAAACATTTTGATGGAGCGGTCAAAACTTGCTTTTCAGGATGGCGTGTTATCTGAATCCGCCTTAAGCATCTCCTCTGCGCTTGCTGCGGCTGAGCATGGGGATGCGAGACGTGCACTGGATTTGCTGCGGGTGGCAGGCGAGGTTGCGGAGCGTCAAAGTGCAAAATCC
Source organism: Candidatus Bathyarchaeota archaeon (assembly GCA_026014735.1). NCBI lineage: Archaea > Thermoproteati > Candidatus Bathyarchaeota > Candidatus Bathyarchaeota archaeon. The sequence continues at coordinate 610,499 of JAOZHT010000002.1, forward strand.
ATAACGGAGGAGCATGTGCGCCAAGCAGAAAAGCACATAGAGCATAACCGCGTCGTGGAGGCCCTCAAAAACTTGACGTTGCATTCTAAACTCGTGCTGCTCAGCGTATATCACCTCAACAAGCCCAGTGCCACCACAGGAGAAATCTATGACATCTACAATGAACTCTGCGGCGAGATGGGTGCGGGGCTGCTGACTCAGCGGCGTTTAGGTACCTTGGTTAATGAACTTGATTCGATGGGTTTAGTTAACGCTAAAGTAGTTAGCATGGGCAGATATGGCAGAACCAAAAAGATTCGCCTCGAGATTTCCCGGGGCTTAATCCGAGATGTCTTCACCGAGGATGCCCGCTTCAGCCAACTGCTAGGGTACTCCCCTAAAAGCAACCATAAACCCTCAGACTGACGGCTTAGTGAAATCAAGCTCTATCGTTTCTAGAGTTTGCAAGTTCACCACCGGCACTTTGCCTGGCGTAGGGGTCAAACCAAGCTTTTCCATGTAGTCGGTTTGTTCCTGCCAGCCACCCGAATTAACCACCAGCACCCCACGGTAGTTAAAGTAGCCTATAACGTGGATGTGGCCTGCATGGAAAATATCTGGGACTTTATCAATTACCATGTAGTCACGGTTCTCTGGGGAAAGCATCGTTTTTCCACCGTAGACGGGTGCAAGGTGACGGCTCTGCATCATCAGCCTCATGGAGTTCTGGGGGTGATCATTATCCATGCCTGGCACAACCCCGATTATATCGTTGAGGCTTACACCATGGTACATCAACACCTCGACGCCATGCAGACTCAAAAAGCATGGGCTGCCCACCGAGTGAATGTTTGCTTTGCCCTCAATCGCGGTGAGGTAACCGGGGGGAATGGCGGGCTGAGGCTGAGATTTACGTGCCGCGTCATGGTTGCCGGGCGCTATCACGATTTCGATGTAATTAGGGACCTTCTCAAGATATTTTACCGCGAAATTGTATTGCTTGTGGACATCGCGGATGGTAAGTTCTTTCTGCTGATCAGGATAGATTCCTACGCCGTCCACGATGTCGCCTGCAATCAGGAGATACTTGACTCTGCCGGCGATTTCCCGCATCTCAGCTGTACCATATTTGCCGCGGAGCCACTGGATAAAATTCTTAAACGCTGCCTTGTTGAATTTGGTGCTGCCCACATGTATGTCAGAGGTTAACACAGCGTAGACTGGTTCCTGCGCGCGCTGCGGTGGTTTTCTGCCTACCTCAGGAAGGATAATGTCCTCTGCCATAAGCAGGTTAGTTCGGGTTTTAATTACGGCGGCGCAGAACACAGTGTCAGGCAAAAGCATAAGCGCCCTTTTTTTAACGTCCTCAGGCGCCTTCTGGGGAATCAGGATGGTTGCGCTTCCCTGCAGGTCCTCCACTGAGAGAATCATGTGGTTTTTGGAGTCCCGCTTCTCGGTGAGCATGCAGATGATTTTAAGCTTGGTTTTCGGCTGAGACTTTAGGGCTTCAACGATGGGCGTGGCGGCTCGTACATCCATTCTTTGGCGAAGTAGCTTTTCGATGCGTCTGAAGCGATCCTGAAAGAGCCCTACGTACTCGCCGAGGGTGCCGTTGGAGGTCAACTTGCCCGTGGGGTCCTCGAGGATTTGGAGCTCGGAGGGTATGTACTTGGCTTCTGGATAGAAATAGTCGGCGGCATCAACCTCAGGGGTAGCAGCGGGGGCCGATACCTCTGGGTAGCTGGGTGACGCTGTGGGCTCCTGGTAGATTGCCTTTGGCGGCTCGATTATGGGTTCGGGGGGCGCCATGGCCTGCTGCATTACGTCTTCTAAAAAGCTGCGTTCGATAAAGATGGGCTTATCCTGCAGCGCCTCCATCCTCTGCAGAGCAAGGTTCATCAGGGAAAGGGGATCGCTGGTCTGGGCGTTTTGGGTGAGGAACTCGAAGGCTTCGCAGTTCAGCTGGTAGCCTGCCGCGATTGTTGCCTCGATTGCTTTTTGAAGTTTTTCCTCCGCACTCATCCACTTAAGCCCTTCTTCCCGTTACCTGCCCCTTGGTGTTTAGGCTCTATGGCTTTTGGGTTATTTACTGTTTTTTGTTTGCAGCCGATTTCTGGCTAACCCTCGGCTTGGCGCTATTGATGCTGCTTGATGTTTGGCCGTTTTTGTAATCTAATGGATTAGTAGAAATTTATATAAGCACTTTAATGTTTAGATGCATTGTATCAAGGTGTGCTTCATGGGTGACTTACGTAAGATTCAGCAGACGCCAACAGGGACCTTTTTTGTCTGTTTACCCCGCGAATGGGCAAAAGAAAACGGGCTGCAAAAAGGCAGTTTAGTTGATTTAGATGTAACCTCCGACGGTAAGCTTCTTGTAGACTCCAAATACGATGTGGAGCAGCAGCCAAAAGTGGCTTCTCTTAAGGTTAGCCCTTTTTTGGGCCGCGAAATCGTGGGGCGCTACCTGCTCGGCTACGATGTCATTCGAGTGGAAGCCAAAGACCGCATCGACTCCAACGTCCGTAACCTCATCAAATCCACAGCTAACTCCTTAGCAGGCTTGATGATTGTGGAGGAAACGCCCTCTATGATGTCGCTGCAGTGCTTGATGCAGCAGCCTTTCACTTCGCCCGAGAAGATTCTGCAGCGTAACCAAGCTAGCGCGGCAAGGATGATTCGGGACGCAGCCAACTCCTTTGTTACCTCAGATTTGGATTTAGCCAAAAACGTAATTGAACGTGATGTCGAGAACAACAAGTTCTATTTTCTGCTTGTCCGAATTCTGCGTACCATCATTCAGAATCCAAGACTCAGCGAAAAACTCGCCATAACCCCCATCGAATGCCTCGACTACCGCCTAGCCGCAAGCCTCATCGAAGGCATCGGCGACGCATGTGTACAGATGGCGTCAACCACTCTGGGGCTAAACGGCGCAAAACTCTCTGAGGACCTGCGAAAGCTGCTGGTGGATTTAGAGTTGGCCTGCTGCGAAGCCAACGACCAAGCCTTCAAAGCCTTTTTAGGCAAAGACATCTCGCTAGCTGAATGCGCCCGTAACTTGAGATCAAAAATCGATGCTGACTCGGCTAAAATCGAGGTTGCCGCAAAGGAGTCCTCGGTGGATTTGATGCCGCAAATCCTGGCTTCCGTGTCTTTTCTGAGGCAGATTTACGAGCGCAGCGTAGACATAGCGGACCTTGTAGTTTAAAGCAGCTCTTGCTCACTCACCTATCCCCCTCTATTTATAGAGTCAATGATGCTTGGGCTGTATCCCACGATTACCCCGCAATGCTTAGGGCGATAACCAATCCTGTTTATGGATCGACCCAAGAGGCTTCTTTGCTCCTTAGGCCTTGGTAAGGGTTAAATCTGCAGGTTCACATTCACAGATGGGAAACCACATGTCCACAGTCACCGATAAAATCGCAGAAGCCCTCTACCAGTCGGGGTGCCTGCGGTTTGGCAGCTTCAAAATCAAATCCGGAGCCCTCAGCCCCTACTACATCGACTTAGCCCGCGTGCTAGCCGCCCCCGTTCAGCTTGACGTAATCGCGGAGGCTGCAGCAGAGAAAATCCGGGAAATCCAAGCTACCGAGCACATCGACAAGTTAGCTTCCATCGAGCTTAAAGGCGCTCTCATTGTGCCCAGCATAGCCGTCAAACTCAACATGCCCTGTGTTATCGTGCGCAAAGAAGAGAAAGCCTACGGCGTCACAGGCAGAACCGCGGGCGCCGACGTGGCAGCAGGCGAAAACATCCTGTTCTTCGATGATGTGGTCAGCGAGGGCTTATCCAAGGTTGAGGGAGTGAAGCCGCTTTTGGAGCTCGGCGCCAACGTTAAGCATATGCTGGTGGTGGTGAATCGGGAGCACGGTGGCAAAGAGAACCTTGAAAAACACGGTTACCGCGTGCATGCCTTAGCCAAAATCTCTGATGTGGTCGCTTCGCTGTATGGTAACGGGCGCATCTCTAAAGAGCAGGCTGATCGAGTATTAGATTACATTAAACAGTTCAATGTTGGCTAATGTAATAGTGGATGATGACTTCTTTAACCCTCTCAGAGTAACCGCTCTGTAAAAGCGACTTCTCGAGGTAACTCAACAAATCAGCTTCGCTTGCTTCGTCAATCACTTTCTTAACCTTCCTAATCCCTTTCTAATTGATAGAACGTCACCTATCCAATGGCATCCCTAGTATTTATTGCCTAGCTACCCCACAATAGCCAAGGGAAGAAACAAAAGATGCCTACAGAAATATCCCAAGCCCTCCTAAACCCCCAAAGTTACCCTGAAAAAACAGGCGAAATCACGCTTATCCAGACCCACATCTCCTTTGTCTTCGTCACAGAAAACTATGTATACAAAGTCAAGAAACCCGTGAACTTTGGTTTCCTGGATTTCTCTACCCTCGAAAAACGGCGCCTCTTCTGCGAGAAAGAACTACAACTCAACAGGCGACTCTGCCCCGAAATCTACCTGGCCGTGGTGCCTATAACCCGAGTCGGCGGCGGACTTAGGGTAGGCGGAGACGGAGAAGCCGTCGAGTACGCGCTTAAAATGAAGCGGCTGCCTCAGGAATGCATCATGACTAAGCTGCTTGAGGAGGGCAAGGTAGGAAAAGAAACCATAGACGCCATCGCTGAGATAGTGGCTAAATTCCATGGCGCCGCCCAGACTAACCCCGAGATCAGCCAGTTCGGTTCAATGGAAATCATCAAGACGAATTGGGACGAGAATTTTGCGCAGACCCAAAAATACATTGGACAAACCGTAAGCAAAACCGATTTCGATTATATGCAAAACAAAATAGCCAGCTTCATGCTGCAGAACCGCAGCCTCTTTGAGGAGCGCATCGCAGACGAGCGCATCCGAGATTGCCATGGCGACTTGCATTCAGGCAACATCTTTGTCACGGATAAAATCTGTATTTTCGACGCCATCGAATTCAACGACCGCTTCCGATACAGTGACGTAGCCGCAGACGTGGCGTTCCTCGCTATGGACCTTGATTACCAGAGTCGAAGCGATTTATCCGACTACTTTGTCTCGCAGTACCTTGCCTACTCCAAGGACGCTGAGCTTTTGCGGGTGCTGCCCTTCTATAAGTGCTACCGAGCATATGTGCGGGGAAAAGTAGTTAGCTTCCGACTTGACGACCCAAACATTTCCGCTGAGGAAAAAGCATCTGCCACCCACGAGGCATCGGCGTATCTTTTGCTAGCCGCTAAATACGCAAAGAGCCTTTAGCTGAACTGGTCTGCAACCCAGTCAGGCACTGCAACCGAACCCATCACGACGGGTTTCTGGTGGCAGTCACTGCCCCCCGTCATCATCAAGCCGTGCTCCTTGGCGAATGCGACGTAATGGCTGGTGGCTTCTGGTGTGTGGCGGCTATGCCAGCATTCTACGCCGTCGATGTAGGGCAGCATGGAATCCCCAATTATCTCTGTTTGCTCGGCTAGATTCTTAGTTAATGCAGCTAGCGAGGTGCCGTGGGGGTCGTTGCCGTGTGCCAGGACCAGTTTGCCGCCGGCGCCGCGGATAAGTTTTGAGGCTTCCTCGAGGTAGAGGGGATATTTGGGGACATCGCATTTCACCAGGTACTTATCGAAGGCTTCCTGTCGGCTAGCCACTATGCCCTTGCTTATGAGGTAGTCGGCGATGTGGGGCCTGCCCAATGTGCCGTCGACGGATTCCTCGATGCGGCGGAAATCCTGCTCTGTTAAGGGAGGAATACTTTCCTTTTCAAATTCCACGTTGAGGTTACCTAGAATTTTATGTGCTCGCTCCTGGCGGTACTTCGCCATCAACTCAAGCTTACCCAGCAGCGCCTGATCCTCTGGGTTGTATTGGTAACCCAGAAAATCCAGCGAAACCACCTTCCCCTCCGTATAGTTGGGATGCGAAAAAGTGACGTTTAACTCAACGCCCGTGACATAGCAGATGCCTGCCTGCTTTGCCAGCTGCAGCGCCTGGGTTTGGCAGCTGATGTTATCATGGTCAGTTATCGATAAAAAACCGATTCTGCGCTGTTTGGCTTCACCTAGGATTTGTGCCGCCGTGAATTTGCCGTCGGAGGCCGCCGAGTGGACATGCAGGTCAATCATCGCTATGCTGCTACCTTTTTTCTTGGGCGACGATGTACCATTGTTCTTTTTCGTCGTGGCAGGTGTCGACGGTTAAATGGGTGATTCTGAGCTTCGGAAACTTGGCTTTAAGCGCTTCCACATCGACGGGTTCGAATTTGCTTTTGTTAGCCAAGTAGGCTTCGGGGGTGAGGGCGTTGGATTCATATTTTTCTTTGGTGCGCCTGCTTATCCGGGACAGCGAAACCTCCTGTGGACAACTGGTCTGCAATACCACAAAAGTCAGGTTGTTTTTCGCGGCGATTTCAGCGGCGCGTTCCCGCAGTTCCTGGGTGACGAAGGTAGCGTCTAATATCATGCCGCCCTCTGTGTCTTTTTTGGCTAGCTCGTCTGCGCGTTTAAAGAGTTCATCGTAGACGGATAGGCGCTTGTTCATGTTCCCCGCGACTTTCACGTCGAAGATATCTTCGTTTTTGAGGACTTCGAGGCGAATTAGGTCGCTGCGTAGGATGGTGTAGCCTTTGATTTTGGCGATTTGCTCTGAGGTTTCGGTTTTGTAGCTTGCCGGCAACCCACAGGTTATCAGAAGAGTTCTTGGTTCCAGTTTTTCTTTAACAAATTCTGCAAAAGCTTCTTTCATTACAGTGCACCCTAAATACAGTTAGCTTATGTTAGGGTGTACTTAACTTTTTTCTAGGCAGGTTCTTGATAGACACACTTTACACCTTATGAAATGTAGGTAAATTCTAAATAAGGAGTAACACACACAATCACTTTAAAGAAGGACTGTTCCATGGAAAACTTCCAAGTTAAAGATAAAAGCCTTGCACCTCAAGGACATTTACAGATTGAATGGGCAGCTAAACACATGCCCGTACTAAACATCATCAAACAGCGTTTTGAAACCGAAAAGCCTCTCAAAGGTCAAACCCTAGCCGCATGCCTTCACGTCACCAAGGAAACCGCGGTTCTCATTAAAGTGCTCATTGCAGGCGGCGCCAACGTAGCCCTTTGCGGCTCAAACCCGCTTTCAACCCAAGATGACGTAGCCGCGGCGTTGGCAGATAGCGGAGTTCACGTTTTTGCTTGGAGGGGACAGAACACCGAGGATTACTACAAATGCATCCAGAATGTCCTCGAATTCGAACCCACCATAACCATGGATGACGGCGCAGACGTCGTGGGTATGCTGCATAGCAAGCGCAAGGACCTGATTAAAAACTTGAAGGGCGGAACCGAAGAAACCACCACCGGCGTGGTTCGCCTAAAAGCCATGGAGCAGGACGGCAGCCTCAAATACCCCATCGTCGCCGTCAACGACGCCTTCACCAAGTACCTCTTCGATAACCGCTACGGCACCGGGCAAAGCACCATCGACGGCATCCTGCGCGCAACCTCAGTGCTGCTGGCAGGCAAAAACTTCGTCGTCGGAGGATACGGCTGGTGCAGCCGCGGCATCGCCATGCGGGCTCAGGGTATGGGCGCCAACGTGATTGCAACCGAAGTTCAGCCTACCCGCGCGTTGGAGGCAGTTATGAATGGTTTGCGGGTTATGCCCATGTCTGAGGCAGCTCCCATCGGCGACATCTTCGTAACCGCCACCGGCGACATAAACGTCATCCGCAAGGAGCATATGCAGAAGATGAAGGATGGCGCCATCATATGCAACAGCGGCCACTTCAACGTGGAAATCAGCTTAACGGATCTGCAGGCTCTCTCTAAATCTAAACGAACCATGCGCGCCAACATGGAGGAATACACGCTTAAAGACGGCCGACACATCTATTTGCTCGCGGAGGGCAGACTCGTGAACTTATCGGCTGCGGAAGGTCACCCCTCAGAAGTGATGGATATGTCCTTTGCTAATCAGGCGCTGTGCTCGGAGTTCATCGCTAAATCAGATAAGCTTGACACCAAAGTTTACGTGGTGCCCAAGGATATTGACGAGAAGGTTGCTGAGTTGAAGCTGCAGACAATGGGCGTTAAGATCGATGAGCTTACGGATGAACAGAAAAAGTACCTTTCCACATGGGAAATGGGGACAACCTAATCGGTCATGTAACAAAAAACATGACAAACTTTAAATTGATTAAGCGAATACATGGCTACTAAAGTGGTGAATCACTAAATGGTAAGCAAAGATCAAGGAATAGGTGGAGCAATCCTCGCAGTCTGCGTCATCGTCGCTGTACTTTACATAGTTGCACTATTTGGTTATCCATGGATAGTGTCCACGTTGAATTGGACATGGCTACCAAGCACTGCTGCCGTATCATATTGGCTTATAGCTGCGCCAGTATTCATCGCGTTCGTCGCAATCCTCTTCATAGGCGCATGGATCGGCTGGACAATGGCAACAACCCCCCCGCCCAAGCCAATCGAAGAAATCACAACTGAAATCGAAGACAAAAAAGAAGAAACAGCCACCAACAAAACTAAATAATCCTCCTTTTACATTTCATCCTTTTTCCTTTTAGTTTTTTTCATCAAACCAAAAGCATGAGACGCCGATTGTCCGCCAAAACTAGGTTTCGTCCCGCATTCTCTTAAGCATACACTCAACGATGCTCTGGCACAACATGCAATCCTCTGGAATCTGCTCCTTCTGCGTCCTCTCACTTAAGTAGCCCATATGGAACTTGCACTCCGACGGATTGCCTGTACTTTTTTCACTTTGCTTTTTCTGGGTTGATTCTTCTTTAAGGGGGGCCTGCGGTAGTTCTATGGTGGGTTCCTCAATCTTGGTTAGGCAGAATGGGCAGGCATAGTAGGGCTCGGTGGGGTCTGCTTGGAGGTTCAGCGTTTTAAGGGGTGCCGTGAATGTCTGCTGGCAAGAAGGGTTCTGGCAAACAAAATTTTTCTTCTCACCCGTACTCATCACTCACCATTCCTGTGGGTATAGACGCTGGGGCTTATAGTTTTGATGAAGCTAAAATATTGATTCTTCCTCTTCAACCTCGCAGGATTGGCTAGGAGACGCCAGCTTATGCAGCGCATCCGCGCCCTCAGCGTAGCCGCTTGCAACCAGCACATCCCCCACCTGAATCCTGGTGTCTTTGCGTGGACGCAGACAGCGGTTATCACGCTTAATCACCAGCACCCACATTCCGGTTTCATCGTGGACCCGCACTTCCCGCAGGGTCCTGCCGACCAGCGGCGAATCAGCGGCGACGCAGGCTTGTTCAACGGTTTCCTCAGCTTCCTCGATGGCTAACTTGAGAATCGGATGGGGCTCCACTCCACGCAGAACCACCTCAGCCATGTCGGCGGCGGCATCAGCTATTTTCTCGGTTGCGATGCCAAGGCGGATTAACCCCAGAAAACCTGAGGCTTCCTCTTTCTTAAAGCCGCTTGTCAAAGCCAGCAATTCAAAGTCAGTGTGTAACGTGTCCATGCGTTCCTCTAGCTGCTCAACTTCTTCAGCTAACTCTTTGCTGTTTAACATAAGTGAGGAGTAAGCTAGATCCATCATTAACTCCGAGGTGTCTTTCAGCTCCACAAATTCAGATACGATTTTTTCGAATTGCGCACGTTTCTCGGTGTCTATGGTGGCGAGTTTGCCTTCGGCTAAATCCTTGAATTCCTCGATGCCTGAGGGTGCGCCGCGGGTGATGAGGGTGTCGCCCTGATAGACCCTTTCGTTTTCTTTGGGGTTTAGAATCCAATCGTGGTTTCTGCGGATAGCAATTATGTCTACGCCCATGCTTGCAGCCAAGTCTAATTCATCAATTTGTTTTCCGATAAGCGAGGAGTTGGGCTTTATGGTTACTTTCATTAATCGCTCCTCGACTTTCTCGAAGATCTCCCCGACGATGGGATGCACCCCGATGTCGTGGGTTACGATGCCTGCGATGTCGGCTGCGGCGTCAGAGATTTTATCGGTGGAAGCCGCCACCGTGGAGACGCCTATGAGTTGCTCGGCGTCTTTGGGGTCTCGTGCAGCAACCATGATTTCCATATCAAGCAAATAGGAGAGGTTGTCCACGCGGTCTTCCAGCGCTAAAACGTCCTCGGCGAGGTCTTTATCGTTGTAGAGGGCAGAGGAATAGGCGAGGTCGATCATTAATTCGGAGAGGTTCTTCATTTCAAGCAACAATTGCCTGACGGGGATAGGTTTGTACTCTAATTTTTCGAAATGGTGCAACTTTAAAAGGGCACTCCAAACCATAGAATACCTATCCTAGCATATTTTACTTGTGCTCAGTTTCTAAAGGAAGAGTAAAATCGCGATAAAGAGCGCTATCGTGGTCAAGGCGTCGGCCAAGGCGCTTCCGAGGGGGATAACAAAGTTGTCGGGGTCCAATCCGCGTTTAAACGTTAAAATCGAAATTGCATAAGTAATCAGGATGACCGCTGAGAAGGCAATCACGTTGGCGACTAAAAGAATCGGCAGCAAAGCCACGACGCCCTCGACGGTTAAAACGCCATTGATGGCTAGCGCCAGCATACCCGTGAAGACGAAGAGCAGAAGAGTCGATGCCCAGGCGCTCACAATGTTTTTGGCATGTTTTTTAATGGAGGAGAATGTGGGCGTTAAAATTCCCAGGGTGAGTTTCACTGTGGCCGCCGCCCCCACCACTAAGCCTGCGTCGCCTATCATGTCAATTATGGCGGGGTACACAGTGAAGATTACTCGTTGTCCGCCTACGACGTCGCTGATGCCCTTGAGGAACGTTCCAGTTATGTTAACCATAAACGCCACCAGAAGCATCGTGGGCAATGATTCCTTGATTATGCTGCGGAACTCTAAGTCTCGGAGGCTCATCGGAACGATGAAGAGTACCAAAAACACGTTGATGAGCCCGAACATAATTATCGTCCACTGCCCCAGCCCCCCCGAGAAGTAGAGGCTCAGGACGGCGATGTAGAGGAAGGTTATGATTATGTTGGCGACTGTAGAGGTCAGCGGGTACCCGATGGTGTCGGGGTCGAGGCCGCGTTTGAAAGAGACAAAGGTGACTTTTACGGTTGTTAGGGTGATAAGTAGCCCCAAAGAGAGGGTTGCAAGCATCACGGAAAGGATGGCTGGAAACTCGTTTACGGTGACTCCCCAAAAGAGGATGCCGAAAAGAATCGATATCGCGCTTATGGTTGCGCTTGTCGCCAAAGTTAAAACAATCATGGCGCTGATGAGTCTACGGAAGCTTTTGGTGTTGCCTAAAAACTTCGGGTACACAGTGCCTAAATGCAGTGCAGTGCTCAGTCGCCCTGTAAGCAAACCCGTGAGGACGCCTTTTACGCTGATGACGGCGGGGTAAAGCGCGATAGCCCACGGGGACTCGTTAAAGAGGCCCAGCTGCAGGGCAACCATGAAGCCAGCGATTAAGCCGCCGATGTCAAAGAGACATGCCAGTGAGGTTTCTTTAAACATGCCAAAGAAACCCTTAGAGATGCCAGCATGTCCTATGTTGGCGCCCTCCTAGCATCCGCTGCTTTTTAGGTTAAATGAGCCATAAGCTGTGCTTCGGTTGCCTTCTACGCGAAGGGTTGGCGCTACGGACCTATTTTTTTGGAGATTGGTGCTGTGGACGTTTACCATAATTTTTCGCCTCTTTGTTTGGCGGTCCACACTTCACTTATCGCGCCGTGTTTGGGCTGCCAAAGCCTCACTTTAACTGCCTGTAACTCTGAAAGATGACTTTTCCTTAAATAGATTATGTATAAGGTTTACCCGCTAAGAGGTGAGTCCCCATACTATTACTGGCGGCATGCATGCCCGCTGGTTTCTTCTAAAGCAACTGCAGCGTGATTTCAATCAGGCTTAAAAGGACTGCAATTAGGCATGCGCCGCAGACGTTTCTTGTCTTCCAAGTTACCCAAAGCGTGGTGGCGAAGGTGAGTGCACTGCATATTTGCCATGGCAGCGAGTTAGACATATAGCTCTGATAGGCCAGCCACGCTATCACCGCCAGTAGCAGCACGTTTTCTTTTCCGAGGAACCGATTGAAGAGGAAGCCGACGAAGAACACCTTTTGCAGCATAACTGAGACTACGCTGACAAGCAAAATCCACAGGATCATTCCGTCTTTGGTGTATCCTTGGACCCACTGCTGGTGAAAGAAGAAATCAGTCGCCAAAAAAAAGGCGGATGCAAAAACTAATCCGGCGGCGCTAAAGGCAACGGTTCTTTTCCAGTTGCTAACTCTAAAACCGAAGTCGTCAACTGTAAGGCGCCTATTCAAGGCAAATATGGCCAGAATAGGCACAGCAGTGTAGGCTATGAGGTTTGTGAGGGCGTAGTTGAGGGTTAAGCCGTTGTCAAATAAGGGGCGTTCAGGCAGAGAGATGGGGAATATGTGCACTATTATGATGCCGTGGAAGGTCTGGAAGACAAAGCCCAGTAAAAAGAGCAGCAGGGTCAACTCAAACAACTTGGTTTGTCCCTGTTTGATTTTTAGGCAGACTGCGATTAAGAAAACAGCTGAAGCGACTGCAAGGACGGTTGCGTTTATTCCGATTGGCCCAAAATACATTGGCCGGGCATATATTGGGAGGCTCATGTGCTTTCGGTATGGGGCTGGGAAGATAGGTTTTGAGGTACAGTTGTTTACCCCAAAGGCAATCGGTGGTTTTAGTTAACAGTAAATCAACATAATCTGCTGTTCTGCTTGTGGCAGATTGCACAACCCGCCAGCAACCGCCTAAGCAGCCTAAAACAGAAAAGCAGCCGCCCCCAAAAGCCGCAGGTAGTTGTTGTGTAAAGGCGCCTTGCCACAACAACAACTAATAAAAAACAAACCCCCCAAACTGATTTACAGCAAAAGAAAAGGTGACGCCGCCCTATACCCTCTTCTCGGCGGCAATGTGGCATCTGGCTGCGTTTGCTGCCTGTTTGGCGGCTAAGCCCTTAAGGCTCCGACGTTTTTGCCTGCTGCTTTTTAGGCTGATACACACACCAGGGGTCCTCGGCTAAGTAATCGCTTTTCTGCTCGGTGGGCACATGGAGGTCGCCGCAGTAATCGACAAAGTCCCCTGATAAGCCATACGCTCGGGCTCGGCAGCCGCCGCAGACCACTTTGAATTCGCAGTCGCCGCATTTGCCCTCAAGGCAACTGGGGTTGCGCAGGTTCTTGAAGACCGGTGAGTTAAACCAGATTTCCTTAAAGCTCACCTCACGCAGGTTCCCCAGCTTAATAGGCAGATAGGGACAGGGGGTTACGTCGCCGTTAGGGTAGATGCGGCAGTAATGCATGCCGGCGAGGCATCCGCGGACCCACTGACGCATATCTAGGCCCATGCCCTGCGCGATACGCATAAACTGGGGTGCGCAGCTGGGCTTTACGTTTAGGCGGTGCCGGTGGACTTTAGCGAAGGTTTTAGTTATCATCTCCTCGTATTTCTCCGGCGAAATATCCTCCAATTTCACCCCGCGTCCCGTAGGCACAAGGAAGAAAAGATGAAAGTTTTCAACGCCAATCGATTCGGCAAGAGACATGATGTCGTCGATTTGGCCATAATTGTCATGTGTAAGCGTCGTGTTAACTTGGACAAGCACGTTGTGTTTCCGCAGAGCCTTACAGGCGTCAACTGCTTTTTGCCATGCACCCTCAACGCCCCGGAACTCATCATGCTGCGAGGGGATGCTTGAGTCAATGCTGATCGAGACCGTGGCTACACCTGCAGATTTAAGCTTCTTAGCTACGGCGTCGTCGATGAGGTAGCCGTTGCTTCCCAACCCCATCTTCAGCCCCTTCTCTACGCCGTACTCGATAAGCTCATAGATGTCAGGGCGCAGCAGGGGCTCGCCGCCGCTGAGGATAAGCAGGGGACTGCTGACCTGGCAGATTTGGTCAATCACCATCTTGGCTTCTTGGGTGGATAATTCGTTGGGCAACTGCTTTTCGGAGGCGTTGATGTAGCAGTGGCTGCATTTCATGTTACATTTAGCGGTAACGTTATAGGACAAGACAAGGGGAACAAACCGGTCCTTGGTCTCTGCCTGGGGCGAGTAGGCAAGTTTAAGGTAGTACTCGCATAAGCCGTCCTTAGCCATAAGTTTAGGCTGCCACAACGTGAAGGGAAACGGCAGAACCGTGTTAAGCATGGCTTTGGCATGTGCAAAGCAGAAGTGATTACAGAAAAGGGCGGAAACCTGGGGGTCGATGCCATATTTTTCCTGAGCATACCTGTGGCTGCCATAGATTGGGCAGTTGAGAAACTCCATTTTGCCGTCAAGTGCCGCTCCATCCATCACCATCTTGATAAAGTGGTCAGCCAGCATAACCGATTGCAGCTTCTCCCGACGCATACCCACCTTCAAGGTAACATCAAGAGCAATGTTAACGGTTTCCTGCCCAAACCTGTCCTGCACAGACGCCATCGCAGCTTCCACATGCTCAAAACCAAACAGTTTCACAAACGCAGAAAGCACCAGCAACCCCTTGATGGTCTCGTATTCTTGCTGCAGCCGCATCAAAATCACCTGTTGCGCCCAGTCACCAAACAGCTTCTCCACGGCTTCTGCTGCAGCGGGGTTGTTGCTGTTTAGCTGCGCCTCTGCCTGTTTGGTTTGCTCTTTTAGCTTTGTGATGAGAGCGATTTTTTCTTCGGAGGTCAGGTGCTTGGTTTCGGCGATTGCGTCTGCATCGTAGCTTAGTATCATGAACTCTTTGGTGAGTTCCTCTGCGTCAGAGTAGAATTCGTTGTAAAACCTGGCTAGGGCAGCTTTGATGTTAGGTAACTGGGCGTTTAGCTCAGTGAGGAGCACCTTTGTTTCTGACTCCATCTTAGTAACCATAGCCATATGATAGAGCAGCGAGCCCATCATGCCTGGGTCAGCTTGTTTGCCGCTTGGGACGCCGCTAAAGATTTGGTTAAATAGCGCCTTTGCAGCTTCAAAATCGCCTGCTCCTATAGCGGCTGCTGCCTGATCAAGCTTACTTTTTCGATCAACAAGCAGCTGAGCCCATTTATGGCATTGTCTAACATCAAAGTTGGTCATGTATGGTACCCCTAAAACTTAAGAGTCCCCTTTGATGGTAAAAAAAGCTAGCGGTACCGTAGCTGCTAGACGATTATGCATCTGACGCTGCAGCATAGATTCGATAGCCTAATTAACCTCCGCCTGAAAGCATATGTCTACGAAAAGGTGGACTCATTGGATTTCGACTTCAACTTAATCTACGCTTTAGTCGGCTTCGTCATCATGTTCGGGTACCTAGGCGTCATCGGCATCAACAAACCCCGCGGCATGAGCATGAAAACATGGTGCGCAGGCTACCTTGCCATGGCCATTGTGTTTGATGTATTAGCCGTCGTCGGCATGGTCTTCGGCTACACCTGGCTAACCTTCCTGCTTATCGGATTAGCCGCCGGCGCATCAACGGGTCTAGCACTGCATGTTTGGCATCACATCACCGAAGAAGGTGACCATGAACACGGCGATGGCGCCTCCATTATGGGTTTTTAACCCCGCCCATACCCTTTTTCATTTCTCAAAAAAACCAAGATAGAACCAACTATGGGCTAGCTGCCTCTTCCCCAGAACCTTTTTCCTCAAGCAGCACACCATATAAGCTCATGTAATCGCGCAGTTGACACAGTATCAGAAAATTCTCCCGCACAAACTCTTTGCCTTTAGCGCCCATCTGCTTTGCCGCCTCCCTGTTTTTTAGAAGAAAAAGCGTGCGCTCAGCCGCCTGCTCCACCGTATTTATCAAATAGCCATTTTCCCCGTCTATTATCTGCAGCGGGATTCCACCAACACGGCGCCCCACCACTGGAACACCTTTCCAAAGCGCCTCCGCCACCGTTAAACCGAAGCCTTCACGCGTGGACATCTGCAAAACCACCTGGGAGGCACTTTGAAATGCATTCACTTCTCGCTCGCGGACTCCTTTAAGGTCAGTGAGGAAATGAATGTCGGGGTCTTCGCCTGCGTGTCTAGCTGACTTTTCAAGGTAAAGCCAGCCTTCAGGGTCATCAGCCGCCATCCCCGCGATGAGGAGCAACTGCACCTCTGGAATCTGCTGCTTAACTATCCGGTACACGTCTATGGCGCCTGAGGGGTCCTTCCAGGGGTCGAAGCGTCCCACCTGAGTGATGATGGGTCGGTCCGCTCTGATGTTGAAGCGCTCCAGAATCGAAAGCACCTCCGTGTCGGGGAGGCTGCGGTTCTTCTCGCTTAGAGGATTAATGCTGGGGGGGCGGATGGCGAGGTTAGGCACGTTGAGGCTGGGCACAACGTATTCTTTGGCGGTGAAGACAGCGGCGTCATATTGGCTGATGTAGGGTTCCAGAAATCCCCAGACCGCTAAATTGGGCGTGGAGAGGTCGACGTGGCAGCGCCAGATCCAACTGTTTTTTCGGTTAGGATAATACTGTATCAGGGCGGCGGGTTGGGCGTCATGCACCATCACGATGTCTGTGTCGAGAATCGAGAGTTCACTGTTCATCTTGTTAAATTCAAGATACATGTTCTCGTCTTCTTTGCTGAGCATTATATTCATGCCCTGCAGGGCGTTATGGATTTTTTTGGTAACGGTAAAGAAGTCAAAGTCGCCCTTGATGACTTCCCAGTGAGCATCCAAACCTACACTGCGCATCAACGGTACTAGGCTGTGGAGGATTTCCGCTACGCCTCCCCCGAAGGGTGTGGAGTTCACATGCGTCACCGATTTCCCCTTTAACTTCTCACCTAGCTCCCGCACAGCCTCTATGAGGTCAGGGGACGCGACGTTATCGAAGTCTTTAAGCTCGATTTTCCTAGTTAACTCAACGTTTAACACAAAAAGCCCTCAAAAACAGTTCCAACGCTTTGGACAAAATATTATTTAGGTCGCCTCTACTAATAATGTTTGTTGGAGTTTTAACGGTTAAACAGCTAGGTCCCCCATGATTTTGAGCGCCCTTTTGTTGACCCTAAAGCTCCGCTTTGACGTTGTGAGGAAAAGCCTTTGCGTGTGGGAGCGGATTATCAAGATGGTACCTGTCACTTTACAGTGTGGGCTCCAAACCGAAGCCGAGTCACGCTTTGGCTCACCGGCGAAAACCAGCATTTAGCCATGGACCCAGCCGGCGGCGGCTACTGGGCGCATGTTGCAGAGGGCTTTGAACCCGGAACCCTCTACATGTATGAGCTCGACGGCGAAGCGGGCTTGCCTGATTCAGCGTCGCATTATCAGCCCGATGGCGTTTTTGGCGCCTCGCAGGTAATTGACCACGATGCTTACCGGTGGAGTGATCGCGGTTGGCGTGGATTGGACCTGAAGGATCTGGTGTTCTATGAGTTGCATGTGGGCACCTTCACTGGGGTGGGCACCTTTAAGGCGGCTGCTGAACACGTCGCTGAACTCTGTGACTTCGGTGTAAACGCCATAGAGTTGTTGCCTATCGCCCAGTTTTCAGGCAAACGCAACTGGGGCTACGACGGCGTGTTTCCCTTTGCAGTACAGAACAGCTACGGGCGACCCGACGACCTCAAAGCCCTCGTTGACGTCTGCCATCAGCATGGGGTAGCGCTGTTTGTGGACTTCGTCTACAACCATCTGGGCCCAGAGGGCAACTGCCTAAACAATTACGCACCCTACTTTCCCAGCACAAGCATGGGGCAATGGGGCTCCAACCTTAACCTCGACGGAGAACAAAACGGGGGAGTACGCAATTACTTTTTGGAGAACACCCTGCATTGGCTAAGCCACTACCACCTCGACGGCATCCGCCTCGACGCCATATACGCCATGCATGACAGCAGCGCATGCCACTTTCTAGCTGAGCTAAACCAGAAAGTCCACCATTACGCTGAGGGCGCAGGCAGAAAAATCCATCTGGTCGCGGAAAGCGGCTACAACATCCCCCAGGTGCTCACGCCAATCGAGAAGGGAGGCTGGGGGTTTGATGGGCAGTGGCTAGACGATTACCAGCATGCACTCTTTGCGTTGCTCACTGGAGAGAAGGAAGGATACTATAGCCTCTACGGGGGGCTGCCGGATTTAGCTGACGCCCTAAGTGACGCCTACGTTTACGTGGGACAAGAACCCGATATGAAGCGCCGATTACCCAGCGAATCCTACAGGTGGATACCCGCATGGAAACTGGTGGTTTTCTCGCAGAACCACGACCAAGTCGGCAACCGCCTCAGCGGAGACCGCCTCTCAGCCATCGCAGGCACCGAAGCTGCTAAGCTTGCCGCTGGCGTTGTTTTGCTCTCGCCCTATGTGCCGCTGCTCTTCATGGGTGAAGAATACGGGGAAACAGCGCCGTTTCTCTTCTTCACCGACTACCAGAACCCGGAGCTTGGCGACGCGGTAAGAGAGGGCAGAATACGGGAGTTTGCGCATTTCCACTGGCAGAGCCAAGCCCCTGATCCCCAAAGCGCCGAGACCTATGAGCGCTCAAAGCTTAACTGGCAACTGCGCTACTCGGCTAGAGGCGAGGAGGTTGCGTCGTATTACCGTGCCCTGCTGATGCTGAGGCGAAAGTACCCTCTCTTTAGGGTGCAGGCTGAGAGGCAAATCAGGCAGGTCAGCATCCAGGGAAATTTACTATTCATGGATAAGCAGGGTGGTGAGGCAGCAGCCGGAGTTGTCGCCAACTTTGGAAAAGACGCGGCTAGCTATGCTTTTCCCTTCGAAGGCGGCGGATACAGCAAAATTTTTGATTCAGCCGACTATTCAGCGGCCGATAAAGCCTCAGCTTTGTCTTCTTCAGCCGCGGAGGGGGAAACGCAGGTGATAGGGGGCTTCGGCTTGGCTGTCTACTATAAAGAGCCGCAGGAGACGCTGCCGGTTGGCTGAGCGCTCCATCTGCATCCATGGCCATTTCTATCAGCCGCCACGCGAAAACCCCTGGCTTGAAGAAGTTGAGTTCCAGGAATCCGCGCAGCCCTACCATGACTGGAACGAACGCGTAACCGCCGAATGCTATGCCCCCAACGCGGTGTCAAGGGTGATGGATCAGGATTGGCGCATAATCGGCTTAATCAACAATTACACTCGTATCAGCTTCAACTTTGGGCCCACTCTGCTGCATTGGTTGGCAAGGGCAAAGCCGCAGGTGTACGAGGCTATCCTTAACGCTGACCGCGAAAGCATGAATAACTTTTCGGGGCATGGCTCCGCCATAGCGCAGGTCTATAACCACATGATTATGCCGCTGGCGAATCGGCATGACAAGCAGACGCAGGTGAAATGGGCAATCGCTGATTTCCAGAAGCGGTTTGGGCGGTTCCCCGAGGGCATGTGGCTGCCTGAAACCGCCGTTGACACCGAAACATTGGAGGTTCTGGCAGAGAACAACATGAAATTCACGATTCTTTCTCCGCATCAAGCACTCAAGATGAGGCAGATAGGCAAGGAGGAGTGGCTGGATGTGTCGGATAGTAAAATAGACCCCAGACGCGCCTACCGCTGCGATTTGCCCTCTGGGAAAGTTATTACGCTGTTTTTCTTTGATAAACGCACCGCAAGCGACATCGCCTTTGGCAACCTGCTTAACAACGGAGAAGCCTTCGCTAAACGGTTAATTGACGCCTTCAAAGACAACAGTGAAGAGGCGCTGATTGAAAGCGTCGCCAGCGACGGCGAACTCTACGGGCACCATCACCCCCACGGCGACATGACGCTGGCATACTGCATCTACCATATAGTGCTAAATGAAGCTGCGAAACTCACGAACTTCGGAGAATTCCTCGAAAAGCATCCGCCCCAGCATGAAGTGCAGATTCAGCAGAACACTTCTTGGAGCTGCATTCATGGTGTTGAGCGGTGGAGAAGTGACTGCGGAGACAACATGGGCAGGCCGGGTTGGCATCAGGCTTGGCGTAAGCCCCTGCGGGAAGCCATGGATATGCTTCGAGATGCGTTGCTTCCCCGTTTTGAGGCGGATGCTTCCCTGTACCTCAAGGACCCTTGGGCTGCCCGGGATGACTACATCGAAGTGATTTGGGATCGCTCCAAAGAATCCATCACCAACTTCCTTTTTAAGCATGCAACACGCGTGTTGACTGAGGCGGAGGTGCGGCGTGTAATCAAGCTGATGGAGATGCAGCGGCACGCGATGCTCATGTACACAAGCTGCGGCTGGTTCTTCGATGAAATCTCAGGCATCGAAACCGTGCAGGTAATGATGTATGCTGCCCGCTCAATGCAGCTAGCCGAGGAACTATTCGACATAGACCTCGAAACGCCCTACGTAAAAATCCTGCGGGAAGCGCCCAGCAACATACCTGAATTCAAAAACGGCGCCAAAATCTACAGCATATTCATCAAACCCGCCGTTGTTGACTTCGCAAAAATCAGCGCCCAAAACACCATTCGAGAAATCTTCGCAGAGAACATCCAATCCGCTCCCACCCTGCCCAAGATGCCTAATTACTGCTTCAGTGCATCCGTTGACAGCGAAGTAAAACGGGACGACGGCAAATTCCGCCTCATTGTAAATCAATCCACCATCTTCTCCAAAGTCACGCTTGAAGAAGAAAATTTTAGCTGTGCCGCCATCTGGATGGGCGACCATAACGTTACCTGCGCCGTTAAAGCCGACATGAAAAAGCACCTGTTTAGCAAGATGCGCAGCGAGTTGGTTGCAAGCTTCGAGAAAGGCCAGATAAACGAGATAATTGTGGAGTTAGCACGGCATCTGGGGCAAGATAGCTATTCGCTTAAGGACCTCTCCAAAGACGATCAGCGCTTCATCCTCGAGTACATCGTTGAGGACGGCTTAAAGAAAGCCAAAGACCTCTATGACATCATCTACCATGATAACTCTACCCTGCTGCGGTTTATGAAGGAAAGCCGTATTCCATCGCCTAGACCCCTGCGGTCCGCCGCTGAAATTGTCATCAACATGGATATGGAAAACCTGCTTTATGAGGAATCGGTTGATTTGAAAAAACTCGAGAAACTCATCGGGGATTCTCGTTCCCTATCGGTGAAGCTTGACTCTGAGCTTTTAGGGTTTCAGGCCAGCCAGAAAATCGCCTCTGAACTCAGCAAACTCGCCATGAACCCAAGGGACATAGAAGCCCTTAAGAGGACCACGGAACTGATTCGCCTGCTCATCGTGCTGCCGATAGCGCTTAACCTTTGGGAATCCCAAAACATCGTTTTTACAATCGTCCAGAATCAGTATCAGACCGTGAAGGACCATGAGGATGAAGATTCAAAGACATGGGTTGCTGCCTTCAATGAACTATGCAACCTTTTAGGGATAAGGCTGGTGTAGATTTTGAAGGCGCCTACAGCAACCTACCGTATCCAACTTAACAGGGGCTTCACCTTCAGCGACCTCAAAGACATCTTGCCCTACCTTAAAACGCTGGGCATAAGCCACATCTATGCATCTCCGATTTTCCAAGCCAAAGAAGGCAGCCTCCACGGCTACGACGTAACTGATCCCGACAGCATCAGCGATGATTTGGGCGGACGAGCCGGCTTCGAGGAAGTGTCGGATGCAGCGGCGGCTTTAGGGCTGGGCTGGCTGCAGGACATAGTTTCCAACCATGCTTCCTACTCGGTTCAGAACTTGCGAATCAAAGACGTATTCTCAAAGGGCGCGGGGTCAGCGTATGCCTGCTTCTTTGATGTCGACTGGAACCACCCCTCCGCCAAGCTTTTCGGCAAGCTTATGGCGCCGTTTCTACCTGAACCCTACCGTAAAAGCCTACAGTCAGGGCAAATAAGGCTAGTCAATGATGGAGAATTCAAAATTAAGGCTGGAGCATTTGAGCTTCCAGTTAACTTGGCGACGCAGCAGCATCTGGAAATGGACGGCGCCGTCGAGCAAACGCTTGAGAAATACAACAGCCGCCCCGAATTCCTCGACGCAATCCTTGTCAAGCAACACTACAGTTTATCTCACTGGCGCACGGCGCTGCGACACATTAACTACCGCCGCTTCTTTGACATCATCGACTTAATCGGTGTACGCATGGAGAACCCCGCTGCCTTCGAGCAGATGCAGACGCTCTTTTTTGAGCTAGCGCAATCAGGCAGATTCAGCGCTCTTAGGTTTGACCACATCGATGGCCTCTCTGGACCCCAAGCGTATCTTGAGCATATGCGAAGCTGTCTCCCCCAGACCTACCTGGTGGTGGAGAAGATCCTCACAGGCCAAGAGCAGCTGCCCCTCTCCTGGCCGGTTCAGGGTACCACCGGCTATGATTTCTGTGACCGCGTAAACAAACTGCTGGTGCAGAATGAAAACGAAGCCGCATTCGATGAAATCTACCGGTCTTTTGTAGGCGAATCTGAAGCCTTCGAGGAGATGCTCTACAGAGAAAAAAAATCAATCATCCTAACCTCCTTTATGGGTGATGCACGTAACCTAGCTCGGCTCTTCGATGATTCTCTGCGTAAATCTGCCTACCGAAAACCCTGGAGCCGCCGGGGACTGCTAGCTGCCCTTGTTGAGGTGATGACTTGCTTTCCCATTTACCGCACATACATCGATGAGGGCCACCGCGACGACGCCGCATTCAAGGATGCACTGTGGAGTGCCCGGCAACGCAGTCCCCAGTTCGCCGACGGCTACTCCGCGGTTGATTTCATCCTTAAAGCCAGCCGCGCTTCACCTGACGCTTTGGAGGCAGTTATGAGGTTTCAGCAGTACAGCGGCGCAGTCATGGCGAAGGGCTTCGAGGACACGGCGCTCTACAGCTACAGTCGCCTGCTCTCGCTTAACGAGGTAGGTTCCAATCCAAGTCAATTTGGAATCTCTTTAGAGGAGTTTCACCGCTTCAATGAGCTACGCAGGGAAAACTGGCCGCTGACTCTTAACGCCACCAGCACTCATGACAGTAAACGAGGCGAAGACGTGCGGGCACGGCTAGCGGTGCTAAGCGAGCTTCCCGGGCAATTCCAAGCCAGCCTGCTTTTGTGGCGCGAAATTAATGCAGCCAAAAAACTGACCGTTGACGGCACCCCTGCACCCGACGCATGTATGGAATATTATCTCTACCAGACGCTTCTTGGCGCCTACCCGTGGCTTAAATCAGAGAGGGAGACCTTTACGGCGCGGGTTGGGATGCACATGGTTAAGGCGCTGCGGGAACAGAAGACTCATTCAAGCTGGCTTTCGCCGAATCTGCCCTACGAGGAGGCCGTCGCCGACTTCGTCAGGGCAGTTCTTCCTGACCGCGCCTTCTTGGATGCGTTTTTGCCGCTGCAGCAGAAAACCGCGTGTCTAGGCGCATTAAACAGCCTCAGCCAGACCCTGCTTAAAGTCGCCTGCCCCGGCGTTCCCGACTTCTATCAGGGAAGCGAACTCTGGAACCTCAGCTTGGTGGACCCCGATAACCGAGGACCCGTCAATTTAACCGTTGCAAAGTCTCTTCTGTCGGAAGTAGCCGCTCTTGAGCCCACTCAACTGCCGGGTTTACTGTCGGATTTCTCTGATGGAAAAGCCAAACTTTACCTCATCTATAGGGCGCTTCGGTTCCGCAGCAGCCAAAAACGGCTCTTCGAGCAGGGCACATATCATCCGCTGGCTCCGCAGGGCAAACATGCAAGGCACGCTGTGGCTTTCTGTCGGAATCAAGACGCAGACTGGGCGGTTGCGGTGGTTCAGCGTTACCCTTCGGGCCTGCTTTATATAAGGGGAGGGAGGCCTGCTGAGAGCAACAGCGAATCATCCATGGCTTGGGGCGAACTCGATTGGGCAGACACCTACATTGAACTGCCGAAGAGTGCACCTAACGAATTAACCGACATATTTACCGACAGAACCCACCGAGTGCATAGCGGGCGGCTACTGTTCTCCGACATTTTAGAAAAATTCCCAGTAGCGTTGCTCTGGGGGAAAAGCAACGGCTAGCAAAAAACGCGCCAGCGGCGTATTGCTCCACATCACCTCATTGCCCTCCGCCTTCGGCATAGGCGACTTGGGTCCCGAAAGCTTTCGATTCGCCGATTTACTTGCCGCCCAAATGCAGCGCTGCTGGAGCATTCTGCCCCTCTCGCCCACGCGCCTCACAGACGGCAACTCCCCATATCAGGCCAGCTCCGCCTACGCAGGCAACCCCCTCTTAATCAGCCCCGAACTTTTAGCCCAAGAAGGGTTCATCCCAAAAGCTCCCATGCCGCAGCCTCAGCGGGCCAACCAAGTTAACTTCAAAGCAGTCTATCCGCAGAAGCAAGCCGTCCTCAACATGGCCTACCTCGCCTTCAAAGCATCCGGTCAACAAGCCCGCGAGTTTCGTGTTTTCTGCGAAGAGAACCGCAGTTGGCTAAACGACTATGCCCTCTACGTGGCGCTTCATGCTAAGTCGGGGCTGCCGTGGCATCAGTGG
Organism: Candidatus Bathyarchaeota archaeon; assembly: GCA_026014735.1. Lineage (NCBI taxonomy): Archaea > Thermoproteati > Candidatus Bathyarchaeota > Candidatus Bathyarchaeota archaeon. The sequence continues at coordinate 634,792 of JAOZHT010000002.1, forward strand.
CCGCCCTCGCTGCGTAGGCGCCAACCAGAAGCCGTCAGCAGAAAACTGGAACTGCATAAAATGGAGGCTGAACAGGTAATGTTTAGCCAATACCTGTTTTTTAGGCAGTGGTGCCAGCTGAAGGCGTATTGCCGCAGCCGCAGAATCCAAATCGTCGGTGACCTGCCCTTCTATGTTGCCTACGACAGCGCCGACGTCTGGGTACACCCTGAGCTTTTCATGCTATACAAAAACGGCAAACCCCGCTACGTCGGAGGCGTCCCCCCGGATTACTTCAGCGCATCGGGGCAGCTGTGGGGCAACCCCGTTTATGATTGGCTGAGGCATGAGGAAACAGGGTTTGAATGGTGGATAAAGCGGATACGCCACAGCCTAAGCCTCTGCGATCAGCTGCGGCTGGACCACTTCAGGGGGTTTGTGGCGTACTGGAGAGTGCCTGCTCGAGCTGCAACAGCCCAGTCTGGACGATGGATTAAGGCGCCAGCGAAAGCTTTCTTTGCAAAAGTCAAAGCCGCTTATCCACAGCTGCCCTTTATACCCGAAGACCTCGGATACATCGATGACCCCGTCAAAAAAGCCATTACACAGTTGGGTGTCCCCGGCATGAGGGTTATGCTGTTTGGCTTCGACGACCAAGCCGACAACCCGCATCTGCTCAGAAACCACACTGTGAACTCGGTGGTTTACACGGGAACCCATGACACCAACACCGTCCGAGGATGGTACACAGAGGAAGCCACAGAAAAGGAGCGCCGAGTCCTCTCCAAGGCAGCGGGCGGAAAAGTCACGGAGAGCACAGTCAGCGTTAAAGTAGTTGAGTTAGCCGCATCTTCTGCCTCTGACCTTTGTATTGTGCCGCTTCAGGATGTTCTGGGGCTGGGGGCGACGGCTCGGATGAATAATCCAAGGTACCCCGCTGGGAACTGGGCTTGGCGGGTGACCAAGAGGCAGCTGGAAGGCGGCAAACTGGCTATGCTAGGCGATTTGTCCTTGAAGTTTAGCAGGGCATAGCTTGGGCTGTAAGCGAAGACGCTAAATAGGCATTCACCGCATCCTAGCAGCGAGGTAGAGAAATGCGGATAAAACTCAACAGATTCACGGCAGTGGTTTTAGCCGCGGTTGTATTCATATTCGTCAGCAGCGGCATCCTCGCATGGTCCTACAGGGAAAGTCTAGACTCCGATTCCAACCTTGCTTCTCTGCAGCAAATCCGCGACGAAACAATTCTCTACCTAGTCGCTAATCACACTGAAACAGCCAAGTTAACCAGCAACCTCTCCTGGACAGGCGGTCTAGTCGAGGAAGGCGTTTTAGGCTCTGAAACCTATCTCTTCACCAGCGGCAACTGGCAAATTCAAGTCACCTACCCCGTGGTCAAAAGCCCCCTCTACAGCATCAGCGCTAATTACTCCTCCCCGGAAGCCACAGTCATCTGGAAGGGCACCTACCAAAACGGCATACTAAAAGAGGTAAGCAGCGACATTTTGGTGTCCACTTCAGGCGCACTTTCGCAGGCGCAAATCCGTGATTTAACAATGAATTATGTTAAAACATTCCATAATGAAACCGCCTCCTACATGCAGGCCCTCGCATGGACCGGCGGAAAAGCGACTACGGAGGGAATTGTGGGCTCAGAAACCTACTGCTACATGAGCGGCCTCTGGAACCTGACTCTACAGTATCCCGTGGTCGCAGCTCCCATTTACACCATAGCAGTGCAGTACGATACCTCTAGCGATCTTGGTTTAGGCTCAGCGACGATTAATTGGCAGGGCACATTCCAAGAGGGGCTTATAATCGAAAAAGCATACAACTACACCCCATAACCCTTTTTGCAACCATCCTGAGGCGGTGAAACCCTAGTAGTTCAGGCTTAAGCCAAGTCTTAACAATCTTTATTAGCCCATCTCGCCGCTTCAAATATTGGAGAAGTATTCTCCGCCGTTTTGTTGTAAGTTTTGGGGATGAATCCACCTGAATGGCGCAGTCATTTTAAACGCGTTCTCTCATTTTTTGAAGAATAGGGGCGAATTGAAATTCGCTTTTGTGCAGGTGACAACTCGCTGCAACGCAAAATGCACCGACCGATGTAACATCTGGGCTTCCTCTCCCTACGATATGCCCATAGAAGAATTAAAATTCACAATCGACGTTCTGTCACGGAACAACTTTTCTGTAGTTTACTTTACCGGAGGAGAAACCAGCCTCTACCCCCACATAGTTGACGCCTGCATCTACGGCAAACAAAAGGGGATGGTGACTTCTTTAACTACAAACGGCACGATCTCTTCCCAAACCATCAGACAACTCCGGGGCAGCCTAGACGTCCTCTCGATTTCTGTTGACCACTACAACGAGGAAATCTGGGATCAGACAAAGCATGTAGCGGGTATTTCTAGAAAAGCAAAGGACGCTATAAAAACGGCTAAGGAGGCCGGCTTGAAAACCTACGCCATAACTTTTCTGAACCCCAACTGGAGCGTCGATAACGTCGAAAAAACGCTGCATTACATCAACGATGAATTAGGCGTTTCCTTCGCGCTATCTTATCCCTACAGCGCCTCTAACGGCGGAACCTATAGGGTGGACAGCAAACTCTCCAACCTCGGCAACCAAGATGCAGCGGCTAACCTGCGAGGTATGGTGGCAAAAATTTTGGAGCTTAAGCTTCAGGGCGCAGATGTTGCTACCGTCACAGGTTACATGCGGGATGTGCTGAGGGCGCATGATGGCATACCCATGAAGTACCCCTGTAATGCAGGCAAAAGCTCCTTTGTCATCGACTGCAACCTCAACGTCTTCCCCTGTTATCGGCGCCCCAAACTGTTTAACCTCAAAGAATGCCAAACCCTCGCTCCCCTGGACTTTGATAGCTCCGTCTGCGATAACCGCTTCTGCCTGATTAACTGCTTTAAAGAGGGCTCCATGGCTTCCAGGCAAACCTGCCTCCGTGCAGTAAAGGAAGAGCTGTTTTCTAACCCAAAATTCTACCTTAAATTACTCAAAAGATAACCCGGAAAGGAGACTGCAGAAACATAAACACACCAAAAACCGCTAAGAAAAAACCCTCCCGGGAAATCAGCGATCAAGCCAGATTTTTAGGCGTAGCATACTCGATGCTTAAGTCGCGGATGACTCATACCCCCTTTTTTTTGGCGCATGCAATAACCTACGACTGCAACTCCAGATGCAAAACCTGCACTTACTGGCAGATGTCGCGGCGGCGAAACGAGGATTTATCTACAGAAAAGGTTTATCAGCTCCTTGACCAGGCCTACCGCTGTGGAATGCGGGGTTACTACCTCTTCGGGGGAGAACCTACCCTTCGCGAGGACATAGGTGAAGTGGTGCATTACGCCAAGAACAGAGGCTTCTTGACCACTATGAACACCAATGGTTCACTGCTGGCTGCAAAGGCAGAGGTGCTCAAAGACATCGATTTCCTCTTTGTGTCCCTTGACTACTGCAACCGCTACCACGACTTCATAAGGGGAAGACCCGGATCATTTGATGAAGTGATTGAGGGTATCCGCAGAATCAGGTCGGCAGGCGATGCCCGGGTAGTACTGGTCGCTACCATCAGCCGCCTAAACTATGATGTGGTTGAACCTATGGCGGAGTTCGCCAAGAAAATGCATGTTGGCATCTCATTCAACTCGGTGGAACCCACCGTTGCATCTAGCTTTGAAGCGGGGCGATCAGTGGTGCCCGTGGGGGACTACGGCTTAGCTGAGCCGCAACTGAATTTCTTCTACGATAGGCTGCTGAGGCTAAAAAACATGGGTTATCCCCTCATGGAAACCAAACAGGTTCTTGAACATTTTGTCGAGCATCGAAGTTGGAAATGTCATTTTCCCAAGATGTTTGTGTATGTCTCGGCGGACAACAAAATCTTCAACTGCACCTACAACCACACCTATGACCTCAACCGCGGCTCCTTTAGCGATTACTTTGCAAGCAGCCTCTTCAAAAACCACGTTGCCGCCGCAGAGAAATGCAACGTTTGCATCCGCACCTGTGTCCGCGGCTACTGCTACACCTATGCCCTTAGTCCCCTGCACCTGCTAAATCTGGTGTCTGACGCAAAGAATCTGCTATAGACCATGTTGGCTTTGGATTTGCCGTAGCAGCCTCTCAAAGCCGCCTAAATACGTGAATAACTCGTTTTCAGGGGCTTCCTCTATCACCAGCACTTTGCCGTTTGCATATATGCAGCCGTCCACCATCAAGTTATCGGTTAACTCAACTTCCTCTATGAACATGCCCCATCGGTCCCGCAGTTTCCCATCCACGCCGCGGTTAACCTGGTCACCGAGGGCTTTTACGGTGCGCTCCGTAAATGAAGCGGATAGGTTGGTGTAAGCGTACACTTTTTTGCCTAAGCCATGCGCATAGCCCATTTCATAGACGGTTCCCACATCTGCGCTTGGACCCCGAAACGGCGTGATGTTTGCAACAACGATTTCGCAGCTGCGAATAAGCTCTTCGTTTATGCTGCTGATACATAAACCCAGTTCCCTTGCCGTTTTGCCTTCCCCATCTACTTCTACATCGATTGGGAAAACGCCTTCAAACCCGTATTTTCGGCATAAACCCTTTTTTTTCTTACCGATTTCTTTAGCGTCGGCTAGAAATACTTCTGGACCTGCAAGGTACACCCGCTTAGACATACTTAACTCCAGCAGACTGTAGCGTAGAAGAGTATTAAAATTTGATTTAGTCGAACCCTAACTTGCGGCTATGGACTGGGCTGCGTCGTCCTCAACCTGCCGCTGCGGAACGGGGTCCTCGATTTTGCGTTCCTTTTTTTCTACGCTGTAGAAGGACCGGTAAGCGATGAATAGGAAAATTGCTAACCCCACATATCTTGTGAAGAGTGATCCAGCGAGCGCTGAAGAGCTTGCGTCCAGATACCAGAACAGCAGCGAATACTGACTTATTGCTAGGAAAATGAAGCTTAACGGAATCCAGATGGTTGATGGGTCAGCGTCCTTTACGTGGCTGCGGAGCGTGTAGAGTGAAATGTAGCAGAGGCAAATCAAGTTAAAGATCCTTATGTACACGTTGGCGCTGAGGTAGCTTAAATAGGCATATTTTGGATCAACAAAAACCACAATTAGTATGGCGGCAAGGGCAACTGTTAACAGGCTAATGGTTATTTCTGCGATAAGTTGCCCGCTTTTTGAATCTCTTTTAGAAAACATGTATGTTGTAGCGATAAAGACGAACGCGAAGGTTCTGGTGAAGAACTGAACCCACACTAGTGCTAGGTTGCCAACCTGGGAGTATGCTATGGCTGAGAGGGTAAAGGAGATGCCTAGGAACGCAAAGCCAAGGGGTAAGCCCAGGAAGCTGTTTTCTCCTGTGAGCCGATATGGCTTCATCATGAACCATACAAGTACAAAGCAGATGACTGCAGAGATGACTTCTGATAGCTCAATCGTAATTTTTACTAGGTCCCACATGTCGCCAAGCTATTGTGATTTTACCTTTATGACTTTTTCTCCTCTATCGTTTGCTTTTTCCCAGCCAACCTTATCGGCAGCTAATTACGTTCTAGCGCCTGATTTTTTGTTGAATAAGCTGTTTTTTGCCAATAAGTCTTGGCATGGTTTACGATTCAATGGCTTCTTTAAACATTTTTTTGTTAAAACAAATTGTTCGTGACTCTTATTAACGAAAAACGCTGCACTACTGACTTACAAACTTAGGAGAATACAAAATGAAAAATATCATAAACGCAGTAAAATCAATCCGTAAATCCAAAAACTACTCCGCTGCCTTTCTAACGCTGCTCATCACAGTATCTATTGCTTTACCGATGATGGCTATGACCCAAACCGCTAGCGCAGAGGCAGGTATATCCATAAAAACCTACGCGCTACTCTCGGTTGGACCAAACCCCGTCGGTGTCGACCAAAAACTCGCCATAGTCATGTGGCTAGACAAACTTCCGCCGGTCCCAGCAGTCCAAACATCCACCGTACGCGCTATTCCCTTTACAAACTTCACCTTAGAAGTCACAAAGCCAAACGGCGAAATGGAAACCTTCGGCCCCTTCACTTCTGATGCCACTGGCTCAGCAGCAACCAGCTATGTCCCTGACACGGTAGGCAACTACACCTTCCAGGTTAATTATGGAGGCGAATGGCTTACTGGTGCACGCGTTGCTGGCGCTAACATAACCACCGACTACTACCAACCAAGCAAAACCCAGAAAGTAACAGTCGTTGTACAAGAAGAGCCCATATATGCTACTCCAGGCGCACCCCTTCCAACTGAATACTGGACCCGACCGATTGACGCACGAAACTATGAATGGGAAACACTGGGCGGAAACTGGCTCGGATTACCCTTGCAGTTCGCAACAGGATGCAATGAAGACGGAACCTTCAACCCATACTCTGCAGCTCCAAAAACCTCACACGTTCTCTGGAGTATCCCGCAGTCCTTCGGAGGCATCGTAGGCGACAACTTTAACGAATCAGACTACTACACTGGCTTATCCTATCAAGCAAAATTCAACTATGGCGCAAGCGCAGTTGTTCTCAACGGCAGACTATACTACCACCCGACATATGGCCCCGCAGCAACCTCACAGGGCTTGTCATGCGTTGACTTAGCAACCGGCAAAGAACTCTGGTTCTTAAACGGCACGAGAATCTCTTTCGGTCAACTATTGTCAACTGAAAACATGAACGTTCACGGCGTAAACTCATACCTTTGGAATTACGCTTCAGGCACCTCCACGATGTATGATGCCTACACAGGTCTTGCATTGCTGAAGGTTACCGGATGCCAAGCAGCAACAAAAGTTGCCATGTCAGAAACCGGTGACGTATTAGTCTACACTTTAAACGCTAACGCAAAATGGCTATCTCTGTGGAACTCAACTAAAGCAATCAACCCCACCGATGAATTGACCTTCTCACCGAGCCTTACAAAAACCTACAACTGGGCTGACGGCTTAATGTACAACGTGACAATCCCCGACATATCCGGTCAAACCCTCAGCTCCTTTGGCGACGGCGTACTAATCACTGCAGCCGCCTTCAGAGAAGCTGACCCAGCAGTCAGAACCGTTGCAGGCTACGATACAGCAACTGGCAAAAACCTCTGGATCATGAACCTAACTGACTACACTATACGCCCACAATACAACTTTAGCCCCGTAACTGAAGGCTGCTTTGCATGGTTCAAGCAGGAAACAACCGAATGGTATGGTTTCGATGCTCAAACAGGCAAGAAACTCTGGGGCCCAACTGAACCCTACGCTGACTCATATGGCATGTACAGTGCATCATTCGCTGGCGCAGGCGCACCTAACCCGCAAGTTGCATACGGCAAAATCTTCACCGCAGGCTACGACGGCGTTGTCCACGCAATCGACATTAAGACAGGCAAAACCGTTTGGGAATTCTCCAGCGGCGCAACCATCGACACAGTATACGGTCACTATCCATTCTACGGCGGCGTTTCAATCGCAGACGGCGTGGTCTTTGCAACCGCAAACGAGCACACACCCAACGATCCACTTTGGCGTGGCGCAAAAGTCTATGCAATAAACGCTACTGACGGCACTCCAGTCTGGAACATTTCCTCTTGGGCTACAGGCACAGTTGTCGCAGACGGCAAACTGCTTGAATACAACAACTACGACAGCGAACTCTACACATTCGGTAAAGGCACCAGCTCAACTACCGTTGATGCACCCATGAATGCTGCAACCTTAGGTTCCTCAGTCACCATCCGTGGCAGAGTCATCGACACATCGCCAGGCACACAGCAAAGCGAATTAGCACTACGATTCCCAGAGGGCGTCCCAGCAGTTGCTGACCAAAGTATGAGCGGCTGGATGGAATACCTCTACATGCAGCAGGCAAGACCAGCAGACACCGAAGGCGTTCCAGTTACCCTTAGCGTTGTTGACGGAAACGGCAACTACCGCGAAATCGGAACAACCAAAACCACAGATGGCTTCTTCACTTTCAACTGGAAACCAGACATCGAAGGACAATACACTGTCTACGCTTCCTTTGCAGGCAGCGAATCCTATTGGCCATCACATGCAGTGACTTCGTTCGCAGTTGACCCCGCAGCCGCAACACCCGCACCTTCGCCTTCACCCGCACCATCCATGGCTGACACGTATCTGCTTCCAGGCATTGCAGCAATTATTGTTGTGATCGTTTTAGTCGGCGCAGCAATAATTCTGGTGCTCCGCAAGCGACCATAAACAAACCAAAACAAAACTATCCTTTCCCTTTTTTTGGAAAAGCATTGGAGTTGGAGGGCTGAAAGGGCTCGGTATTGCATGATGAAACTGCATAGTCATCGTGTTTGCATTTGTCTTTTCTCCTAGTGTCGGTGCCGGGCCTCAGCAAACCCTCAATTTCTGCTTCTCAATCCGCTGTTTTTGCCTATGTGAATGATGTGCCGTGCCTAAGTTCTTATTTCTACGGTAGGTTTGAAGCAAAAATAGCCTGCATAGTGCACTATCTTAGTTACTGGCTGCCGAAGTGAAGGTGCGCCCCGCGGATTCCAGCCTGAGCATCCGAGCGGGTCAAGGTTTGGCTTCAGCTTTTGGAATGCGATGGGTTTTTGAAAATTTTTATATACTTACTGACCCTATTTCATACAAATGTTTCCTGAAGATAGAGGCTCTGATGATCTCCAGACTTTAGCGGGGCTAGGTCTGACTCCTCGTCAGTCAAAAATCTATCTTATCCTTATCCAGTTGGGGAAAGCATCAATCAATAACCTCTCTTCAACGTCAAAAATTGATAGAGCTAACGTTTACCGCACAATAAAACAACTGCAGGACCTCAAGATAGTTGAAAAACTAGACACGAAACCAACCGCATTCAAGCCGTTACCGGTAAACGAGGGCATATTATTGTTACTTGAACAAAGCAAAATTAAATTTAAAGAAAACGAAGCTGAAGCAAAAATCCTGCTTGAAAAATATCCGAAAGATCATAAATCAAGTGCCCATGAAAAATACTCTAATTTTTCCCTCTTGCCAGATGGAAAAATCATGTTCAATAAAATCAGTGAAAAACTTGAATCAACCACCAAAACCCATGAAGCCATTGTTTACTGGGAAGACTTCGAATATATGCCTGATTTGGTTGCTGACGTATGGAGAAAGCTACTGCAAAGAGGCGTAGAAATGAAAGTCATCGTTTTCTCGAAGAGTGACAAGCATCTTCCTGAAAAATTCAGGGAGTTTAGCGGCTTAGAAAAAATAGAAGTTAGGTTAACAAAAAAACGCCCTCGAACCACATTAGCCATATATGACGGGAAGACAGCGCTGGTTTCCACGATGCCGAAGATTTATGATCCTTTGAACGCTTTTTTATTTATGGATAACGCGGCTCTTGTAGGGGTAATTCAAGAATACTTTAGTCTCCTCTGGCGTAATTCTAAACCGATGCTACAATGATTTCCAGCTGCAGTGTCTTCGTTTTGCTATTCGAACCTGTGTATGCTGCCAGCAACCACAAGTTTATAAATACGGTTACTTGATAAAAGGCTTGACGGGTCTTCAAAGAAAAGTTTGATAGTATGTCCGGTGAAGATGGCTATACCGATGATATTCAAACGCTGATAAACCTTGGGTTGACTTATCGGCAATCCAAAGTTTTTCTGGTGCTTTCTCAGATGGGGAAAGCAACGATTAAATCTGTATCCTGTAACTCAGGCATTGATAGAGCAAACGTCTATCGCACAATAAAACAACTCCAAGAGCTCAAGCTAGTTGAGAAGTTCATCACAAACCCAACAACCTTCGAATCCTTATCAGTGAACGAAGGTGTTTTGTCTTTACTCGAACGCAAGAGAAGGTCTCATGCAAAGACTGAGGTGAAAATAAAAGAGTTCCTCAGAAAACATAAGCAGCGTCAGGAGGCAAGCGCAGCAGAGGAAGGGCAGTTTGTTTTGGTGCCCGGTGGAAAATTAACGCTAAAAAAGCTCGATGAATTGGTTGACTCAACCGAGCGGACTCATGATGGTCTGCTTTTTTATAAGGATCTTGAAGCCAGAATGGATGTTTTTGTTGATTTGTTTAAGGCGCTATCGTTTAAGGGTGTCGTCATAAGGCTCATAATTTACGTAGAACCTGACAGAGAGATATCGCCGAAATTCGAGGTGTTAAAAAACCTTAAAAACACAGAGGTAAAAAAGGATGTTACTAAACCTGGAACAACAGTCTCATTATGGGACAAGAGGAAAGCTTTCCTTACTACCAAACCCATGATTTCTCAGCCTATGGCTGACAGCTTACTAATAGACAATCCGGCAATGGTGGGGTTAATCCAGGATTGTTTTGAACTGAGATGGCGGTCTTCTAAGCCAATATTTTGATAAATCCACACGGTATTTTAGCGGTTTTGTCCATTTTTTTTCTCGCCAGATTTAGCAAGCGCCTGTGTCTGTTGCTGGCAACCGCCATTTATTAAATACAAATTATGGGCTATTCTGCTCTTACAAATTGGAGAAAAGAAAATGAACAAAAAACTATCGGCAATGATAATTTTTGTGCTGATTGCGGCGATGGCTATACCTTTAGGTATAACTAATTTCTCTGCAGAAGCGCAAACGACGACGTACACTAACATGCAAGAAGGAGGCTCAATACCCCTTCCCGCAGGCGTTACACCGGACAGTACATTAAGCACTATTTCGCACCTTAGCTTTAACCCTAACCCCGTAGGCGTAAATCAGAGCGTTACCGCTTTCATGTGGCTATCTCCCCCAACACACGCAAGCAGATACCTCAGCAACTTCACATTGGTGATAACTGATCCCTCTGGTAACAAAGAAGTCATCACAAAAGAAACCTATCGTGCAGACACAACATCATGGGCAACCTTTACACCCGACGAAGCAGGCACATGGAAAATCGAATTCATATTCCCAGGCGCATATTACCCCACAGGAAACTACACAGTCGCAGGCGGCGGAGCACTCGGCAGCCAAGTGACAAGTTTCACACAATCAGTCTACTATAAGCCAAGCTCGGATGGACCCTACAACCTTACTGTTCAAGCTGAACCGGTGGCGATTCGCCCTGAATCTGCTCTTCCAGCCGATTACTGGGAACGTCCAATAGCTTCAGCAAACAGGGAATGGTGGAGTATTTTAGGTTACTATCCAGCAACCGGCGTAGTGGGCAATCCAGACGACGACTACTGGCCAGATGAAACCAACCCATACATGAGCAATTACAAGTATCTTCCTTACGTTCAAGGACCCGAATCTGCGCACGTAGTGTGGAAGAAGCAGTACGCGATAGGCGGCTTAGCTGACGCAATAATTCCTCGAACAACCTGGACTAGTCTTAAAGGTGGTTCGCCATCAATTATTTATGCTGGCAGATGCTACGAAACAATTCCCAAATCGATAAACGGAGTTGCCACCAACGTTTGGACCTGTTATGATTTAAGGACCGGTAAAACGATATGGGAACAGCCGGGAATTACACAGATCCCTACAATGGTGACATTCAACACTGGCTACGGAGACGTACCTGGCGCTGACCCACAATGGGGACGAAGAACCTTCTTGACCTACGTGGGCGGAGGCCGTTGTATATGCTACGACCCCTTCACTGGTGCAGTAGCAACAGGTGCAAGCAGTACCTCACCATACAACGTGTCAATTGCTCCCCTGACGACTGGTACCCTATATGCTAACTTGGATTACCCCTACTTCCTAAGCGTGCAAGACCTAGGTGCATCAGCAGCCCCCAACAGATACCGACTCGTAAACTGGACAGTGAAAGGCGATTACGGATTGAACATGGCTACTGTGAACGTTGGCTTCCGTGTCATGAGCAACATATCTTGGCCCTACAGCAGCTTAAGCAGTCTAGTTGATTACGAAGCAGGCGTAGCTGTTACCTCCTCGTCAGGATACAACGCAGCTATGGGCGCAAGCATAGATGCAAACCTTACCGCAGTCGACATCTACACTGGACAAGTACTATGGACCAGAATGGCTGATGTTCCCTACAATGTCTGGCCTGCATCTGTTGCAGATCACGGAAAAGTTGCAGTTCGCTTTGAAGACGGCTACTTCTACTGCTGGGACATCAAAAACGGTAAATTCCTATGGAAGAGCGAAATGTCAAGCTGGCCTTGGGGAACCTTCGGCGCTTACGACATTGCCTCATACGGTGGAAACATTATCTTCACGCAATACGACGGCGTAGCTGCATATGACTGGGATACAGGCGAAGTTTCATGGCTATACCAAGCGAAAGAGAAATATCCATACGACAGCCCCTACCAAGACAACTATCCGTTCTTCTGTATAGAACCTTTGATTGCTGACGGAAAAGTCTATGCTGTTAACACTGAACACACCCCCACTGAACCTCTGACCCGCGGATGGGAACTTCACTGCATTAACGCTACCTCAGGCGAAGGCATATGGAGCATGCCCTCCATGATGGAAGCTTCTCCAGGCGTCAGACCCTGCGCAATAGCCGACGGATACCTAGTAAACGCCAACGGATTAGACGGAATCACCTACTGCTACGGCAAAGGCAAAAGCCAAACAACCGTTTCGGCACCCTCAACAGAGCTAACAGTTGGACAGAAATTCACCATAACTGGCACAGTCTTAGACATGTCACCTGCCCAGGAAGGCACCGCTGCAATATCTGATGAATCCATGAGTGCTTGGATGCAGTATCTCCACATGCAAGCTTCAAAGCCCACCAACGCAACCGGTGTCTCTGTAACCTTAACTGCAATCGACCCCAACAACAACGTAATCAACATAGGCACAGCCACCAGCGACACAAACGGTGTCTACGGTTTAACATGGGCACCTGAAGTTTCAGGCATGTACAATGTCATCGCATCCTTCGCAGGCTCAGACTCCTATGGCAGCTCAGTAGCATCAACCTACTTCACCGCAACCGACGCACCCGCTGCAACACCCCAACCAACCGCTGCACCAGCTTCCATCGCCGACGCCTATTTCATTCCAGCAGTCGCAGGCATAATCGTCGCAATCTTCGCAGTCGGAGCAATATTAGCAATCTTGATGCTCAAGAAAAGGCCCTAAAAAGCCACCCCTTTCTTCTTTTTTTAATTCATGAAACGGTACGCTAAATAGAGGCTGAGAAGGCTCTGGAATCGCGATGATATTTGCATGGTCATCGTGTTGCATTTGTCTTTCTCCTAAAGATTTTGCCGGGGCCTCAGCAAACTCTAAAATTTTGGCGCCGGGGAAGGGATTCGAACCCCTGCGGGCGCGAAGCCCACCAGCTATCCCGCCAGTAGTTAATCTGGCACCCTTTGATATGATCTCGAGGCTGGCGCGATAACCACTCCGCCACCCCGGCTCCGCAGATAGAGTTGTGGTTCCCGCATAAAGAGTTTTTCAATTTGTCTAGTGAAATCGCTTAAACAGTACTGTACGGACAGCGCAAGGATACACAGTAATAGTTTCAACGCCCGTCGGAACATGATACCAGCGCTCAACGGACTATTGTCTCCAAGCCATAATCAAGGTGTCCCTGATGGCATTCTTATTTGGCACAAGCACTTCTTGGACTACCGGTTCTTCAAGTTCAACGAACTTGGGACTCCTTACTCCTTATACTTTCTGGGCGAAAATGTGTAGACATCATGTGCATTTGTTTTTCTCCTTGGTTTCGGTAAGGGTCTCAGCAAACCCTCAGTTCCTGCCACGAAGCCAAAGCTAACTATTCAAACTATGGACGACTCTATAGCATCCAAGAGTTCTTTAGGAGCTTCACGGTATACCTCGCCAAGGCATGCTGTATTACCTAAAATTTGCTTCAAATGGTCGCTCCCACCTTTGAAATTTATGAAATTTATGTTCAGAAGTTGCTTTAAGAGATTGGATTCCTCAATAATGGCGGCTAATTTATTTTCTTTTATGTTACCCAAAAAAAACTTTGGCGAAGACAAAACATGGCATGGATAGATTGAACCGTCTGGAAGAATGTTAACGTATTTGCCAACGCCACAGTTACCGCAACTTATGAGGCTGGGCTTCTTTATGGATTCTTGGTTTAAGGGGATACCGAAATGTCGCTGCCAAAAATCAGCCATAACCAATCTGATCTCAGTAGATGAACAGTCAAGAGCAGGTTGAAGAGAGCCTCTGCCAATTTGTCTAAATTGCGTCAAGTGAAACTTTGTCGCAATCCCTTCCTTAAGTATAAAAGACAACCACTTTGAGAGATGGGGGAGGTTTGCCGAAGTGACAGTTATGCTGAGGCTCGGATAAATTCCTGCCTGCTTAAAATAATGAATCGCTCTCATTGCATCGTCAAATGAACCTGGGCCTCTGAGGTTATCGTTGATTTCTTTTGGGCCATCTATACTAACCCGTACCTCGTCGAACACTTGAGCGATACAACCTGCTTTTTCCTCATCTATCAGCTTCCCGTTTGTCATTAGACACATTAGAGTTCTTTTATATGGGTCCAAACTACGAAGATAAGTTGCAATATTCAGGAGGTCACTTCGAAGCAGGGGTTCGCCTCCTGTAAAGACAACTTTTTTTGGGGAGATTGTCAATATTTCCTCGCAGAGTCTGTAAAATTCGTCACTTGACATTTCATTTTTCATGACTTCGCTTGCGTCAAAATAACAGTATTTGCAATTGAGATTACAGGCATGCGTAAGGTGAACATAGATTTTGTTAATGGGGTGTTTCTTGTACATTTTCTCCGCTTTCTAAGGGAAATATGGTGTTTGCTTAAGATTTTTTGTAGTTTTGAATATCATATGGAGGATTACTCCTTTTTTTTAATTCGTTTAGTGCCTGTTCACGTTGATTTTGAAAACTCAACTCTTTGGTAACGTAGTTTGTTTCGATCTCTGGGCAGCCTTCAGAATAATAGATGCTGATGTCTTTTTTCTGTGAAATCAGGTGTAGTATGTTACTTGTAACGGGAGAGACATAATTACAGAGATTGCTAATTGCTTCATTAGACTGCATAAGTGTAAGATTCGTGGTCTCCCATCCTCCGATGTTAGTCACTTCTTCGGCTTCAAATGTTGATGCGTATATCGTCCAATAAACGACTGTATCTGTAAGAGAGGACAGAGGAACTAAAAGATCGAGTTCCTTTTTCAAAGCCTCAAGTTCACTAGAAAGTTTGGATTCCTCGAATTTGTTCAAATTCAACTTATGCGTATAATTGAAATTAGCTGGATCAAATATTGACTTGAGTTTTTGGTCAACTTCTTCGGGAGATATGCTAAAAGAAGGACTGTTCAGCTGTCCTAATGCTCTGGAAGCTGCTCTGCGAACAGAGAAGTCGTTGTCCATTCTAAATACTGCAACTAAAGCGTCAGTTGCCTGTGAATCGCCTATTTCACCTAAACTTGTCGCTGCGAGTCTTCTTATTTCGATGCTTTCGTCTTTAAGCAGAGGAACTAATGCGTTTGTAGCTTGTAAATTATGAATAGACCCTAATGCTTCAATAGCGCATCTGCGTGAATTTACATCTTGGTTTTGAAGAGTAAGTATGAGTGCATTTAGCGCTTTTTCTCTACCGATTTTCACCAAAGCCTCTGCCGCAGGTTTGCATACAGTTGCATCTTTAAGAATATCCGCCAAGGGCTCTATCGCTTTTATATCGCCTATTTTGTTTAAAGTATCAATTGCTTGTAATTTGACCGCATTGTTCTCGTCTTTAAGGGTCACAATTAATGATTCTACTGCACGGCGGTCTCCAATTATTCCTAGTGCTTTTGCCGCATCTTTGCGAGTGGAGGCTTTCGGATCATGAAGGGCAGCTATCAATGTGTTTAGCGCTTTATCCCCGCCTATCTTTCCTAACGCCTCAATTGACGAGTGGTTTAAATCATCATCCGACTCATTGAGGACCGCAACTAACCCCTCAACTGCTCGCTCATTATGCAATTCACCTAGTTCCTTTGCCGCCTCCGGACGTGATCTCCACTTCCGGTCTGCAAGCAAATAGAGTAGCCCATCGATTTTATGTTCGCCGTTTGTTCTCGAGAGCATGTATGCCGCGTTTTGACGTACCCAATAATCTGTGTCTTTGAGCGCAAGATGCATTGAATTTTCTGCTCGGTCATCCACTAAGTCCCTTAATGTGGCTGAAGCGTTTTGGCGCACTTCAACCACTGGGTCATTGAGTGCCGCAATTAATGCGTTGATTGTGCGTCTATCTCTAATCATAAATAAGGCACGTGATGCCTCTATTCTAACTGAGGGATCTTTCTTGTATTCCAGTGCATTTATCAAGCCGTCTATGTCGCCGTTAGCCTGCATTTTTTTTACCTTTGATTTTGATAAACCAAAAAGATGCAACTTTCGTCACCATAGCCCAAAGCTATTGTGTATCATTAGATTGTTTATCTATTTAGGTTTTGTTAATAATGTGAAAATTTTTTGCAATTGAAAAAGTTGGTCCCGGGGAAGGGATTCGAACCGCTGCGGGCGCGAAGCCCACCAGCTATCCCGCCAGTAGTTAATCTGGCACCCTTTGATGTGATCTCTGGCGCGATAACTTTTACGGTTCAAACCTAAAGAGTTTTTCAATGCCCCGACGCTAAAGTCTGTGGCGTAGGGGTGCGGCAGATAGGTTGAGCCTGTGGTTGATTCTATAAATAGAGGGGGGATAGGTGCCCTCAAGCAGCAGCAGTCCACATAGGCTGCGCATACGTTTCCATATACTGCCTATTTAAAAGGGGCTATAGAAATCGGGGCAGAACGGTTTTATTGTTGTAGTGTTTTGTTTATCTGCAGGCAGGGTTTAGCCACTATGTGCCTCTGAGGTGCGGTTTTGGCTTTCTTTGCGTTTCGCCGGGCTTTTGCGTTTTAGACGGCAACATTTATAACCTCATGTACTATTTGCTAAAGGCGCGAAGCGGAAGTACAATGGGACATCGTAAACATCACGCTCCAAGACATGGTTCACTTGCTTATTTACCTAGGAAACGCGCCAAGAGTCCAGTTGCGCGCATACGCTACTGGCCAAAAATCGACGCGGATAGCCCTAGGCTACTTGGTTTCACAGCCTACAAAGCAGGCATGACCTACATATTCACTATCGAAGACCGGAAGCGTTCACCAAACTTCGGCAAAGAAGTTATGCGTGGAGCCACGGTCCTAGAAACCCCGCCAATTATGGTGTGCGGTATCAGAACCTACACTAAAACGCCTTATGGACTCCAGAACCTCACTGAGGCCTGGATGAAGGAGCCGCCGGCAAGCCTAGATCGGCTACTGGTTTTGCCGGAAAGCTTCGACACAGACGCCATGCTTGAGAAAATCCAAACCAACCTCGAAAGCACCTCTGTGGTCAGAGTAATCACCGCAACCCAGCCCAGCCAAAGCAGCCTCTGCAAAAAGAAACCGGAAACCTGCGAAATCCAAATCGGCGGCGGAACAATCCAGCAGCAAATCGACTACGCCAAACAGCTGCTCGGAAAAACCGTCACCCCCGAAGAAGTCTTCAAAGACGGACAATACATCGACATCGCAGGCGTAACCGTCGGCAAAGGCTACCAAGGCCCAGTAAAACGTTGGGGCGTAACTTGCCTGCAGCATAAAGGCAGAAAAACCAAACGCGGCATCGCCACACTCGGCCCCTGGAACCCCCATCACCTCATGTACAGCGTTGCCCGCGCAGGCCAAATGGGTTATCATCAACGCATCGAATTCAACAAGCGCATCCTCAAAATCGGCAAAGACGGCAAAGAAGTCACCGTTAAAGGCGGCTATGTCCGCTACGGCGAAGTCAATGGCCCCTACATGGTTATCGAAGGCAGCATCCCCGGCACCGAAAAACGCACCATCCGACTCCGTGTTCCCGCTCGTCCACCCACTGAAGTCCCCGAGGCGCCGCCGCAAGTAACATATATCTCACTGGAGTCTCCTCAAGGAAAATAGGTTGAATAGCACATGGCACAGAAAACCGCAGAAATCTTTGATTTACAGGGCAAATCCAACGGGAAAATCACTCTCCCAGAGGTTTTCTCTACACCGCTAAGACCCGACGTGATAAAACGTGCAGTCCTAGCCATACAGTCCAATCGCCTCCAGCCTCAGGGCAGAGACCCCATGGCTGGCAAACGAACCACGGCAGAGTCACGCGGCACAGGCAGCGCCACCGCAAGGGTTCCCCGCGTTAAAGGCGGCAGCGGCAGAGCAGCGTTTGCCCCCAGCACCGTAAAAGGCAGACAGCCTCATCCGCCCCGCGCAGAGAAAATCATAGTTAAAGCCATACCCAAAAAAGAAGCCAAACTCGCCTTAACCTCCGCCATCGCAGCCACTGCAGAGAAAGATGTTGTGGCAGCCCGCGGACACAAAATCGAGGAAGTCCTCGCGTTGCCGCTGGTAGTCGACAACGCCTTTGAAGCTTTAACCAAAGCCAAAGACGTCGAAGACGCCTTCGCAAGCCTCGGATTCACCGCCGAACTCACGCGGGTTCGCGAAAGCCGCAACGTCCGCGCAGGTAAAGGTAAACATCGCGGCAGAAAAATGAAGCAGGCTGTTGGTCCACTCATCGTGGTTGTGGAGGGCAAGAGCCTTGCTAAAGCAGCCAGTAACCTTCCAGGCGTCGAAGTCACCAGCGTCACAAACCTTAACACTGAGATGCTTGCTCCGGGTACTCAACCGGGCAGGTTGACGCTTTGGAGCAGCGGCGCAATCGAGAAACTTTCAACTCTATATGGAGAAGCAGCATAATGAACATTGATGATGTAATCTTTTTTCCGTTGATGACTGAATCAGCCAGCTTGATGGTTGAGAAAGACAACAAACTCATCTTCATGGTTAACCTTAAAGCGGATAAAGCAGACATAAAGCGCGCTGTTGAAACCATGTATGAAGTGAAGGTTAAACGAATCAATCTGCTTATCACTCCGCAGGGCGAAAAGAAAGCCTTCGTGAAGCTGATGCCAGAGTTCCGTGCATCTGACGTCGCGATTAAACTTGGAATACTCTAACATATGGTGGCTTGACTTATGGGAAAACGTATCCGTGTACAAAGAAGAGGGCGTGGCGGACAGAACTTCCGCGCTTCCACTCACAAACGTGTTGCACCCGCAAAATATCCAGCTATTGCCCCCAAGGAATCCTTTGAAGCTGAACTCGTCGGCGTCATCGTGGATTTAGTTCATGATCCCGGTCGAGGTTCCCCGCTTTCATTTATCGAATTCGAGGATGGCTCATCAATCTACAGCATCACTCCTGAGGGCGTCTACACAGGTCAAGAAATTGTTTACGGCGGAAAAGCCCCTGCTGAAATCGGCAACATTCTTCCATTGGGCAAGATGCCTGAGGGAACTTTGATCTGCGATCTTGAGCTTCGCCCTGGCGACGGCGGCAAGATGGCTCGCAGCAGTGGCGCCTACGCGACTGTGGTGGGTCACACTCCTCAGGGCACCATGATTCGGTTGCCTTCCGGTCGCACCCGCTATGTTAACGATTACTGTTTAGCAACCATCGGCGTCATATCCGCTTCTGGCCGTATCGATAAGCCTTTCCTTAAGGCAGGCGAGAAATTCCACCTGATGAAGGCGAAGGGCCACAAGTATCCACGTACCAGCGGCAGAAAAATGGTTCCCGCTGTTCACCCCTATGGTAGCAGCAAACGCAGCGCTCGCCGAACCACAACTACAAGTCACGGTGCACCGCCAGGACAGAAAGTCGGCTTAATTGCCGCTCGTGGTCCAGGCCAGAAAAAGAAACGAGCTATAAGATAAAAAAGGAGAATGGAAAATGCCAAAAGAATTTAGTTTCCGCGGTCACAGCCTCGAAAGCCTCTCAGCGATGTCTATGGATGAATTCATCAACATGCTTCCCAGCCGCCAACGCCGCAGCCTCCAACGCGGATTAACCGCAGAGCAGCGTATACTGCTTGAGAAACTCCGCACTGCCAAAGAAGGCAAAAAAGCAGAGAAGGAAGGCGGAATCAAAACCCACGTGCGCGACCTCATTATCCTGCCAGAGATGGTGGGTGCAAAAATCAGCGTGCACAACGGCAAAGAATTCGTCGCCATGACTATCCGACCTGAAATGATTGGCCACTACCTCGGCGAGTTTGCCATCACAAACAAGCCAGTGCGCCATGGAACTCCAGGTATCGGCGCTTCGCGGTCATCTATGTATGTGCCGCTAAAATAAGCCCTCTTTTCATCTATTTTCTTAATTTTTTGTTTATTTAAGCCCAGTTGCGCTTGCGCAGATCTATAGCCCCTTTTATATAGGCAGTATATGGAAACGCATGCGCAAGCCCCCGCACTTCTGTTGCTCTGCCACGTCTATCCCCCCTCTACTTATACTGCCCTTGTTTTCCCCAGAAGTTCACATGCACATGATTAACAGTCATGCTCTTTGAGGGTAAAGCAAACGTGTAGGTGCCTGATTCTGTGAATTCTGCTTTTGTTTTTCTTAGCTTAGACTTTCCTTTAATTTTGGCTCCGATTATCAGGCCCAGAGAGGCCACACCGATGAAGAAGAACGGGATGTCTGGAACGTACTGCAGCGCCACCATAGCTGCCCCGATGAACAAGGCATAAACGGTTAGGGCATAGAAGAGCGGGCGGTTTGTCTTTGGATACTTCAAAAACAGCAGCGCCAGCGGAATCATCGTTGTAGGGCACCCCATCAACCCATAAGCGCCAAACAGCAGCTCTTTAGGGTCAAAGTTCAAACCGACTCCCCAAGTGTAGGGTGGATACCAAAAACCCCAGATGAAAAACGGCACAACAATCAACAACCGCCACTTCTCAAAACTGCTAAAATCCAAGTCTAACTGAGGCTTTCGGTATTCCTGTATCCACTGATAAAGGATGACTAGAAGTAACACAGGCGTAGCTGCATACATCGCCAGCGACGGGATTCCCAGCCGCTGAAACAGTTGAAGACTAAACCAGCCTCCAACAAAAACCACCAGCCACACATAGTTCAATATAAAATAGACTGTGAAGGCTTTCTGGAAGCGTTGCCCATAGCGGAAAACAAGGAAAATGAGTGCCAACGTAACAATGTGTAGCAGAGGCGACAGCCAACTGTATTCTGTCCGGTATTGCCCAGTCAGTTGCCCCATGGTAATGCCAAAGAGTGACGGGTCAAAATCAACCATCGATTGCACCTCAGGGTTTAGTTTGAGTTAATTAGGCTAAGCATAGCAACTTTCCTACTTTCTTCACAGCTACAAGGTACTCTGTTTTTGTTTTAAGCTTTAACTCCAGCGAACTTAAAACGAGTAAAACAAAGCAGCTTATTGTTTGTCGTATTTCCATGACTTCATTATTCATGATGGTAAGCTCGATGCCTGCTTGCTTAAACATTTTCAATGGTGGACCGAATAGTTCACTTTGACTGAACCAACACGTTTACTTGGCTGTCGATTTCTTTGCCAAAACTTGAAAAGGTATTATCAAAGACGATATGGTAAGTCGTATTTGGCAACAACAGGACAGATAGGTCGGCAGCATTTACTTCGCCTGTATCATAAACAGCATCAAAACTCTCTTTAACAAGCCAACGGCTAAAGTTTGCGTTATCCAAAATGTATAGCCTCACACAGTCACCGCTATCTCCCGAAACTGTAAAGTTGCCCTCAAGCCGAGCCCAAGAAAAATCCTTGAGTGTAAACTCGTAAGAATAGTATGAACTGGCATTAATTACGATTTGTCCATTCAATAATTTTTCTACTGACGGCGTGTATACTATATTGATATCGTGGTCTGGGGAACTGTTTTCTTCACTATCGTTTGAATTGGCTTCGTTACTCTTCTGAGGGGTGCTATAAACAGTGCTGTTATTACTCGAGTTTATTGGTTGACTTGATAGAACTGGCAACAGAGTTATGACAATTATGAGGGTGAGACTACTTAATGCTGCCAAGCATTTATACTTTCGAATCATTAACTTTATACTATCGACATTTATTATTTAAGTCTTTTTAAACGGATGTTTTTTATTCTGAGTCTGAGGCTGATTTATTTTTATATATTATTACTGATGTATGCTTACTTGGGAAAAGCTATTTTCCCTAAAAACAGGAAGTGGAAAAAACGAAAAGAACAAAAGCAATTTTTTCGCTGCTCTTAATATTATCATTAGCTACAACTGCAGGCGCAATCCAGATATGTGGTGTCAATGCCCAAATATCAGTGAATAAAAGCCCTCAACTTTCTTTAATCCCTCGATTTTAAGTTCAGATATAATCGCAAACAACGCAAGCGGTAACTTAAGGAATCAACAATCGAATCTAACAGAGTATAAACCTGAACCAGCAGTTAATTCAACATTAATCTCACCTGTATGGACACCTCGGCTAGTTCAAGATCCGGATAGTAATCGCACTACCTTACAATTTGATACGTTGAGACAAAATCGTTGGGGCTACATAACCTACTGGGCAACTACGGGGGGAGGTCAATTACCCTCCAGTCTAACTGGCACATTTAACGCGGTATCTAATACAATCGATGGACTCGATGAAGGTGATTGCATAATGTATTTGCCTCTGAATGTTGCTTATGGAACATCTGTTAATAATTGCGTTTGGTTCCAGATGTCGGTCCAATTTAACGATGATGATTCTATTACTTGGGCGATTTTCGATATTCGGGGACCAGGAGACAGTCCAGATGATTTCGAATACTATAATATTCCAATCGATTATGTACCCGGACACAGCTATAGCTTTTCGATTGCACCAAATGGAGGCACAATAACATTTTCAATTACTGACACAACTACACAAACCCCTTGGGCGATAAGCACTTGGCATTTTGATATACCGAGCCTTAATATGCTTTACAATACAAATTGTTTCTCCCCTGCTAGTGCGATAGAAGGCGTTACATCAAGCGGTCAACTTACAAATGTGCCTTATTTTGAAACATACATGGGATATGGACAAACTACCTTTTGGGAATGGGCAAGTGGTTCAAGACCCCTAGGTATAGCTGCGAGAACTTGGCCTGGCTCTACTAATTATTACCACTGGGAAATGCTAAGACAGCATTATGTATCAAACTATCTTTCACCACCTACAACTTGGGGACAGGGTGCAGTCAATAATCCAAGCGGATTAGTAGGCGACTACAACGACAGAAGTTATGTTCAACTTTGGGGCGGAAACTATGGTGATGGCGGATTAATAATTGGTCAGATGGCCGATACTTCGACGGGCGGAATCAATCTCTGGGGGTACTCGGGTACAGGATACTATTCGCATGTTTACGTCTTTGTTTCCTATAACAACTACTATGACTGGGACCAAGTTGTCTGTTTGACGGTATATGGCGATGGTACAGGACCTCATTGGATATACTGTGGTTCTTGGTGGAACGATTTCCGATACATAGCCATTGTAGCGATTGACGATAACGGAATGAGCGCCAATTTCTTCGTAGATTCCGTACAAGTAACGGCAGCATAGCAATACTTAATCAGTAAAACTTCCCTTTTTCTTTTGATCGTTTTTAGAAATCATACGGTAAGCGGTTTATTGTTTGTCGTATTTCATGACTTCATTATTCATGATGGTGAGCTCGATGCCTGCCTGCTTGAACATATCAATTGTGTCGGCGTCGGCGTGGTAACGTTTCTCGCAGACCACCCGCTTAATCCCCGCGTTAATTATCATCATCGCGCAGGTGCGGCAGGGCGTCATCTTGCAGAACAATGTTGCGCCCTCAAGGGGAATCCCAAACCGCGCTGCCTGCAAAATCGCGTTCTGCTCGGCGTGGAGTGTGCGGACGCAGTGCTGGGTGATTTCTCCGTTGCCGTTGGTGACTTGGCGCATGTCATGCCCGACTTCGTCGCAGTGCGGCAGCCCCGCGGGTGCCCCAACGTAGCCGGTGGTCATGATGCGTTTGTCTTTAACGATGACGGCGCCGCATTTGCCGCGGTCGCAGGTTGCGCGTGCAGCGACGGCTTCGCACATGTCAAGGAAGTATCGGTCCCAGTTTGGTCGTGAATGATTGTTGCTATTTTCTGTTGCCATCAAGGTGCCTTCTAAGGTTTAGGAAGATAAAAACACACAAATTAATAAATTGTGGGCTTAGCGTTTGGCAGCTACTTTTGGAGTATGTGGATTTCTCTGCCGACTTTATGGCGCTCATCAATCTCAACCAGCGAGCCCGAATGCACCAGCCGCGCCACATCCGACTCCTCGCTAAACATGTCTCGCTCGAAGACGTAAACCCGCTTAAACCCAGCCTGCTCCAGCTGCTCATCCACTCGCATGGTAGCGGCTTCACCTGACCGCGTGGCTATGTAGGGCGTCACCAGCACCAGCCGCCCATTGGGCTTTAAGGCGGCGTAGGCTTGTTCGATGAAGCCATGAAAAAGCGGCTCAAGTTTCTCCACGATTTTCTCCGCGTAAGCAACAGTCGGGAAATCTTTGAGTGCAGGCCCCAAATCAGGCTCGGAGACGATGCAGTCCATGCTTTCCAAGCCCACCTTCGCCGTTAATTTCCCCACATCGCTTTGCATGACACGGAACTCCGCGCCCTTCAAACCGTACTCGCCGATTAGCCACTCCAAATTTTCCTCCGCCGCCTCCACGCACCAGCCATTCACGTCTAGCCCCACAACGGATGCCTCCTCCAGCAGCGCCTCCTGCAGTATGGTGCCGACGCCGCAGAATGGATCCAGCAGCGTCTTGCCTTTGGTGCAGGCGGAAAGATTCACCATCATCCTTGCCAGCCGCGGGGGCATGGCGAAGATTTTGCGTTGGTTGGGTTTGTAGATGTCTCTTTTCTGGAACTCAAAGGGGTTATGCACCGCCACTGTGGAGGCTATCCAGGTGGTTTTTTTGCCGATGCAAACCAGCACCTCAGCCTGGTTTTCCACCAGCTGCTTTTTGAGAACTTCCACGTGGCTAAGTTGGACTCTGCGGTCACTGGAGTAACCCATAAAATCGGATTTTTTGCCCTTGGCTGCCAACTCGTCTTTGATGGCGCTGCCGACAAAGCGCTGCATGCGCCCCGCAACGGGGTGAAGGGTGTTGTCGGTGAAGTAGACGCTGACGCCGAAGAGCACTTTTTGGGGCGATGCGAGCATGCCGCCAAAGATGGGGCTTTGGGCTATGGTTTGCGCAAGTTGTTTTTGGGCTGCCTTGTTTTTCTGCAGGAACGCTTCTTTGATTGTTTGGGTGGGCAGGGTGTTTTTTGCTTCTGCGATTTTTATGGTTCCTCCGAGGTCATCGATGACTTTGGCGCCCGTGGCCTCTGGGAAGGTGAGGGTGAAGAATTCCCTTGAGAAATACTCGATTTTGAAGGGTACGTTGCGGGTTTTATAGTAGGCTGCCAGCTCCGCTAGCGAGAGAACCCAGTTTTTGCCTGCGATAAACAACTGCGTGGACATTTGGGAAAAGAAAAGCACTCAGCCTATATAAGTAAATGACGGACGCGTCGCGGTTGAATGTTTGTTGGGGATGGGTTAGAATACCAGAAAAGCACGGGGGCAACGCAATATTTTTACAAATCGTTTAAATATTTAAAGGTGTGAGTATTGCTACCGAAAGTGACGTCGCATGCACGCAAGAAATTATAGACACGTAAAGAACCGAGCATACACACGCAAAGAGTACGCTCGAGGTTTTCCGCCACCAAAAATCGTCAAGTTCACAATGGGCGATACTAGAGGCCAATTCGACATAG
Organism: Candidatus Bathyarchaeota archaeon; assembly: GCA_026014735.1. Lineage (NCBI taxonomy): Archaea > Thermoproteati > Candidatus Bathyarchaeota > Candidatus Bathyarchaeota archaeon. Next base: position 660,447 of record JAOZHT010000002.1, read on the forward strand.
AGGGCCAGCTTATATCAACCCAGCGAGTTCAAATTCGCCACTGCGCACTGGAAGCAGCACGCGTCGCAACCAACCGTGTCTTGATGGATAAACTAGTTAACGATTACCTCATGATTGTCCATCCTTACCCACACATTATCCTACGCGAAAACAAAATGATCTTCGGAGCACACGCAGACCGACTTCAACAGGGAATGAGGCGGTCTTTTGGCACAGCCGTGGGCACAGCCGCTAAAGTCGAAGACGGCCAAACCCTCATTACCGTCCGCGTAAAGGCGGGGCAAGCAGAATTAGCCAAAGAATCCCTCAAGCGAGGCAGCGCAAAACTCCCCATAGCCTGCAAGATTGTAATCTCCAAGATTCAAGCTTCCCCAGCAGCCCCTGTTGAGAAAGCCTCCCCGGAGACGGAGACCGCTTGAGCGCCAAAGACAAAGAGCTTGTTTTATGGTTTGATAATTTAAGAAACACTGACGTATCCATTGTTGGCGGCAAAAACGCCAGCCTCGGCGAAATGATTCATGCTGGGCTCCCTGTTCCTTTTGGTTTTGCAGTAACAGCCTACTCGTATGAACGCTTTATCGTCGAAAAGAAAATCGCTGAGAAAATCTACGAAATTATCAAAGCCACCGTAATTGACCCCAACGACCCCAAGCAGTACGAGGCAGCATCCAAACGCATCCGGGAACTCATCGAGAAAACCCAGATGCCTAAAGACATCGAGGAAGCCATAAGAGCCGCCTACATCGAACTAAACCAGCGATTCAGCCTTAAAGACACCTTTGTGGCTGTGCGTTCAAGCGCAACCGCCGAGGACCTGCCTGACGCATCCTTTGCGGGGCAGCAGGAAACCTACCTTAACGTGAAGGGCTCCGACGACCTCATCGAGAAAGTCGTGAAGTGCTGGAGCAGCCTATTTACGCCCCGAGCCATCTTTTACCGCAACGAAAAGGGTTTCCCCCATGAGAAGGTTTTCATTAGCGTCGGCGTCCAGAAGATGGTTAACAGCCGCGCTGCCGGCGTCATGTTTACAATTAACCCCGTCACGGGCAACCATGACGAAATCGTCATCGAAGGCAACTTTGGACTCGGCGAAACCGTAGTGTCGGGCGCCGTGAACCCCGATGACTTCGTGATTGACAAAGCCGCCATGAAGATTAAGCAGCGGCGTATCGCGAAGAAAACGGTGAAGTACATCCGTGACCCCAAAACGGGCAAAACCATCCACCTTGACATCCCCGAGGCGGAGCAGAAGCAGGTCTGCGTAACCGACACTGAACTCCTCTACCTTGCAGGCTTAGCTAAACGCATCGAAGCCCACTACAACAAACCCATGGATATCGAGTGGGCAATCGATCAGGACCTCACCTACCCCCAGAACATGATGCTGGTTCAGGCGCGTCCAGAAACAATTTTCGGTTTAAAGTCACAGGAGGCAACCAAAACGGAAGAAAACAATTTAGGTCCACTAAAAGTTGTTGTGCGAGGCATCTCCGCTGGCCGCAGAGGCTACGGCACAGGCATAGCTAAAGTTGTGCTTAACCTCGAAGACGCCAGCAAACAGATGCAGAAAGGAGACATCCTCGTCACAGCCATGACTGACCCCGACTTTGTCCCATTCATGAAGATGGCATCGGCCATAGTCACCGATAAAGGCGGCATCACCAGCCACGCAGCCATCGTCAGCCGAGAACTCAACATCCCCTGCGTCGTCGGAACCGAAATCGGCACACAGGTCATGAAGACAGGAACCGAATACACCGTTGACTCACAGAACGGCATAATCTACGATGGCTACCTCGAGCAGGCAACAAAATCCCAGAGCAACGGCAACTCCGTGACGGTTGCTGCGGAAGCAGCGCCGGTAACCGCGACAAAAATCTACATGAACCTAGGCACCCCCGAGATGATTGAGCAATACAAGAATCTGCCTTTTGAGGGCATAGGCTTGATGCGCACCGAATTCATCATGGCAAGCAGCATCGGCAAGCACCCGATGGAATTCATCGAGGAGGGCAAAGGCCAAGAATTCATCGATAAATTCGCAGACGCAGTCGCCCATGTTGCACGAGCAATTCAACCCCGCCCCGTCGTGGTGCGTCTCAGCGACTTCAAAACCAACGAGTACCGCAACCTGAAAGGCGGCGACAAATACGAAATCCTAGAGGAAAACCCGATGCTGGGCTGGAGAGGCTGCAGCCGCTACATCAGCAAATGGTATGAGCAGGCTTTCCGGCTGGAATGCAAAGCCATCAAGAAGTGCCGCTCAGAATGGAGCCTTAAAAACGTCTACGTTATGCTTCCGATGGTCCGCACGCTCTGGGAAGCCAAGGCGGTGCTGGAAATCCTCAAGCAAGAGGGATTGGAACGCAACCGGGACTTCAAAATCTGGTTTATGGCTGAAACCCCCTCTATCGGCATCATGGCTGATGAATTCAGCAAACTCGTCGACGGCTTCAGCATAGGCTCAAACGACATGACCCAGGGTGTCCTCATGATTGACCGCGACAGCGAACGATTGGGCCAAATGGGCTACTTTGACGAACGCGACCCAGCAGTTAAACGCATCATCGCACACCTTATCCGCGCCGCCCACGAAAACGGCTGCACCGTAAGCATCTGCGGCGAAGGCCCCAGCAACCTGCCTGACTTCGCAGAGTTTTTGGTCCGCGTAGGCATCGACAGCATCTCAGTCAACAACGACGCAGTCGTCGCCACCCGCAAAAACGTAGCTAGCGTCGAGCAGAAAATCATCCTTGAGCGTCTCGCCGAGCAAGCTGCTCTTGCACGGGGTCAACCCCTCAAAAAGCCCAAACCCGACTGGGAATGGACTCCATAGCCCCACTTTACCCCATTTCTTTTATTTTATCTTCACCTATCAGTGGATAGAAGATGTCAGGATTCGACTTTGAGGAACAGAGAATAAAGCAGCAGATAGTTAGACTTGACGCTAAACGGGTGCTGCTGCAGATGCCTCAGGGACTTAAGCCTCAGGCTACCCGGCTTGCTAAGCTGGTGGAGGACTACGGGGCCGTACCCATCATTTCCTCTGATCCCTGCTATGGCGCCTGCGACATCGCCGAAACCGAGGCTGCAAGCTTAGGCGTGGACTTAATCGTGCATTTTGGGCATACACGGCTCGTTAAGGAAGAAAAAACCCCCACGCTCTACATAGAAGCCTACTCCGATATCAAAATCGACGCCGCCGTAACTCAAGCACTTCCGCTTTTGAGTTCCTACCGCAGCGTCGGCTTAGTTACCTCAATCCAGCATATCCTAACAGTGGAAACCGCCAAGCAGCTTCTTACCCAAGCAGGCAAAGTTGTGTTTGTAGGCGACGCTGGCCAAATGGGTTACGCTGGGCAAGTTATAGGCTGCAACTACAGCAACGCCACCGCCATCACGCGGCAGGTCGACGCCTTCCTTTTCCTGGGAGGCGGCATGTTCCATGCCCTCGGCGTCGCGTTAGCCACCGGCAAACCCACAGTCGTCGCTGACCCCTACGACAGCCGAGCCTACACAGTCGATGACGAGGCAGGTCGCATCCTAAAACAACGCTACGCAGGCATCCAGGAAGCCAAAAACGCCAAATCCATCAGCATCTTGGTGGGCTTAAAACCCGGGCAGAAACACCTCGACTATGCCCTGCAAGTGAAGGCGATGGCTGAAAAAACTGGGCGCGCCGCGTTTGTGTTGGCTGGCAGAGAATTAACCCCTGAGGTGCTGCTTGATTTCACCTCAATCGACGCTTATGTGAACACAGCGTGCCCAAGGATCTCGCTGGATGCTCCCGGCAAATTCAAGAAGCCGATGTTAACGGTTAACGAGTTCAGGGTGGTCTGCGGCGAGGTCTCATGGACGGACATGCTCAAAAAAGGCTTATTCGAAAACTAGACCTTGAACTTTTCCTTGGCTCGCTGGCGGCTATGCCTAATCCGCAGGCGCATCTTGAACAGTACACCAGTTCTGAGCAAATCGCCGCCAACATGCTCTATCTGGCCGCATACAGTTTCGGCGACATCGAGGGCAAGCGGATTCTGGATTTAGGCTGCGGGACGGGGCGGCTGGCGTTGGGCGCAGCTTTTCTGGGCGCAAAAGAGGTTGTGGGCGTTGATGTTGACCGCCAAGCCATAAGGACCGCGAGGGCAAACGCGGAGAAGGCAGGCTTAAAGGAGAGGGTGCAATGGATTCTGGGGGATATATCCGCCGTCGCAGGGCAGTTTGATGTGGTGCTGCAGAATCCGCCCTTTGGCGTGCAAACCCGCGAAGCCGATCGCGCTTTCTTGGTGAAGGCGCTGCAAGTTGCCAGCCGCGTTTACTCGCTGCATAGTCACCCCGAAGTTGACCAGCGCCTCATCCGCCTGCTTAAGTCAGGTGGGGGCATGGTGCAGGTGCAGCCCAACGGCTTTCTGGAGCACTTCATAGCAAAACACGGCGGCGAAGTCGAGGCAGTGTATGCGATGCTCATGACGATTCCCCGGATGTTTGAGTTCCACAGCAAAGCCAAACATGACTTCGTCATAGACCTATACGTTATCCAAAAGCCAAGTTAACCCAAACATTAAACCCTGAGAACGCCGCGGAACGCCCTTGTACTGTACCATGACGGCGCACTGTTATGATAGACAAAGACATGGTTGTAGCGGCGGTCTGCAAAAAGGGCTCCGCCTAGGTCCCTAATTTCAGCAGGAGTACTTATCCAGCTTGACGTTTTCGTATCGAATTCTCCGTGTTTCTGCAGCTCCCGATATTGCTCTTCAGTTAACAACTTAATGCCCATGGCTGCTGCCATGTCAACGGCGTTGCCTGCTGGTCGAGCCCCTTTTTTCGCTGCTTCCGCCTCCGCCTTGCTGTCATAGCAGGCTCTGCGTCGTCCTTGCGGGGTCTCTGGGGAGCAGTCACAGAAAACGTATTCATCCGCTTTTTGGTCGCACCATACAACATCTGGTTCGCCCCCGGTTCGCTCCATTTCGCCAAGTGACCACAACTTTTCAGGGTTCGCTTCCAGCTTCGCTTCTATTTTAGCCCATTCAAGTCCCATATGGCGGTTAGTGTTTTTCTGAAAACGGGCTTCAAGAGCGCTGAGGAGTTCTTGGCGTTGGGTTGGCGGCAACTGTTTGGATGTAGAAGCAACAGATGATTTAGGCATACTTCTTTATTAGCATTGGAGCTTATAAGAAATCAGGCGTTAATCGTCTGCGGCTTATTCTGTTGTTTATCAAAAGGTTTATTGCGCAGATTGGAAACTAAGCATATGCACTTATCAAATTAAGCTTTATAATTTACCCTGTAGTGATGAAGTAACATGGCATTGAAAGCTCCTCAAGAAAAAAGCGGACAACTAGTTTTGCCCGGCGAACGATTGGGCGTTATCGAAGAGTTCATTCCTGACTCAGGAACCTTCGTGAAAGACGGCGTTATATTCAGCAAAATCGTGGGGCGCTCCCTGGTGGATCTGCAGAACCGCCGCGTCAGCGTCTACCCCGTAGCTAAATCGGCGACGGTTCCCAAAGCAGGCACAGTCGTCATCGGGCAAATAGGCAACGCACAATCCGACAACGTCTTAGTCAAAATCTTCCGCGTCGGCAAAAAACAGATATCCGGCAGCTTCGGCGGCATCCTCCACGTCAGCGACGTATCCGACCGCTACATAGACTCCATGAGCGATGTATGCAAACCCGGCGACATCGTCAGGGCAAAAGTGATCAGCGAGAAAAACCAGATTTTCCATCTGTCCACCAACGATAAGAACCTGGGGATTATTCATGCTTTCTGCAGCCGCGACGGAACCCTGCTTGAACAGCAGCCACAGCGCTATGATTTGCGGTGTCCCAAATGCGGAAACGTGGAGGGACGCAAGATCGCTCCAGATTACGGGAAAGAACCACTCTGAGAGGGAATAGCAAGTGAAAATTAACGTGTTGAAGAAATCTGAAACTGAGCTTAAAATCGAAATCGAAGGCTCCAGCCATGGCCTCTGTAACCTGATCCAAAAGCGGCTCCTTGAGGATTCCCGCGTGGACTTCGCAGGCTACGATGTGCCGCATCCGTTGGCGTCAAGCCCCATCATTTACCTGCGCATGAAGGAAGGCGGCAAACCCGTCGATGCACTGGTGGATGCAGTGGCAAAGATTCGGGAACTCAACGACGCCTTCGGCAAAGAGCTTGAGCGCGCCGTAACCGCTTAACTTCCCCTTTCCCTAACTGTTTTTAACCCAACCTCCCTTATGCTCTAGTGGTAACTGTCTTTGAGCAGCCCCAAACCCTTAGGCACCATAAAACCCGAAATCCGGGTACTCGGAGTAGACGACGGCAAATTCACTCCACACACCGAGGGGCAGGTGCTCGTAGTCGGCGTGGTTTTCCGCGGCGGCTGCTCCATAGAAGGCGTTATGCACACTAAAATCGCCTTAGATGGTTTAGACGCCACCGAGAAAATCGCGGAGATGATTAAGGCTTCGCCGCATCGGCGGCAGCTGCGGCTGGTGATGCTTAGCGGAGTTACCTTCGCGGGATTTAACGTCGTGGACATCCAAAAGCTCCATGCTGACGTGGGGTTGCCTGTGGTGGCGGTGACCCAGAACAAGCCAGACTTAGACGACATCCACCGTGCCCTCTCTCATCTGCCCAACTCGGAGGAGCGCTGGCGCATCATACAGGCCGCCGGCGAGGTCCACGCGGTAAGGAACAGGGGCGCTAAACTTTACGTGGGACTGGCGGGGTTGACGCTGACGGATGCCCAGGTACTTCTCGAGTTAACTTCTAAAAGGGGCGGCTACCCTGAACCGCTGCGTGTTGCCCACCTCATCGCCTCGGGGATCACGCATTAGAGTTTTGAAACCTAGAAAAGGTATAAATTCGTCTGTGCTAAGGAAATCCCCCCAGTGTGAAGAACTATGGAGTTTTGCCCTAAATGCGGCTCGCGTCTTGAGCCCAAGAAATCCAAGGCTGGCAAGGAAGCAACTCTGGTTCTTGCCTGTGCTAAATGCGGCTACAAGAAACCTGAAGAGGCAGAGAAGATTGAGCCTAAAGTGGCTAAGGTCATCCAGCATAGCCCTCAGCAGTTCGTAGCTGTAATCGGCAAGGAAGAGCAGAAACTAAGCACCCTACCGACCGTCAGGATAGAATGTCCCAAATGCGGCAACAACACCGCCTATGTCTGGCAGGTACAGACCCGCGGAGCCGACGAGTCCTCGACGCAGTTCCTCAGGTGCACCAAATGCAACTACACCTTTAGGGAATACAGTTAAACCGCTTTTTTTCTCCAGGGCATGCCATGGCGTGTCTTGGACAAATCCTTTTTTAAACCGCATCCACATGGATTGGTTGTGTTCGGCGTGAAAGATACTCCAGCCCAACCCAGACGCCTGCTGCAGAAGGATTTTCTGGTTAAAACCCTGCCGCTTATAGCCTTCGTTGCTCCCCTGGCGCTGCTCTACCTCCTCAATCCCCCTGACCCCTACCTTAACGTTTCAGCGCAGCAATCCTTTGAGTTGATGTGGAAGGGCAGGACGTTCCAGCTGTTCTTTGTGTGGCTTATCTCCTTAGAGTTCATTTTAGGCTGGGAATCGATAAAAAATAGAATCAACCTCCAAAACCGTGCAGCCGCCGCAGCTTACGCACTGGTTCTTTTGCTTCCCTCAGTCTACGTTGTCTTGGAGTACTATTTGGGGTTAAACGGCGCCATCGCGGCTTGGATGCAGCAGGCTGGGGTAGCATTCGCCGCTTCTATGCCGCTTGCCATCGAGTACCTTGCCTTCTGTGGTCTGTTCTGCGTGGTTGTTTTCGCAGCTTTCGGCAAACGGGGTCTCTTGGGGTTTGCTCTCCCCGCGCTTTTCGTCGCCCTCATCGGCGTCCTCTACACCATCGACAACATGTTTCCCTACGGGGAATTCACGCCGTTTCAGCTATTGGTTCCCACCACGGCATCGCTTGCCGGCGGCGTCCTGGGCTTGATGGGTTATCAGGTGGCTTCGGGAACCGATTTCGTAAGCGGCATGCCTACGCTGTCGGTTTCGGGGTCTGTGGGGTCGGCGACGTTTGCGATTGCTTGGCCCTGCGCCGGCATTGAAAGCCTCCTTATCTTCACTGCGGTGGCGCTGCTTTTCCTAAAACGCCTCAACATCAGCTGGCAGGCAAAAGTGGGCTTTTTTGTGTTCGGCGCCGCTGTCACCTACCTGATTAATGTGCTGCGGATCGCTAACATATTCGTTTTAGGCATGCAGTACGGCGTGTACTCGCATGAAGTTGACATGTTCCACTTCTACTATGGCCCCCTCTACGCCATGACCTGGATAGTGGCTTACCCCCTCATAATCATCGCCGCCACCGCTGCCTACCAGAAATTTATGCAGCGTCCACCAAAACCGCCAGCCCCTGCTTAACCAATATCTGCGCGTTCATCGAGGGCAAAGACGCCACATCCTCAGCTTGGTAGGGGCCATAAGACTTCATGTCGGCTCCCATGATGGCGGGGATGTTTTTGGTGAAGCGCAGCGTAAGGCGCTTGTGGGTGACGTGGGCTTCGGGTTTAATGATGACTTTAACAGTGGGGATATCCTGCATCTGCTGCGGCTGCTGGGGCGGAGGTTCAACATGCACTATATGCTCGCCCTGCTTGAGGTTCTTGGCGAAAACGCGGTATGCCTCAGAGAAGCCAACAAAGCCCTCGCACATTTTAGCTTCCTCTGCTGTAAGCAGCTCTAAGGGTGCCTTGTGGAGTTTAGTTATGGTTTTAAGGATTTTTCTGTACCGCATATCCAGCAGTTCCCCAAGCATCCGATCGACGTTGCGGGCTTCATGCTCAAGCAGGCTGGTTTTAACGGTTTTCTTCTCCGCGGGTTTACTTTGGTCCTCTTTGAGGTGCGCAAGGTACGCCGCGATTTTAACGTAGAAGTCCGGCTGCAACCCGCCCAGCGTGACGTCGTCGATTTCGCGTCTCCAAGCCGCATACAGCAGGTCATACATCGCTTAAAATCTCCGCTCGTTTCTTGCAGATAAGCATAACCGCCGCTGCAGTCGGCAACAACACAGTTTGCTTCTTGAAAGGACCCAACGTTTCTCCCCCTAAACTAAACTCCGGCGCATCAGACACAAACACTTTCACGTTGCCCTTTTTAAAAGCTACCGCTCCAACAAAGGGGTCATAATCTTGCAGTTCATTTGGGGCAAACTCGACTTTTTTGAGTCCCGTTTTGCCATGCAGGGTGCCGTTCATGCGGATGAGGCGGTGGATGTCGGTGGTGACGACGGTGTCGATTTTGGCGGTTTGGGTTTCGCGGATGTGCTCGGCAAGTTTAAGCCATGTTTGGCTGCTGACGCCGGGGACGCTTTCCCATAACCCCTCGTTTATGGCACGTTTTATAGCGACTTCTTTGCTGTCGAAGAGCGCTTTGTTACGGAGCCCCACGGCTTTAAGGTCCTCTTGGCTGGCGGTCTGCAGAAACTTTTCCATCCCCACCTTTATTCGGCGGTTCCAGCCGAAGTCATGCAGCATAAACTTCTTTGCTCCTCCACGCTTGCCACCACCCCTCTTATCCTCTTTTGCCTCCGGATCAAGAACCGAAACCCCCAGCCCCGTCACGTAATCCACGATTTCTTTGCGGGCCATCGCATCCAACCCACGCACCACCTCACTTTCCAGATGCACATGGTAGCCGCGGTGCCCCGAAAAAAACACTCGGACCTCACTTTGGGAGAAGCCAAAATCGTTTTGGAGCATGTCGAGGAGCTTGGCGGTTTCTTCGCGGGCGGATTGGATGCAGAGTTCGCAGGGCCAGGTTTTGGCTTCGAATTTGGTGCTTTCGCAGTTGGGGCAGACCTCGGGGGTGATGCCTCTGCCGCTGAACCCGCATTTGACGCATCGGTATTCATCGTGCATTTTGTCGCAGGCGGTGGGGATGTGGTCGGCGTCTATGTCAAAGACTACGTCGCTGCCTACCCAGCCCTTCTTGTCCATGTCGTAGTCGGGGTTTTCATAGTAGGCGCAGCTGTGGTAGACGTCGGAGGGCACTGTGTCGGCGAGGACGGCTCGGAGGTTTTTGATGTCGTTGAATCTGCGGTGCCGCACCATGAAGCGTTCCCTGAACATGAGGTAGCCGAATTCACGTTGCTCTGGAGAAGGTGGAGACGGGACCGGGTTGGCGGGGTCACGGTAGAATTCGCTGAATTTCTGGTAAACGAATTCTCTGGCAGCCTCCAACCCCAACGCTTCCTAAGCTAAATCTGGTATGGTATTGTATGGTTCAACAATTTAACTATACCCTACCCAAACCAGAAACACGGTGAAGCCTCTGAATTTTCATCGACAAAGCGCAGAGCCCCCACATTAGCCGTTTTTGGGCAAGTTTAAAATAGGTTTAGGGTCCCTAGACGGTTAATGCAGCCTCGAATGTACGGTTTCTCCTTGCTTTTCCTGTTACTTTGCTCTATGTTCATAGGCGCTTTTCCCCTCTTTACTGCCCAGGCTGAGGGTTCGCCTGATTTTTTCGTTGGAATCGATATGGCATATGGCGACGTGGAAGATGTTAAGCAGTTAGCTGACCAGGTGAGCCCCTACACTAACCTCTTTGTGCTGGGATGCACTGCCGTCACTCATGACCGGTTGAAACTTGAGGAGGCTTGCCAGTACCTCTACGATAAAGGCCTCTATTTCGTTGTCTATCAAGAGTACCCGGTGGACTACAATTGGCTCTCCGCGTCCAAGTCAGAGTGGGTCCAGACCGCTAAGGAGCGGTGGGGCAATCAGTTTCTGGGTATTTACTTCACTGACGAGATTGGGGGGCGCCAGCTGGATCATGTTTATGGGTGGATGACTGTGGAGCAGGCAGAAAACTACTCTGATGCAACACTACAATTTAACCAGAAAGCAAGCGATGCCGTCAGCTGGTTTAGGGATGGCTACAGCGGCGGCGACGAGGTTACTTTGTTCACCTCCGATTATGCCCTTTACTGGTTTGATTATCAAGCCGGATACGATGTTGTTTTAGCCCAGTTAGGCTGGAACTACAGCAGGCAACTAAATGTTGCCCTCTGCAGAGGCGCCGCAACCGCCCAGAACAAAGACTGGGGCGCAATGATAACTTGGACATTCAAGCAGCCGCCGTACATGGAATCGGGCCCTGAACTCTACGCTGACCTTGTACTGGCTTACGATAGCGGAGCAAAATACATAATGGTCTTCGATTCAAACAAACAATACACAGCTGGCACCCTAAAGGAGGAGCATCATGCTGCGTTAAAGCAGTTCTGGCAGTACACAAAACAGAACCCCAGAAACCCTGTTCCGGTTGGTGAGCGCGCCGCCTATGTGCTGCCCCAAGCATACGCCTATGGTTTTAGGGGTCCAAACGACAAAATCTGGGGGCTCTGGGAAGCAGACCTCTTGTCCACCCCGATCAGTGTTGAATTAAGCGGCATAATAGAGCAGCATGGCTCTAACCTGGATATAATCTATGATGATGCCCTTGGATTAATAAGCAGCCGGCAGTACGCGTCAGTTGTTTACTGGAACAGCTCAGATGAAATTCCGCTGCCCTCGGCTTCGCCGACAAGTTCAGGTGACACAACCAGGTCGCGTGGTCCCTTAGGAAGCCTGCTGGACCTGTTTTCTTTCCTCGCTAACCCAATCGTTTGGGTAGCGCTAGCTGCAGTTTTAGCCACCACGGTAGGCGTTATACTGTTTGTGAAAGGGAAACAGCCTAAAGCAAAATAGATTCTTCTGCCCGTTCAGCTTGTGGCAGCTTGCACCACCAATCTGCATAAACCTTAAAGTCTATTTCCAAAAAGCGTTGTTTTAGGCAAACCTTGGGTTGTTGTTGAGTAAAGAGGGGTGCCCCACAACAACTACCGAAAAACAGTAAGCGCCAGATTTTTGTTCTTTTTATATGGGGAGGGAGGTAGTGGTGGAGCAGCAGATGCCGCTTCTATGTTGCTATAAATAGAGGGGGGTAGAGGCTGTTGGAGCAGCAGACGCAGCAGTTATGACTCTATATGTAGGAGACTAAAGTTTTTGGTGTTCTGCTTGTGGCATACTGCACAACCCGCCAGCAACCGCCTAAACAGCCTAAAGCGGAAAAGCAGCCGCTCCCAAAAGCCGCAGGTAGTTGTTGTGTAAAGGCGCCTTGCCCACAACACAACTAAAGAAAAAAGGGACCCGGCAAATTTTGACCAATCCAAGACAAAGCAGCAGACTCATCGTAGAACACCCCAAGTCCACCTGTCAACCCCAAAAAAACCCAACAAAGTTGCCGATTAACTGCATAAAATTGAAGCCTAACCCGCCAGTATATAGCACTCCGACAAGGACAGTTAACCAAAGGACGGTTGCTGTGGCTTGCTTTTTGTCCTGCGCCAGAAAAACGTTGGCGTAAATGAAGGGTATGTACCAGTTCTGGAAATACGGCAAAAAGAAGCTGGGCACGAGCAGGAAGAGCGCTGAAAGCGTAAGGAGACGATTTTTGTTTAGCATATAGAGCGCATAAACTACTGTGGCGGCAAGCGTGAAAAGCACAGCGAAGGCATGTATATTCCATGTGATTTGGGGGCGAGGCGCAAAGGCGTTGACGCCGTTCATGACCATTTCAGGTCTAGTCCCCATCAGATAGGGTGCACTTACGTATGCAGTGGCGCCGCTGATAAGCAAGAATATTGTCCCCAGCACCACCGCCCAGTTACGCAGCAGGCGGGGTAGGCTGTTGTTTTTAAGGAGCATCAAAATCCCCACAATCATCAAAGGAAACAAGAAAAGCGCCATTTGGTACTTGATGAAAATCGAAACAGCGATAAACAAAAAGAACCTGTCGTAGCGGCCGGTCATGAACATGAAGACGGCGAAAAGCGAAAAAAAGAAGGCGACAGAATCAAACATGCCGTTGGCAGCGTAAATAACCAGCGACAAATAAACAATCAGAAAACCCACCAGTTTTAGGCTCACATGAATGGGCTGCTTTAGGAAGTAAACCATGAAAAAGAAAAGGCAAACATGCGCAACAAGCAGGAAAAACGAGATTTCCAGCTGGAAAACCAGAAGCGGCAAGACCCCATTCTGCAACATAACCCCAAACGGCAAGAAGATGAAGATGCTGCCCAGCGGATAAAGATGCGACATTTCAGGCCACGTTACAAACATGTAAAATGAGTTATCGTGGCTTGCAAGCGTTTCCAGCGGTTGCCCAAACACGGCGAAGCCGTCTTTGAGGAAAAGGCTTGAAACATACGAATGGCGAGCATGGTCAGTGTACCAGTTCTCCAGGGTTCCAAGAGAATTCGGCGCAAGCGCAGGCAAAAGCACCCAGGTAGCCAAAAACCAAAACGCAAGCGAAACCCCCACAAGCGCCAACAATCGGCGTCGATCAACCCCCTCAAGCGAGGGCAAAGAGGTCTTGATGGCCTGATTAGAAATCAACTTTGAAAGACCCCCACCTAAAATCGCCAGCGTCGCCAAAGCTAAACCGGCGACAAAGAGGATTTTGCCTGCCAGGTTAAGTGCCTCAAAGGGGAAAAGAACCAATGGACGCTCCACTTGCGCTTCGAAGTGGATTGTGCCTGATTGGTTTGTGGAGAAAACGGCTTCGTAGTAGTCTGCGGCGGCTTGGAAACTGTAGGTTATGTTTTCGGATGTGGTGAGGTTGTATCGGGAGCCATTGTAGGTGGATAGAGAAAATTCTTTGACAAATATGTCTGAGCTAGTGGCGGTTAAGGTGAGTTTTTCGTTTCCTTCGAATGCTCCTAGCCCTTGATGGTGGATTTCATGGGGACTTAAGCGGAAGGTTTGATTAACCATCACGTTTGACCGCGTGTGGATTGTGGCAGCGGGGTAGATGCTTACGACACCGAACATTACCCCCAGCACTAGCAAAGCCAATGCAGCAAAGAAAACAACCCTAAACTTGCCGTCTACTTTAAGCCTCAAACCGCCAGCCTGTCCTCTCACTAAAAATGGTTCCAGCTATATTTTAATTAATATCCAGATAAAAAACGAATCTAAGACCGCAGAACAGCCCTGAAAGTGTAAGACAGAAAACTCTCTATTTCCGTCCAAGTCAGCTTAGATTTACCCCGCTTCCGATTCACAAACAACACCGGAGTCTCCTTAACATGAAAATTCCGCAACGCAGCCTGCCGAACCGTCTCAATCTGAATTTCATAGGTGTGGCTATGCAGGTTCCCGATGACTTCCCGAAGAAACCCCGTGGAGTAACAGCGAAAGCCGCTGGTGCAATCCTGCAGTTTCAGCCCCAAAGAGGCCCTTGCGATGGCGTTGGCGGTTCGGCTGATGATTTTACGTGACAGCGGCCAGCCGTCTATTTTTCCTCCTCTGCTGTATCGGCTGCCGATAACTATGGCGGATTCGGATTCCCGCATGACCTCTAAGAGTTTTGGTATGTCTTTGGGGTCATGGGAGTAGTCAGCGTCCATAGTGAAGACGTATCTGGGCGGTTTGGGGGCTGAGAGAAAAATCTTAAAGCCATCCGTGATTGCGGTGCCTAACCCCGATTTTTTTGGTCGACAAAGAAGCACCAGATTCTCATAGTTGGCTTGGTTTTGTTTGACGATGTCAGCGGTTGCGTCGGGGCTGGAGTCGTCGATGACCAGAATCGCCGCGTTTAAATTCAGCTGCTGAATATCCTTTATCAAACGGGCTATGTTATCTGCTTCGTTGTAGGTGGGTAAAATCACGCCTATCTCGCTGTTTGAAGAGAAATCTCCAGATAATTGGTCGCCCATAAATTTCTCAACTTATAGCAGTGACTGTAAATTAATAAACCTTAACGGGCTATTCAGGCTGAATCTTTTGCCTTCTGCTTCACTAAATAGTATTTGAGGGGGTGGTAGATGCGGCGGCAGAGTTCGTCGCGGTTTTTGCATACGCCATGGGTTTGCAGAACCGAGCACTGCGGCGGCGTGTAATGTGTGCCTGAGCCGCGTTCGCCGGCGATGTGTTCGATTTGGTAGCGGGTTAAGCGTTCGTTGTAATCTGAGAAGGTTTTAAACATCTCGTTGACGGCTTCCGCGGACATGCCGATGTTAACCAGAAACGAGGTTAAGGTGAAGCGGCCGATGTGGCTGAGGTGATGTGCTGCGGCGGCGTCGGCGTAGAGCGCGTTTATGCAGGGTGGAAACGCTGCTTGCACCACGGTTTTAGGCATCTCTTCCACTTCCTGCCCCATGATTTGCTGCGCCAACTCGGAAAGGTGGTTGGCGATGAGGTTTATGTCCTCGGGGAGGTTTTTGAGGTCGCCGATGTCGAGGCGTTTTTCCACGCGGCTTTTGATTTCCTCCTGCAGGAGCCGTGCGGCTTTGTCTTTGCCGAGGTAAATCATGCCGTGGTCGAGGATTTGGTTGGTGAGTTTCCAGGTTGCGCCGTGGAGGTGCCCGGCGTTTTTGAGGTAAAAATTGAAGCCCAACTTGAAGTCCTTGTAGGGTGCGCCATCGTTTATGTCCCAGCTGAAGTCCTGTGCAACCGCGTAGATTTTTTGTTTAGAGGCTTTCTCGAGTCGCAGCTGGGTGTAGGCGGTTTTGGCGACGGCGAGGGCGTAGCGTTTTTTTATCCAGCTGTTTTTGGTGGCGATAACCAGAATCAGCGAGGCTGCATACGAGGAGATTTCGGTGCGTTTGTCCCGTGCGGGTTCGCCGGTGTGGGCTTCCATGATGGCTTTTTCCACGCGGTTTTGGGCGCGGTCCAGCACTTGGGGGTCTTCGGCGATGTTTTGGATGGTGAGTTCGAGTTCCTGGATTTTGCTGGAGGCTTTTTTTAGAAAGGGATATTTGGCGTAGTCCTCGACGGATAATGCAGACGCCAACTCCATGGGTTGCCGCACTATTCCGTTTCGATTCTTGGCGCCAAAAAGAAGGTGAGTTTGCCCTCTTTAGTTTGCTGGAAATCGATTCTAATGGGCATATCCGAGCTGAATTCGAGGGTGGCGATGTCGCTTGTGGCTGATGCGGCTTTGATGATTTCGCTGAGGTAGCTGAGGCTGAAGGTGGCTTTGGCGTTCTCTTTGACTTCGAGGTCGAGGAGTGCGTCGCTGCCTTTGGGGATGATGATGTTTGCGCCCATCAAGTCGCCCGATGCGGAAAGTGTCATTTTTTCTGGGTCTGCTTCGATGCGTACGTGGTCTGAGACGAGCTGGGCGTCTTCGATGGCTTGGCTTAGCCCCGACGTGGTGGTTTTGGCTTTGACGTTGAAGCTGATTTTGGGCGTCGGCACCTCTTCCTCGGATGCTTCCAGCGTGGGCATGGTGAAGTTGCGGCTGTATTTGCCTGTGATTTTGACGAGGAGTTTGCCGGTTTTGTCGTCGAGGGATAATTCGACGGCTTCGTCTTTTCCGGCGCGTTTGAGGAGTTTTAAGAGTTCGCTTATGTTGAGGCACATTTTGCTGGGTTCAGCTGCTTCGTACTCTTGGAATATGGCTTTGGGCCATTCGAAGTCGATCATGGCGACGCGGCTGGGATCCATGGCGCGTAGCTTGAGTCCATCGGGCTCGACTTTGAAGGTTGCTTCGTCCACAAGGATGGAGATGGCGGTTGCCATGTCTCTTAGGAGCTTTGCATCTGAAACTTTAAGCTTAAACATGAAGTTTATACCTCTCTTCCTCGCCTATGCATACAGTACAGCGTTATATTAGCTTATCAGTACAGTCTTCCAATATAAATTTAGCCTGCAAAAACCCCCAAAACAGCCGCTTAAGCCGCAAAGGGCTACATACGCCCAGTCGCTGTTGCTCTGCCACCTCTACCCCCCCTCTATTTATAGGCTAAATCGGCGATGAGGATGTAGGCAACAGAAAACAGTGAACAGCGCAGTGCAGTCGGGCACTAGCATGGCCCATTCGGTATATTCGCCCGTAACAGCAGACAACCCAGCCGGCTCCTATAAACCGTTTTGTACCCTACACGACCCCACGGCGGGGCCAAAAGCCCGCTGATTTCCAAGCAGCTACCTGGCATCTTCAGATCGCATCTCATCCCGCGGCCTCTGACCCTTAGGCGATGATTACTTGTGCTAGCGCAAAATTTTAAATGATTACTGCACTAGTAGTATTTGCGAGTAAGTGCCTATCCGAAGCAATGATGCCCGCACGTGTGGGATGGAAGCACTAGGATAGGGTTCGCAAAGGTGATGCCTCTGCAGACAACCAAACAAATAAAAAACAAACTTGCAACCCTGATGCCTACCCTGCAGCAGACATACCACGTCTCATCCATCGAAATCTTCGGCTCCTACGCCCGAGCAGAGCAATCCCAAAAAAGCGACCTGGACCTACTCATAACCTTCTCAAAGCCCTACAGCCTCTGGGAACTACTGGACGTAAAAGAGTTTTTAACTGCAAAACTTCGGATAAAAGTGGATTTAGTCCCAAAGGACTCGATTAAACCAATACTGAAGGAACAAATCCTCCAAGAAGCCATCCCAATATGACAAGAAGCTACGCCCTATTTCTCAAAGACATCTATGATGCGATTGATGAGATAGAGCAATTCACAAAAGACCTAACAGAACAAGACTTCACCAAAAACAGGTTGGTTGTCCGTGGCATAATAACTGACTTAATCATTATCGGGGAAGCGGTAGACAAAATTCCAAAGACCGTCAAGTATGAGTTTCGGAAGATTCCTTGGCGGACATGGGAACGAATGCGCGAAACCAGAAACGAGCTAGCCCACGAATACTACAACGTAAAACCCGAAGTTTTATGGTCAATAGTGAAATATGAGCTTCCGCCTCTAAAACCACTAATTAAAGAAATGATTGAAAAAGAAACATAAGGTGCTTGTCAATGGATGATTTCCCAGCGTTTATGAAAAACCCCCAAAACCAAGTCCCCGCCCAAAACCAATACAGCGATGGCATCGAAGGCTACTACTACACCGCCAACAACGGCGCGCAAATCGCTTTTTGGACCGCCCACACAGAAGGCACCAGCAAAACCCACAGCCACCCCTACGACGAATACGTAGTCTGCATCCAAGGCAAATACACCCTGCTCATCGGCAACCGCGAAATCGACCTATTGCCCGGCGACGAATATCACATCCCAAAAGACACACCACACGCCTGCAAACGCACGGCAGGAACAAGAACCATCCACGCATTCGGAGGACAACGCATACAAAAATAGCCTCAACAAAACCTGACCAAGCTACCAAGCCCACCAACAAGTAAAAACCGCCAAACCATAAAAAAGAACACGACGAATGGCTTATAGCCTCAATCAGAAAAAGGAAATTCGTTACCAAACTTCGCCGTATTGTCATTTTAAATTACGTGGAATTCAGGAAGAGTTGTATAAGACCTATTATTGATGTAATTAGTAATCCTGATGAAGCGATAAGCAAACCATAAAGAGAGTATAACTCCTCTTTGGACTTACCTAACATCGAAAGAAAACTCGTTGCTGGATGTCTATATTGATTGGGCGGCGAGTAAATGTCCACATTAGCTATATGGGCTGAAAATAGTGTAAAACCCGGTGCAAGAACGTTCGTAGTTAGGGGATTGCCCTCTTCATTCTTATTAATTATAGTTTTTTCGTCTGGTTGAAGAGGCTTAACTGGGTATTTAAACTGGACAAACTGATCGTTTGGTGGCTTCATTATGATATAAAGCGTGTCTCCCGGAAAAGGTCGTGAATCTAGATTAGTTATCTCCCATGAAACTTCAATCTCGGAACCTACCACTATTCCCAATATGTTTCTAGGTTTTATTGTCCCTTTTAAGCCAATTTTGAAATTGTTTGATTGCGCTTGTGCGCCTCCTTGCAGCTTACTTGGATATGGGCATCCCAAAGTTTTATCGCCGTTTGTTTCTGGTGCAACAGAAGGATTGTTTGAAAGTTTGTTTTCGGCTACGTTGATGTTATCCTTCCAACTACGTAAGACCTTATCAATTTCTTCTGAGTTCATCCCAGTTACTTCTAACTCACAACCATTACATTTTAACGTAATTTTATGACTAAGTGGTGTTTGCGTTAGTTCTTCTTTCTTGCTTCCGCTTAGGCGTTCTCTTTCATGGATAACGTATGTTGCAACTATGAAGATACTGACAATCATAAATAGGGCGAGAAGGAAAGCCATCCAAGCAAGTTTTATAGCAAGCCCAAAAAATACCTCGCCGCCAGCGATATTCAAAAGGCTGAAGAAAAGGAAAATAACTATTAAGGGAATGTTCGCCAATACAGTAATGATAAAGGCTACTGTTTTACGGTCATCTTTGGAAATATTCGTTAAAAAAATGCCGCTAAAAGTTGCCATAAACCCTATTATGACACTCGTTGACGCAATAATTCCATTGACTACCGTAGGCGCTGTTTGAGCTGAAATCTCATTTAGCGTCGTCGTATTGGTGATTGTGTCATTTATTGAAATGCCCCAGTTTGTTATAACGTTAACTCCTGAGGTTGTGTGAATTCTAATAGTAACAACAAACCACATCCAACCAACCATAAACCCAATCAGGATTGCGAAAATAATAATCCCGGCAACGGTTGCTAGTAAGGAGCGCTTCATCTCTTTTTCCTCAAACTATCCTTTCAATCGTATTACAGCTATAAATTTTTGCATCGCTATGTTACTTGCTATATACGTACCATTCAGGCTATGGTGACTTTGCTAATACCCTGTAAAGGGGCTTTCGATTTTATACTATCGTTACCAAAAACCAAATATGTCAAACTATACCAGAGCTATTTGAGACAAGCGTATGAAGATTAAGCAACCTCAATCTAACGACCCTATAGTATCACTTTGGCATCATCTGGATGAGGCAGAGTTTGCATTTAGGAATTGTGCTGCCAACAAGCATAATGCCACTTCTATTATCTACGCTTCTAGTCTTTTAATAATGCCGAACGTGGTTTTGGCTGGTGTAAGATTAATTGATCGATTAGTTGATATTGCAAATCTCTATCCCAATTGTATTTGTCTGGTTAGGACAACAACCCCCGAATATTTTAGGGGAAGAATGAGGCTTTTGCAGAAAACGGCTCTTGACACTTTGAGAAACAAATGTTATGTTGTTGTTTTTTCTCCTTATCGAGAGTTTTTGAATCATGCGAAGTTTCTACTTTATTATAATTTTTGTTTATCCGAACAGGTTGTTCAATACGGTACTTTCTTTGGCTCCACCAATTTCACTTGTGTTGGACTTGGGCGTAATGCTGCAATGAGAGGAAATTATGAGGAATTTGCCGAAAGTAGAGATTTAGTAAAAAAAGCCTATAAAACGAATAGCAAAGACAGAGATTACTTGAAAGAGATTTTATACCTGATTAACTATAAGGCTTGGCTGTATACCGATTCAAAGTACCTAGAAAACCATGTATCTGAGCATCTTAAATCTATTGAACGACTGCTTGCTCAAGAGCCGGTTCACTATCAGTACTCCGAAACCAATAGGTTTAGAAACTATTTGCTGTCAACGGTTTCGTACAATCAAACGTTAGCTTTACTTGATGACATACCTGGCAAAAGGATTACTGAAAAAATAATTGAGGAATTAACTTCTGTTCATCCTCCCGAGGACCCCTTTGAAATAGAAGCCCTATCAGGGAACGAAAACTTGCCTGATTCATTGAAAGGTTATGGAGTTGTTCAGAACTACGAAGATTTGACCAAAAACAACATCAAAGCGCTTACGCTTGCATCAAATCTGATTAGAGAAAGGTATTTGCCAAAAATACATGAAATAAAACAATACGCAGACGAACGAGAGAAAGAGTTGATCAACGATCTAGAAAAGAATCATTCTAATCGTGCAACAAATCTTGAGAGTATTATAAATCCCTCAAAATACACTTAACAGTAAAAGATCGTCCGATGGTTGCAGATCGTTTTGACAACCGCGTCTTAAGTAGAGGGGTAGTCTTTTTTGTTTATATGTCATAAAGTATAAGTGTATGTGTGTTTCCTTAATTGGAAGCTGGTCGTGAATAACGTGAACGTTCCTAAAGAAATCAACACGTACTGTCCTAAATGTAAAGCTCACACAATCCACACTGTATCCCTCTATAAAGCCGGTAAACGCCGAGCCCTCGCGCGGGGCGAACGCCACCATGAACGCGAAAAGGAAGGATACGGCGGACAAAAGTATCCGTTGCAGCATGAGTTTGCTAAAACCACTAAGAAGCAGACTCTGCGTATGAAGTGCAAGAAATGCAATTTCATGTACCATAAAGACGGTATACGCCTAAGGAAACTAGCATTAGTTTAGATTTATAGGAGAAAAAAGTTATGTCTGATTGGAATAAACTTATCCCCAAGCCCCGAAGCGTGTTTCTGCGCGTTAAATGCCAGAAATGCGGCAACGAGCAACTCGTCTTCAGCAACACAGTTAACAAAATCAGCTGCAACGTATGCGGCGAAGTTTTAGCTGAACCCACCGGCGGAAGAGCAAACATCAACGGCGAAGTCCTCACCGTCCTCGAGTAGGAGACCGCCAAGATGGCTGAGCGTAAGCCCCAATGGCCCGAAGTCGGCGACCTCGTCATCGCCACCATAGAAACCGTCACGGACTACGGCGCTTACGCTAAACTCGACGAATTCGACAAACGCGGCCTTCTACACGTATCCGAAATTTCTTCCTCATGGATCAGAAACATCCGCGACTTCGTGCGGGAAGGACAAAAACTCGTCCTCAAAGTTCTCAGAGTCGACCACGATAAAGGCCACATAGACCTCTCGCTGCGCCGCGTCACCAAACGGGAACGCATCGAAAAAGTCATGTCCTGGAAAAAAGAACGCAAAGCCGACGCATTACTCCGAGGCGTCGCAGAGAAACTGGGCATGACCAGCGAGGAAGTTTACCAGAAAGCCGGCACCGTCATCGAGGCAAAATATGACCTCTACGAGGGCTTCGAAAAAGCAGCCATCGAAGGCCCCGAAGCACTCACCGAAATCGGCGTTCCCCAGGAAATCGCGGAGGCCTTCAGCCAAGTCGCCGAGGAACGCATCCACGTAAAGATGGTCAAGGTGCGGGGCGTACTGGAAATCAAAGTTTCTAAACCCAACGGCGTAAAAGTCATCAAGGAAGCCTTCGGCAAAGCAAAGGGCGAAAAAATCAAGGACGCCAAAATCACCTTCTACGTCATCGCCGCCCCAAAATACAGCATCGAGGTGCAGGCGGAGAACTATAAACGCGCAGAGGATGTTATCCAGAAAACCGCCGACAACGTCATCGGCAACGTAACCAAAGCCGGCGGACAGGGCACTTTTAGAAGGGAAAAATAGTGGTTTGGCAGCTACGCCGATGCGTAAAATGCAGCGCATACACCCTCAACAAGACGGTGTGCCCAGTATGCGGCGGCGCAGTGCATATTCCTCATCCACCCAAATTTTCACCCGACGACAAATACTTCAAGTACCGCATGGCGGCAAAAAGGAGCCAAGAAAGTGAAGGAAACCTACATTAAAGAATTCGCGCAGATCCAACCCAGCAACCCCGTGCTCATCGAAGGCCTGCCCGGCCTGGGCCTTGTGGGCAAAATCGCGTTGCGCTACCTCATCAAGCAGCTGAAAGCCAAAAAAATCGCTTACCTCTACTCCCCGCATTTCCCCTACTTTGTGCTCGTAAACAAGAAGGGCGACGTGCGGCTGCTACGCGGCGCATTCTACTACTACCAAAACCCCAAAGGCAACGACATCCTCCTCTTCACCGGCGACAGCCAATCCCAAACCATCGAGGGACAATACGAAATCGCCGACCGCATGCTCGACTTCTCTGAGCGCCACGGCGTAAAAACCATCGCCACCATCGGCGGCTACCGCATGGAACCCAAAGAGAAACCCAAAGTCTACATAGCCGCAACCGACCCCAGCCTACTCCAAAAAGCCCTTGACGGCGGCGCCACCCTAAGCGAATCCGGCAGCCCCATCGTCGGCACCGCAGGCCTCATCCTGGGACTCTCCAAATTCAAGCAAATCGAAGCCATCTGCCTGCTCGGCGAAACCCGCGGTTACCTCCCCGATCCCCAAGCCGCCAAAAGCGTTCTTGAAGTGCTCAGCGCCACCTTCAACTTCGACCTTGACCTTAAAGGCCTAGACGAGGAAATCCAGAAAGCCGAAACCATGGTGACTAAGCTCCAGCAGATCGAAGCCAAACGCGTGCTTGAAGCTGAAGAAAACCGCAAGCAAGAAGACAAGAAAACCACCTATATTTCCTAAACAAAATTTTCTTTTATTATCTCCACTGTTCTCTGGGCAGCATGGCCGCCGCCAAACGGAGACGCAGAGGGCAAGGGCGTTTCTGATGCAAGCGCCTCGTTCATGGCTGCTAAGATGCGGTTTTTATCTGTACCCACCACCCTGGCAAAGCCTGCCTCCGCAGCTTCGGGGCGCTCGGTGCTGAGGCGAATAACCAGCACGTGCTTGCGAATTTGGGGCGCGGTGGCTTCTTCCTGGATGCCGCCTGAATCAGTGATAATTAAGCGGCACATCTTCTCCAGCATCAAGAAATCCAGGTACCCCAGCGGCGGCAAAACCAGCACGTTAGGCATCTCCATGAGCGCGGAGAG
This sequence comes from Candidatus Bathyarchaeota archaeon, assembly GCA_026014735.1. Taxonomy (NCBI): domain Archaea; kingdom Thermoproteati; phylum Candidatus Bathyarchaeota; species Candidatus Bathyarchaeota archaeon. The sequence goes on from JAOZHT010000002.1 coordinate 683,954, forward strand.
TTTGCCGTTTTCCTCCAGCCGCCTTTTGGTCCTTGGATGCATCGGATAAACAATGGGCAAAGGCGACTCCTCAAAAACCCCGATGAACGACTCCAAAACCGCGGGGTCATCCACATTCTCGGCGCGATGCGCAGTCGCCAACACAAACTCGCCAAACCTCACCTGCTCCATTATCCTCGATTTCTTCTCGGCAATCGGCAAATGCTCATTGACGGCGTCGATGGCGGTGTTGCCGGTGAGAAAAACCTTACCCCACACCTTCTCATCTTCCAAGTTAGCGATGGCGCGCTGTGTGGGCGCGAAGAGATAGTTGGATATGTGGTCGGTTAAGCGGCGATTATGCTCCTCGGGCATGCGTAAATCAAAACTCCGCAGCCCAGCCTCCACATGCCCAATCGGAACCACCCGCTTATTCGCCGCCAACGCCGCAGAAAGCACCGTGTTGGTGTCGCCTTCAACCAAAACGATGCTGCATGGGTTCTTTGACAGCAACTCATCCATCCGCATCATGATCTCAGCGGTCTGCGCACCCGGCGAGGAAGACTCGATTTTAAGCCAGTGACTGGGCGCGGGCAACTCGAGGTTTTCGATGAACTGCTGAGCCATGTTGTAGTCGTAGTGCTGGCCGCAGTGCACAAACATGTAGGGCAAAGCCGCTTTCTGTAGGGCGCGGATGATAGGCGCCATCTTAATTATCTCGGGTCTAGTCCCGGTTACCACAACAACGGGCTCCACGCCATAAGCCTCCATCTACGTCTTCTTTAAAGAACCCTCTCGCGGCTCATAAACCGTGCCCTCACGCAGCAACTGGCTAATCATACGCTCAATTTCTCCCCGTGGAATCTTATGCTTGGTCTCCAACTCGTTAACTAAGGCATCACGTTCCACGATGCCGGTGACCTTCTCCATCTCCATGATAGTGGAGATCACTATGCCCAAGCGGTCACGGATACTCTTGGGGCGACCCGTCATAATCAAGTCAATGTCCACTTTGAAGCTGGATAAGTCGATGCCGACTTCCTCAAGCGAGCGTTTCATGATAGCTATGGCTGCTTCTGCATCCTCCGCGGTAACTGTGGGGCGCAGGGCAACGCGTGCGCGGGCTTCGGCGACGCGGACAAGCGATTCAAGCTGGCGGGCGGTGATGGCGACGGGTGACCCCTCGGTTTCGCTGGCGGAACGCATAGCTAAGTAGAAGTCGCTTAGCCGCTTAAGTGCATCCTCGCTGAGTTCAGGCTTGACGGATTTGGAGTAGCTGACGTATTTGCGCAGTAGTTCAGCGTTCACTTGGGCTTCGACGGGGCTGAGGCCTTTGCGGTGCATTTCTAGGATGTGCCGCGACATTTTGCTGTCTGATTCCTTGTTAGGCACGTCGCGCAAGACGAAGATAAGGTCGAAACGGGAAAGGATGGTGACTGGTAACGAAATGTTCTCGGCGACGGTGCGGTTGGGTTCATAGCGGCCTAGCGAGGGGTTGGCGGCTGCCAAAACGGCTGTACGGGCGTTAAGGGTGGCGACGATGCCGCCTTTCGCGACGGAAACCGTGTGCTGCTCCATGGCTTCGTGGATGGCAACGCGGTCCTCAGGACGCATTTTGTCCATTTCGTCGATGCAGGCAATTCCTTTGTCGGCTAGCACCAAAGCTCCTGCTTCCAGCGACATGGAACCGCCTTTCTCGCGTACGACGGCTGCGGTTAAGCCTGCTGCGGTGGTTCCTCTGCCTGAAGTGTAGAGTCCACGGGGCGCAATACGGGAAACATACTGGAGCATCTGGCTTTTTGCTGTCCCAGGATCTCCAATTATTAAAGCATTCATTTCGCCTCTGATGTTCATGTCCGGAAGGCTTCTTGAGACTCCTCCGAAGAGCAGATACATCACTGCCTCTTTGAGGTGCTCGTTACCAAAAATCGAGGGTGCAATGGAGGCGATGATTTTGCTGTGGACTTTGGGGTCGCGGGAAAGCCGCAGAATCTGCGCTTCTTCCTCGGGGGTGGGTGGCGAGGTTTCTGGTTCTTTGCCCAGTAGCTCCACGGAGTTGGCGTCAAGCTGCAGGATGAAGGTGCGTAGTTTCCCCATGCCCATAAGCGAAGGCGCAAAGGCGCGTACGATACCTACGATTGAAACGTGGTCTCCGGGGCGGGCGATGTCCACGATTTCGTCCCCGATGAGTTTAACCGCCAAAACACGTGGCAACTGCCCAGGCGGGAGGTCTTCGGGTTTTTCCTGCAGCCGCAGGTCCTGTGAGTCGATGAACTGGGATTCTTCTTGGCTGAATTCGAAGGGGCCATCTCTGCCGCAGTCAGGCGCCATGCACACGGCGGGGGCTTTGAGGAACTGTCCTGTCTGCTCGATGTGGTTTACGGTGCCGCAGCGTTTGCATTTGAAGGCGGCGATCTGCACCATCGGACGCACTGGTGTAGCGCGGACAACGATGCCTTCTATCATCACAAGGCGACTCATGTTTCGTGAGCCTAATCGGCGGAGCTGCTCTTTGCCCAGCAGCTTGACAACGCGGACGATGATTTTCTCGATTTTCTCTGCGTATTCGGCATCTTCGATTTTAAGTTGGTCGTAGGCGCCTTTGCCGGCGTGCTGGAGGTACTCTTCGGGTTTAGCCAGCAACAACTCAGCTAAGGCCTGGTCGAAGTTGTAGAGTTCCTCAAACTCTATGGTTAATGAGCCTTTGCCGCTTATGGCGAGTTGCGCGATTCTCTCTCTGTATTTCTCTTTTTTGAAGAACTCTTGGAATCGCTGCTGGGGATCCATCGCTTCCAGCGTCATTGCTTATCTGCTCCGTTCTCGAGAATTCTTGCTTTCCACTGAGAGATGATTTTGACAAGCTGCTCGTAGAGGATTTTCTCCTCCTTAGTAAGTTTACCTATAACCTGTTCACCTTGCCCTGGACCCGCTGCAAGAGCAACGATTTTTTTGAGGCGCAAATTGGTTATGTCCCGTGCCAGATGCTTGGTGCGGTCGTATTCCTGGAATTTTTCTGACTGCTGGGTTTGCGCAGCTTGATCTTTTAAGTCCCGTAGGAACCTGCGGACTTTGGGGTAGAATTCACTGGGTAACTCGCTGATTTGCCCAGGGATGCTGCTTAGTTCCTTCCATTGGGCACGGTTGAGTTTGGTGCCGTCAAGCATGTCTTCCTCGCGGAAATGCACCAATCCAACAGAGGCGAGTTCTTTGGCTACCCAGAAGTAGATTTCGTAGTCGTTGCCTTCGTCGAAGGGACCCACGGTGAGGCCTGCAAGTTTGATTTCGGGGACGTTGCGGTTAGCTACGATTTTAACCATGGAGTTCTCGTAGCAGAAGTCCAGTGTATGGATTTTGTTTGCCGCCAGATGCTGTCCCTCTCAATTTCCCCGTATTTTTGGGGTTCACAGTATAGCATAAGTGATTGTTAAGGCTTACTGGTCAATGCCTCAGGGAAAAAACTGTTGAGCTCACGTGCATTTTTTTTCTCTATCCCCCTTATTTATAGTCTCAGCACCTGTGGAGAGCAGAAATGCGGGGCTAGGTGCTTGTTAGCTGGGCCGGCATGGTGCTGGGAATCTGTTGGGTTCTGCTAAGCGGGGATTTGCAGTTGTTTTTCGCCAGATTTCGCCTTCATTATGGCGGCGAGAAGTTCACCCATGAATTTGCTGGCGTTCAAAAATTCTATCTCCACAGGCTTATCCTTCGAATCAAAGTTAACGATGACCTCGCCATGCTCCTCCGCGTATGCAATCTGCTTATTGCTCAACAGGATACTGAGCGTATCGCCCACGCCATCATAAGTTACTTTATTCATATCGCTGCCTCTTAGCTGGATATAACGTAACAACCAAGATGTTATTATCAGTTTCTTCATAAATAACTCGAAGTAAAAGCTCGTCTGTAAGAGCTGATTGAGCTATTTTTCGCCCAAAATACCCCTCGGCTATGCTGTCTGGCTTTCTCACGGTTTGAATAGCTTTTTCTTCCGTGAGCTGTAATTCTCTCAACCGTTTTAGCTTTTCTTTAGCATGAAGGGATAAGCTGATTTGTTTCTTGTTACCAGCTCTAAGATTCAAGCAAACCATCTTACTGGATTAGTAGTATACTTGGGTTTTGCTTAAGAGCTTTTAACCAGAGGCATTAATCACGGCCATAATCCGAGTGTCTTATTGCATTTGCAACTCTCCACGTCCAGCATCAACGCCTTGGGAGAAAAAATCAATTTTAGGAAAACATTTAGTTTTCACTGTGAATATACTCAGGTAAGGTGCTGTGCAGTGGAATCTGTAACTGATATTCTCAGCAATTTCCGGGAAAACAACAGATGGATAAGCGAAAACTATGAACAACTAAAGAAACGATACGACAACCAATGGGTCGCCGCCCTAAACAGCGCCGTAGTTGACCATGACAGCGACCTTAAAAAGCTCGTTAAGAGGCTAAAAGCAAAGCACCAAGGGGTCTACAACCAAATCGCCGTAGAGTATGTCACTTCCGAAGAGACAGACCTCATATTTTGATTGAAGGCCCTGATCTATGGCCACAGCCCCAGCGTTTTTATCGCGTTCGCTACCCTGCCCACGCCAAGCATCAACGCGCCCGTGCGCATATCGCTTTCCTCCCGTGCCACCACCGCCTCCACGTCATTGAAGGCCTTGGTCATTTTGGCTTCAAGCTTCTGGTTAACCAGCTCCAGCGGCCACTGCTCCCGCGTCAGGTTCTGCACCCACTCAAAGTAGCTGACGGTGACGCCTCCGCTGTTGGCAAGGATGTCGGGGATGAGGCAGACTTCTTTTTCATGCAGGATTCTGTCGGCTTCGGGCGTGGTGGGTCCGTTGGCGGCTTCCGCAACCATTTTGGCGCGGATTCTGTCGGCGTTTTTGGCGGTAATCTGATTCTCCAGCGCCGCGGGTATGAGGATGTCGCAGTCCAGTTCCAAAAGTTCCTCGTTGGAGATGCCCCTGCAGCCGCCGTAGCCCTGCACGCTGCCGGTTTTCTCTTTATGCGCCAAAACATCGGCCGGCGCCAGTCCCTGGGGGCAATAAATTCCGCCTGTGCTGTCGCTGACCGCCACCACCCTGCAGCCGATTTCCCGCGCCGCCTCCGCTGCATGGTAGCCCACGTTGCCAAAGCCCTGAATCGCCACGGCGGCGTCTTTGAGTTTTAAGCCGTTGTTGGCGGTGGCTTGCTTGACGCAGTGGATGACGCCGCGTCCGGTGGCTTCATTTCTGCCCCAGGAGCCCCCGACCTCGACGGGTTTGCCCGTGACGGATTCGGGGATGCGGTAGCCTTTAAGTTGGCTGTAGGTATCCATTATCCACGCCATCGTCTGCGCGTCAGTGTACATGTCAGGCGCTGGGATGTCCCGCTGGGGCCCAATGTACTCGTAGATGAGACTGATGTAGCGGCGGGTTAGCCTTTCCAGTTCGGGTTGGCTGAGTTGTTTGGTGTCCACGCATACGCCGCCTTTGGCGCCGCCGAAGGGGATGTCGGCTATGGCGCATTTCCAAGTCATAAGCATCGCCAACGCGGTTACGTCGTTTAGGGTGATGTTGGGGGCGTAGCGTATGCCGCCTTTGAAGGGCCCCCTTGCGTCCCAGTGTTGCACCCGAATGCCTTTGAAGACGCCTACTGAGCCGTCGTCGAGGTGGATGTCCATGCTGACGGTTATGGCGCGTTTGGGGTGGCTAAGCATGCTATGCAGCCCCGTGTCTAAGTTGAGTTTTTCGGATGCAAGTTGAAGCTGGGAGAGCGCGACTTGTAGGGGGGTGCTGGGTTGTGACATAATGAGCCTTCTGTATTAGTCATAATTGGGGTTGGTTAAATAAGACTTCGCTTGGCTTGTTTTCTGTGTTTGGGGGATGCTTTTGTATACAGCTAGTCTGCTGCATTATTTACTTGACCATAAGCAGAGCTATTGACCTCTATAGTAGATCATATGATCACTAAAATAGATCAATACTCGAGGGTTCAGCTAAAAAAAGACTAAAAAAGAAAAGAAGGAAGAGGGAAGTTTAGAAGTCAAGGATTTTCTTGACTGCGTCGTTTTCAACTTCATGCGCCAGCGGAATCCCAGTTACCTGAGTCGCCAACGTACTCAGGCTCATCAAGTCCCCGCGGCCCAGCAAACCAAGGTTCCATTTACGGTTACCCGCCAACAACTGCTTAAGCCCCACACCGACACGATCAGTAAGGTAAGTGTAGACGCCCACGCTTTCCAGCGGAATCTCCTCGGTCCGTTTGCCATATTTGGCTTTGAGTTCTGGCAGCGCAATGAAGAATTTGTCTGGGGAGGCGCCGAATTTGTCAGTGAAGCTCTTGGGCAGTTTGCCTTCAGCTGCGAGTTGCTTGTAGTAGCTGGCTTTCATGGCTGCGGTGATCGGGGAGCGCCCCATAAGGACTGCTTTGACCAGTGGGCCCTGACCGAAGTTGCTTAGCGCTATGGTTTTGAATATGCTGGTTTCCTCGATGAAGCCGCCTGCCATCACCAAGTCAGGAACGTACTTGCCCTTCTTCTTTAGGATCTGGGCGCACTGCATTACGAGTGCCTGCAGGTAGAGGGTGGGGATGCTCATTTCATCCATCATGGGCACGGGGCTCATGCCGGTTCCGCCGCCTGCACCGTCGAAGCTGAGCGCATCGATTTTTGCTTCGGAAGCCCACTTCATTGTGTAGGCGACTGCGCTGGGTCTATATGCGCCTGTTTTAAGGAACACCTTCTTGGCGCCACTGCTGCGTAGCCAGTCGATGTCCTCGAGGAAACCTGCCTCTTTGGGGATGCCGACTCGGCTGTGGCGTTCAAAAGTGTTAAAGACGCCGTCTTTGAAGGCCTGCTGCACCACGGGGTCCTCGGGGTCGGGGATAACGATGTAGCCGCGTTTCTTGAGCAAGATGGCTTTTTCGATGTTTTTGAGGCGTACTTCGCCGCCGATGGCTTTGGCGCCCTGTCCCCACTTACGCTCGATGATGTTAACTTCAAGCTTGGAGAGTGCATATGCGTCGATGCCGAGTCGCTGGTCCTCCACGTTAGTCTGGATGATAACATCGCCGTATTTGCCATCCCAGAACCTTCGGAAGGACTCAACCCTGCGTTTAAGCTCGGGGGAATGGGTGACTTTGCCGCCTGTCAACTCAGACTGCACATCCATGCCCGCGATGTTTTCGCCGATGGTTACTGAGACGCCGGAGAGCGCTGCGCCGATGGCTAAGGCATCCCAGTTGGCACGCGCCACCTCGGTGGAGCCGAAGGCGCCGGTAAGTATGGGCAGCTTAAGGGGCATGCCGCCGACGACGACTTCGGTGTTGGCGTTGGGGAAAATCGCGGCTTCGGAGGTTTCCTCTATGCCCTGCGCTTCGAAGAGACCGGCTTGGATGCTGAGGTGGGACCAGTCTAAGCCGAAGTTTTTGAGGGCGCCAGCGGTGCTGGTTCCGAATTGGCTGGGTTCGGGGTAGAGGGCTTCTCTTCCTCGGAAGGCTGAGAGGCTGATTTCACAGAGCACGGGGCAGTCGCGGATGCAGATGGGGCACATGCCGCTGATTGTGCTTGTGTCTTTTACTCGGGTGTTAGTTCCAACGGTTGATTTTCCGTTGAGGTAGGAGCTGTTTTTTTGCACTCTTTCGCTCATTTGTTCAATTCTCCACGGTGTCAATTCACTGGATAAGGTTTCAGTGCGTTTGTTTACTATTTATGGTTATTCAACAGTATATATACGAAAAAAACGCTTCATATACGAAATAAATGGACAAACGTATAAACCTAGACATGACATAACAAACAAAAAAAGCCTCAAAGAAACTGGATATTTGTCTAAAACTTAGTCAGATACTGCTCAAACTGTTTCCTATCGCGCAGACACTGTGGACACACACAGCTAAACGGCAGATTCTTCGTCGGACACAACTCAATATAGCTGCAGCCCTTACAGGGAAAAGCCTTACCGCAGCGCACACACGCCTGCAGAAAAACCACCTCGTCGCCAAGGATCCCGCTGACGGCATCGATGATTTTTTCGATGTTATTGAAGCTCCCAATCGAGAAAAGCATCTTGTCGCGGCTGTACTCAAGCCCCAGATGCATAAGCTCCACAAATTTCTCTCGGTCCAGACGTGGAAGCTTAAAGCCCTTGCCGTTTAAAACAATAACCAAGCCTAGTACCTCCCCAGCTTAACTAGGAAATCCACTTCTTCGGGTGTAAACTTGAACCACGCTGCAAGGGGGCTGCTGCGTTTCTTCTGCAGAATCGCCCTGATGTAGGGGACAAAGTCATGTTTGGCGGTTTCAACGGAGACGTGGCATTGTTCACCGATTTTGCTGCATATGACATCGAGTGTGGTGCGTTTGCCTTTGGTCCAGAATAGGGTGATGATGCGGATGGGCGGGGTGATGAAGCTGAAGGGTTTGTAGCTGGCGGGGTTAACGGCTGCGGCTTGGGCGAGGCTGTTGTAGAAGTACTTGAGCAGATGCCAGTTTTCGGTTCCGATTCTGCCCCTAAACAGGTCCGCCCGCGACACGTAATCGTAGGCTTTTGCTAGCTCGTTGGCGTCGCTGTAGCGGCGCGGCAGGTTGTCGCTGACGGATAACAAAAAGTCATCGTAGTCAACGCTTGAGTAGCTTAGCAGCCGCGAAGCCTCCGCGATGGAGGGCGAGGCAAAGTAGCCTCGAAGCGTGTCATCCATGCTTACGTCTTTGCTGCGGCTACTCAGCATCATCGTGTCCTGCAGGGTTAAGGCGTGGTTTTCTTCGGTGAGGCTCTGCAGGTCGTTGACGGCTGAGCGCACGTCGCCTCGGCTGTTCTGTGCGATGCGTTCAAGCGCCTCAAACTCCGCCTGCACATGTTCAAGGAGGCAGATTTTCTGGAGCAACGCAATGATAAGAGGGATGCGGACCTGCTGGAAACGCACCAGCAAACACTCTTTTTTTAGGGGACGCAGCTTGTCGATGTCGGGGTCGTTTGCCGCCATAACCACCGGAATCAGGGATTGCTCGATGATTTTTATGATGGCGCTTACTCCGCCGCGGTCCTCGTTGCCTGCTATGCCGTCAACCTCGTCGAGAAACAGTACGTTGCCAAGGGGCTTGTCTGGTTCCCCGGAGAAGCTGTCCAGCGCCTTGTAGGAGGTGGCGGGTTTAGCGACGGCGTTTATGGCTTTCTCGCTGCGGGTGTCGCTGGCGTTCATTTCGATGACGTTGAAGTTAAATTCATGGGCAGCCGCCAGCACCAGCGTGGTTTTGCCTACGCCTGCGGGTCCATAGAGCAACACGGCTTTTTTGGTGTGCCGCTTGTTTTTAAGCCACTCCAGAAACAGCGCCTTAGCTTCGTCGTTGCCTACTACGTCATCGATTTTTCTGGGGCGGTACTTCTCGACCCAGAGCAGGTTACTCCGCTGCATAGCTTTCCTCTATACCCTTACCGAATTTAGCGAACTGCGCCAGAAGCGCGCTAAGCTGGATGTCGCTGTTGGCGCCCTGCGTGAGGCGGTAGTCATATTCCCCGATTACGCCTGACAGGTCCGCTTTCTGCTGGGCAGTTAAATCAGACATCTTAAAAATTTCCCGCTGCACCTGCCGGATGATTTCGGAGCCTGAAAAGCCAAAGTTGCCCATGATGTCATACATGGTTTTGCGGGCTTCGATGAAGTCGCCGTAGAGTGCCTTGCGAATCATCTTCTGCACCTGCATAGGGCTGGCTTCACCCACTACCAGCAGCACGGTTTTCTCATCCACCACGCCCTCCTTGTAGGCAGAGGCGGTCTGCAACGCGTTTATAGCGTGGCGCAGGTCCCCCTCGGAGTAATCCACGATGCGCTCCGCGGCTTCCGGCAGCAAATCCACATGTTCCTGCTTGGCAAGCCAGATGAGATGCTCCTTCATGGCTTGGCGGTCGAGGCGGCTGAAGCGGAAGATGGCGCATCGGCTCTGGATGGGCTCGATGATTTTGCTGGATTGGTTACAGATCAAGATAAAGCGGCTGGTGCGGCTGCCGACTTCCATGATGCGGCGCAGCGCAGTCTGGGCGGGACCCGTCATCTGGTCGCATTCGTCGAGGATAATCAGTGCGAAGGGGATGTTGCCTCCAAAGCCCGTGCGGCTGTAGCGGCTAAAGTCTTTGATGCGGTCGCGGACGGTGTCGATGCCGCGTTCGTCGGAGGCGTTGAGTTCCAAGGTGAAGCTGCGCCAGTTGTCGCCGTAGAGGGTATGCGCGATGGCGAGGGCAATGGTGGTTTTGCCTGTGCCTGGGATGCCGGCGAGCATGAGGTGCGGCATGGTTTTGGGGTTTTTCATAAATGCTTTAAGGCTTTCTTTGATGTCTTTTAAGTCGACGACTTCGTCGAGTGTTTTGGGGCGGTACTTCTCAACCCACATAAGCGCTTCTTCAGATGATGACATAAACGGAACCTTCCAGGATAAATCAGTACAATAACCCCGACATAATTAATTTAACTTTTCCTGTGTTGCCGAGAAGTGCTTATCGGTTAAACCAGCAGGCCCATTGGACTGCCGTGTATACTTTACGCCCTCTACTGCAGATAAAGACACTTGCCTTTTATGTCGTGTTGGCTCTATGTTGCAGTGCTTGGGACCAGCCAAATGGCAAACTTTTTTTAGATTAATCCGTCAATAGAATTGAGCAGCTATGAGAACACTTGACGACTTTAAAAGGCAGCTTGAGCTCCTCAAGCCAGTCCTGGAAAAAGACTATCAAGTGGAAACTATAGGCATATTCGGCTCGTATTCTCAGAACTGCCAAAACCAGAAAAGCGATTTAGACCTCCTAGTAACCTTTCATGAGCCTAACGACATTGACTTAATAGATTTTATTGCCCTCAAACAGTTTTTAACCCGAAAACTCAAGGTGAAAGTTGACTTAGTTCAAAAAGGCGCTCTTAAATCCCGAATTAAGGAAAGAATACTGCAAGAGACAATCTATGTATGACAAGAGATACCAAGCTTTATCTGGAAGATATTTTGAAGGCTATTCACGAAGTGGAGGATTTCATGAGCAATCTTTCATTCGACGATTTCTTGACAGATGCCAAAACCATAAGGGCAGTAACAATGGACTTCATAGTTATCGGTGAAGCAACTAAATATATCCCCCTAGAAACCAGAAGATGCTACCCTGAAATTCCCTGGTCAAAAATTGTCGGAATGAAAAACATATTAACACATGATTATCCAGCCATAAAAATTGAAGTTTTATGGAAGACAGCCAAGAAACGCTTGCCCGAACTCAAACCAGTGATTGAGGAATTAATTAACGAAAAATAAAGTAATTAGGCTTTAACTTGCACTCTTCCCTTTAAATCTTCAACTTCTTTGGGCACCCAATTTCCTCACTGAGTTTTTTTTCTCAACCGATTTTGCTGCCTTCCACTATGTCCTTCTCCGGCTGCAGCACCGACACGTTGCCCTGCGCGTCCTCCGCCGCCAGAATCATAGCCTGCGACTCCAGCCCCGCCAGCAACCGCCGCTGCAGATTCAAAAGAAACACAAATTTTTTGCCCACCATGTCCTCGGGTTTGTAGTATTTCTGCAAACCTGCAATGCATTGACGTTTTTCTGTACCGAAGTCCACTTGGATTTTTAGCAGTTTCTTGCTTTGTGGAACCGCCTCTGCCTCAACGATTTTGCCGACTCGCAAGTCAAGCTTTGAAAAGTAATCAAACGTTATTTCTTCTGGCTGCTTATTTTCTTCTGCCATGCCATTTCACGCTTAAGCGTAGTTACTGCCTTTGGGGATATTTACTTTGCCTTCTCAGCCAGCGCCAGCCGCGCCTGCGTTGCCAGCTTGTGGGCTTGCCGCAGCGGCTCGGGGATGCGGGTTTTGCTGCAGCGCCGCACAAGCTCCACGGCGGTTTGGAGGCTGACCTTGTGGCCGACGCTGACGTAGACGGGTTTGACGCCGACGCGGGTAACCACTTCCTCGCCGATGACTTCGCCTCGATCCAGCAACAGGGTTCTGCCGCCTCGCTGGGTAGGCTGCCCGATGAGTCTACTCTTAGCTGCCCCCACCGTTGGTTTGTCAAGCGCCAATCCTAGGTGGCTGGCAAAGCCGCAGCGGTAAGGGTGAGCCCAGCCCTGTGCATCTACCAAAAACACGTCCGGCTGCACTCTAAGCCTGCGTATTGCGGCGATGGCGGGGGGAAGTTCCCGAAAAGACAGAAGCGTAGGAACATATGGGATGCGGGCTGGGCAGACAGCAATTGATGTCTCCAAAATCTCTAGCGTGCCAAAATCCAGAACCGCCACTGCGCCGACGCCTAACTCGCCCACGTAGGAAACATCTACTCCGCCTACCGTGCAAATTTGCTGGGGCAACTGGTCGTTATGGATAACCAGTTTGGATAGGCGCCTTTGGGTGTCGTGGGCTTTTTTCACTGAAAAATTGCTGGGGAGCTTAGGCATTACTTTTTGTCCTTTTTCTTGCCTTTGGCTTTAGCTTTAGGCAACTGGAGCTTTCTGAGGTAGTCCTCAAGGGATTTTCTCCGCACCTCCACGGTTATGTCGCCGCGGGTGGATTCGATTATGCGCCTTGCAATATCCGATTTATGCCTCAGCCCCGGAACAAGCATGTAGGCTTCGTCGAGTGCAAGCAGCTGGATAAAGATTTGATCCATAATTTCAAGGCATCTTTCGCCTTCCTTGGTTTCGCCTTCGCGGAGGTAATCCAGCGCCAGCCGCCGGTATTCACCGATGACATCGGCCAGCCCCAAGACATAGTCGACTGAGGGCACGTTGATTTCGCTGGGAGTCACAAAGCGATCCTCCTTAACCATCGTTAAAAGAATGCATGCTTCCGAATACTCCTGCATCGCCGCGCTGAACATGCCGCCGTAGATGACTTCGGGGCACTCTTCCCCCTGGGCTTGCAGTTTCTGGATTTTCTCTTTTGCCTCAGATAGCATCTTGGCGGCTTCGTCGAAGCGTTTTTGGTGCAGCAGCAGAATAGCCTGCTTTGAGAGGCTGGTGGCTTTGCGCATGCTCTCATGGGTTTCTTCTCGAACCTCGTTTTTCGATGTTAATTCAGTTTTAATTTGCTCTATGACTTCTTCAAGTTTAAACAAAATCTCGCCACCAAAATAGTAGAATAACTAGTTGTTTATTTCGATTTCTAAGCAGGGGTCTGCTTCCACTCTTCAACTAAAAGTTTGCTGTCGCCCAACGCGAAGCTGACTTTGACAAAGATGGTGTCTCCGCCTTTGAAAGGGAACATGCTGTCCTCGGCAAGGTCCTTTGGAAGATAAACTAGGTATTTGCCGTCTTTTCTGCGAAATAGCCTGCCTTTTCCTTCGCTAACCAAGCCCTCTTCCCCTTGCCAGTTACAGCAATAGGGCAAAAAAATAGTATATAAGTTTATCCAAATCCAAACAGCCGCTGCCCTAATTCAAGTTGAAAATACAGCATATTTGAGCTATTAGGTTTGTTCAAGCACTGTTTTACGCGGCAAAAACCCATATCGCCCATAGAATCCCCACGCCGCCTCGTTGCCCACGGAGACCTCAACAGTTTTCTTCAAGGCACCCCGCTGCTCCATCCATGCCAACGTATTCTTCATCAGCTTATCACCTATGCCTCTGCCCCGATATGCCTCCTCCACAAAGACAGAGTCCACCTCGCCTACTCCCTCGCCGCCAAAGCTGCACACGACATATCCCACGCCTCTTCCAGCAGCCTGATCTAGGGCTAACTCCAAATGCAACTCGCCGCCCACGGATTTCTTAAGCAAGACAGCTACGCGCTTCTCAAAAGTCATCCCCCGATAGTGCCCCTTGAAGTGGGTGGAGCGGCTGGTGTGGTAGAGGTTGAGGGCTTCCCAGAGGGGCTTGATTTGGGGCAGCAGGGTCTGGTCACCGGATACATACTTGATGCCTGCGTCTGGGGTGGTTTCTTTTGCCATATAGACACCGCGTCAAATATCAGACCAGATGGCTTCTCTCTTAAAGCTTTATTTGCCCCAAACCCCCACTAACCCATCCAGCAGAAGCGGTTCCTATGGCACCTAACCCAAACAGTCCCCTTAAAGAGAAAGCCCAGCGACAAGAGGCACTTGAAGAGCGGTACCTCAAAGGCACACGCGACCCAGATTTGGGTGTTTTCTGCGATTTGTTTTCCGCAAAAAGCGGCGTGGCTGGGCAGGATGGAGGCGTGGTTACGGCGCTGCTGCAGAAGGGCCTATGTGAAGGACTCTTTGACGTCGCTATAGCTGTGAAGCGCACCTCTGGGTACAATGCGGAGGCCATAATCATTGAGGATGCGCAGCAAGCGGCGGCGGCAAGCGGCACCTGCTACTTTAAAGTCAACGTGACCGCCAAGCTCCGAGAGCTCCTCGCAGAGAGCAAAAAACGCGTCGCCATCGTCTGCACTCCCTGCGAAGCCTCCGTGGCAAGACGCATCCAGCAATCCCTCGGCGAAACCTGCGAAGTCACCATAATTGGGCTGTTCTGCTTTGAAGCCTTCAACCGCCAGCGGCTAAAAGAGCAAGTTAAAGCGCAGCTTGACGTGGACTTGGATAGAGTGGGGAAAACTCAGGTGCGCAGCGGAAAATTCATCGCTCACCTAGGGGGAAGCCAAGTTAGCTGCAGCGTCAAAGACCTTCATGGCGCTGGGGAGGGGGCATGTGGGTTCTGTGATGATTTTGTTTCTCGGCTGGCGGATGTTTCGGTGGGTTCAGTGGGCAGCAGGGAGGGTTACTCGACGGTGATTGTGCGTTCTGAAGTCGGGGCGAGGCTGCTGTCGGGCCACGGGTTTATGGTGGAAGCGGCTGATAAAGCTGAAATCGTGCGGCTATGCAGGTTTAAGCGGTTGCGGGCTGAAAAATCCTTTTCTGGCTTAAAAAAGCGGTGAGCGGCGGGTTTTTGTATCAGTTGCCCTTTTATGCGCCTAACCGTTAGGATAAACGGTGCGGTTGCAAAAGATTTTTTAACCCAAAACGCCTCCCCTCTTAGCCTGAGATGAATCTCCATGAAAATACTAAACGAGTTTGTGCCCACACGTAAATTCTTCAAGCTAGCAGAAGAACTCAAAGATTTAGTTGATGGATGGAACGTAACTGACAGCGCAGCAGGTTTCCCAGCGCCCAGCGGTGTCGTCGTAAGCTGCCTACTTAAAAACAAGTACCCCGAAAAGTATGTCTGCCCAATCTTCATTCTCCACTACAAAGGCCCCGTTGAAGTCGGAGGCTTAGCATTAGCATCCGACGTCGTCGGCTTAGACGGTTTAGCAGTAACCATGGGTGACAAGCCCCACTATGGTGAAGCCATCAAGATGCTTCCCTCCTCCGAGGCGGCACGTGACTTCATACGCAAAGACGTTAAAACCAAGAACCTGAAACTCGGCTGCTTACTCAGCGCAAGATCATCAGTTGAAGACGCAATCAAACGCGCTAACGAACCATGGGACTTCGTGTACTTCATGAGACTAAACGATGACTCATTCGAGCAACTAAAAGCAGTTTCCGCTGCATGCAAGAAAATCAACAAGCCACTCTTCGCTTACTTCCTAGTTGGAACAGAGAAGAACAAGGAAATCGTGAAGATAATCGGCTGGCCAGTAACCGCCACAATGGAAAACGTTGAAGAGAAAGCAGCAAGACTCGTCGGCTTAGTTGACGGCATCATCGCAACCTGCGCTGGTGACGCTGAAGGCGACAAATTGATGCTGCAGAAACTTCAGAAGTTCCGTAGCTAAACGAGTTCAACCGAGACCGCGAGGTCTCCTCCCAAAATTTCATTTTCCTTTTTAACTCAGTTCTTGTCCTGTAGCTGATGGGGCTGGATTAGGGTTGTCTGCTGAGGGCTGGGCAGGCGGTTTCTTTTTGGATTTAATTATCGGTAAAACCAGCTCAGCGATGAGCAGCACCAGAATTACCGTGATTATCAAGGGAATTCCCCATGAGTTGCCTCTCAGAAACAGCGTTATCCAGCCTAAATATGGAATCCGCATTACGACTTTGCCGGCTACAAGGTCCGCTGGGACGCCTTCTCCGGTATGCCAAATCTGATGTGAGTCGTATTGGCTTTCATCGACCTCTGCGGGGTAGGGGGTGCCGTTGCCGTCTCCTTTTGTTTGGAAGTAGAGTGTTCCGTTGGCGGTGTAGCATGATACGATGCGGTGCACGATAGGGGTATCGGTTGGGTCAGTGGGGTTCTGGTAGATGATGATGTCGCTGTTGGGGTAATCGGTGTTTAATGTCTCGGGGTCTACGCCTTGAATAACGATGATGTCGCCTACGTTGAGGGTGCGTTCGAAGGGATGCAGCAGAGTCAACATGACATAATCCGGCGGGTAGGGTGGTCCGGGGCAGAAGTTGTAGGGTACACTCATGCTGCTGCTTTCCACTACCCTTAACGGAACATCCGTGTGAAGTGCCACGCCGAAACCGACAAAGAAGCCCAAGATTATACCGACGATAACGGCGATGGAGATTATGGTTTTAAGGTGTTTGCTGTGCCGGATTCTGCTGAGTGTATTCACTGTTTTTCCTCTATTGACGCTAGGCTAACTATCAGAACCATCAATAAAGCTTATGTCCATATTCCATAATCTTTCAGCAGGCATTTTACAATGATAAAATTTAAGTTTGGGCTCTGTGGCTTTGTGGGTGGAGAGTCAGCATACGAACACTGTTCAAGTACTGCCCGTTGAAGGATTACCCCTGATTCAAAGCGGCGACAACCTCGGCAAACTGATTGTGGAGGCAGCGCAGAAACAGGGCACGCCCATCCAGCCCCATGACGTCATGGTGGTTACCCATGTGGTGGTGTCAAAAGCCGAGGGAAACATCGTTAACCTAGACGAAGTCAAGCCGTCACAGCAAGCCATCGAAATCGCAAAGCAAACCAGCAAAGACCCTGCGCTAGTCGAGGTTATTCTTCGGGAAACACGCGAAATCGTGCGCTTGGGCCAAAACAGCCTCATAACCGAAACCGTCAACGGCATAGTCTGCGCCAACGCAGGCGTCGACCGATCCAACGTCAGCGGCGAACGCAATGTGGTGCCTTTACCCAAAAACCCCAATGTCTCCGCCCAGAACATACGCCGTGAAATTAAGCGTTTAACCGGTGCAGACGTGGCGGTGATTGTTTCTGATACTCATGGCAGGCCGTTTCGGATGGGCGAAATCAACATCGCTGTTGGTGTTTCGGGGTTTAAGCCGATTCGGGACCGTCGTGGCGAGAAGGACCTGTTTGGGTATACGCTGCGGATAAAGCAGACAGCTGTAGCGGATGAGTTAGCCTCTGCTGCCGAGCTAGTGATTGGGCAAGCCAGTGAGGGCATACCAGCCGCCATCGTGCGTGGCTACGACTACATAGCAGACGATGGTGCCTCCGCAGCGGTGCTTACCCGGGCTAAGGGGAAGGATCTTTTCCGCTGAAATCAAGAAGGTTCAAAAACCCCGATATCCCTATCAAAAAGCAGAGTTGAAAGAATGGAAGAACACCCCCAAACACCTAAGGAATTCTTTGAAAAAACATTACCTGCCCGATTCAAACCAGAGAAAGCTGTGGGCATCGACATAATTGCGCAGATTAACGTTTCAGGCCCGGGAGGCGGCAACTGGGCAGTCACAGTCAAGGACCAGCAACTGCATGTGGTTGAGGGCGTATCTGAGGCGCCGAATTTGACGTTGAAGATGAGTTTAAATGATTTCATGGATATGGTGAATGGCAAGTTGAGCGCGGAGAAGGCGTTTTTTACGGGGAAAGTGCAGTTTAAAGGCAACATCGCCGTGGCGCTTAAGCTGCGGGATGCAGGTTTCCTTTAATCTCCCATAAGCCTTTTAGACGTGGCTTATTCTTTCATCCCACCGGTTTTTAGGTACCCTAAAGGATAATTTAATCAAGTAGGGCGTAACGAAGGCGGTGATTATGGTTGCAACGCCGATTATGGGCAAAACGAAATCGCTGATTACCCCTAAATCCTGCCCGGATTTTGCAACTATAAACGCAAACTCGCCAATCTGCGCCATACCCAGCCCCACCCGCAGCGATGTTTTCTTGTCATAGCCAAAGAGGCGTGTGCCAAAGCCGCAGCTTGCAAGCTTGGTCAGCAGCACCGCTAGGGTGATGACTACGGCGGGTACCCAGTAAACCGCTATCTGCGAAATATCCATAAGGGCGCCCATGGAGACGAAGAATATGGCTCCGAAAACGATTTTGAAGGGGCCGATTTCCCGGTTAATTTCTTCTCGGCAACGTGAGCGGGCAACGACGACGCCGATGATGAAGGCGCCGATGGCGGCGGAGAAGCCGATTTGGGTTGCCATGATGGCGAAGGCAAAGCAGATTCCAAGCATCAGGATGTAGAGCAGCTCCTGTTTTTCCACTTTGGCGAATCGGTCAATTAGTTTTGGCAAAAAGAAGCCGCCGACAATTAATGTGCCGCCTATGAAAACGACCAGTTTTGTGATGAGCCATGCTGAGGAGGTTAAGGAGATGGTTTGGGCAACAGCGATGTTTTGCAGCATAGCCAGCAAAATAACTACAACCACGTCTTCCACGACAAGAATGCCCAGCATAATGGTCGAGGATATTTCTTGCAGTTTCCCCATGTCGCCCAGTACCTTGGCGATGATGGTTGTGCTGCTGCTTGCCAGCGCTGCTCCCAGAAACAGGGTGTTGTAGAAGCCCCAGTTCAAGAAATTGCCCACTGCCCAGCTTATAATTAGCATCAGGGTGATTTCGATGGCTGACACGCCGATGACGACTCGCCCCATCGTTTGGAGTTTGCGGATGGGGAACTCGAGGCCGATGGTGAAGAGGAGCAGTACCACGCCGATTTCTGCGAATACGTTGAGGAATTCTGTGTGCGTTATCAGGTTGAAAGGCGGCGTGTAGGGTCCGATGAGCATGCCCGCGATTAAGTAGCCGATGATGAGGGGTTGCCGGAGTTTGTGAAAAATAAAGGCAACCACTGAGGCGATTACCATGACGACGGCAAGGTCAGTTATAACTTGAATCTCAAAGCTCATCTCTTTTGAGATACCCTGCTGGGGGTTATAAGGGTAACTCACTATGAATTAGTTGTACATCTCCATCTTTACGCCTTATAGTGTCTTCTATGGGTTATGGGCATCGGATATCTCTTGGAGAATCGCTAATTTTAAATACGCCTCCAATTATACGCCTTCACATACTGGTGTCCTATGGGTGCTGGTCGTACAAACCGTCCGACATGATGATTTACCCGAGCTGTATTTCTCAGCGATAACTGTATCATCAAAAAAAGACGCCACCCCCGACCAAAACCTGGTTTTCCCACTGAAAATATCCCAAAGTAACCGTTATTTCTGTTTACCCCACATTCAAAATGCCTGCAGTACACCAGAGAATGCAGCGCAATACGGTGAATTCTAAACAATACCTTGCAAGGAATTATTGATGGAAAAAAAAGACCCTGAACCCCCCGACGGCAATGAAGAAACAAAAGCCCATGGTTCCATCTCATTATTAGATGGCGCGGAACCCCGTGTCCCCGCTATAACCCCTGAACTGCTTTTTGAAAGCAAAATTTCCCGTGACCACAGCAAGCCCCTTGAGGAGCGGCTGGAATGCTTCGAAATCATTTTCGATTCAGAAGTAGGCGACACAAGCCTCACCCGAGCCCGCAACATCGAACGCGAGGTTGGGCTGCGGCAGATTTACCTCAAATTCGAAGGCGGCAACCCAACAGGAACCCAGAAAGACCGCATAGCCTTCGCCCAAGCCCTAGACGCGTTGCGTCGAGGCTACAGCGAAATAACCGTGGCCTCCTGTGGCAACTACGGCGCCGCTATTGCGTTGGCAGCTTACCTTGCGGGGCTACGTTGCATAATCTACATCCCTGAAGCCTATCATGGTAACCGCATCAAGGAAATCAAGGCGTTAGGCGCTGAACTCGTCAAGGTGCCCGGCGACTATGAGGAAGCAGTGATTGTTTCCCGCGAGAAAGCCGAGGAAAACGGCTACTACGACGCCAACTCAGGCGGCTCCAACACCAACCTGCAGTTTAAGTCATATGGAGAAATCGCATATGAAATCTACGATGAACTCCGCGATGCCCCAGCCGCCGTTGCGGTGCCCGCCTCTAACGGTTCAACGTTGGCAGGCATCTACCGTGGCTTTGTAAGCCTCTACAATCGAGGCAAAACCTCGCGTATACCCCGTATCATCGCGGGCTCCTCCTATGGCATGAACCCCATCATAAACGCCTTCGTTAAGAACATGCCTAACTGCTGCGACCTTAAACCCGAAAAAATCCACAACACCTCAGTAAATGAGCCGCTGATTAACTGGCGCAGCATCGACGGTGACTACGCCTTAACCGCCATCCGGCAAAGCCACGGCTGGGCAGCATACGCCACCGACAAAAGCATGTTAGACGCTGCCCGCCTCATACGCGACAAGGAAGGCCTCAACGTGCTGCCTGCCTCCACCGCGGGTTTAATTGCGCTGCTGGACAGGCATAAAAAAGAGGCTTACCCCAGCGACCGCTACGTCGTCATATTAACGGGACGCAAAGCGTGACCCAACATGGCACAAAAAGCAATAGTGTACTGTGAACGAGAGTACCTAAACGCGAACGGAAAAACAGCCCACGGCTTGGTCCGTTACACCACCCGCTACCAAATCGCAGGGGTAGTGGACTCCACCGTGCCCTCTTCTGGCGACGCAGGGGAAATCTTGGACGGCAAAGCAAGAGGCATCCCCCTTTATCATAGCCTTGAGGAAGCCTGCGAAAAAACCAAACCCGACACCTTCATCGTCGGCGCAGTCTCCGAAGGCGGCGTTTTACCCTTCGGCTACGATAAAGCAGTCGACTACGCGCTGGAGCATCACCTCAACGTGGTGTCGGGGCTGCATCAATTCATCTCCGACGACCCCCGCTTCGCCATGGTTGCCCAGAGAAACAGCTGCCAAATCACCGATGTCCGAAAAATCTTCCGTGACCACAAACGCTTCTACACAGGCGAAATCAGCAAGGTAGGCGCAACCCGCATCGCCACGCTAGGCACAGACAGCGCCATCGGCAAACGCACCACCGCCGTGATGCTGGTTAACGAACTGCGCAGGCGCGGACGCAGAGCCGACATGATATTCACGGGGCAAACCGGCTGGATGCAGGGTTGGCCGCACGGCGCCATCATCGACGCCATGATTAACGATTTCGTGTCAGGCGGCATAGAGGGCGCCATCATAGATTCCTGGCGCGACGAAGCCCCCGAATTCGTACTCATCGAGGGACAAGGCAGCCTGCTGCATCCATTCTTCCCCGGCGGCTTTGAAATCATGGCGGCTGGGCAAATCCACGGCTTCACCATGCAGGATGCGCCTGGGCGACCCTACCTCGACGGGTTCCCCGGCTACCCCATGCCTGACACCCGCCGCGTCGTCAAACTCGCCACGCTCCTATCCGGCAAACCCTTGGTGGGCATCAGCATCAACCATGAGCATATGACTCAGGAGCAGGTGCAAGCCGCCAAAGTTGACATGCACAAGAAATTCCATGTGCCCGTCGAAGACCCCATTTTTGACGGTGTTGCAAAGCTTGCGGATGCGATTGAGATGCTGCGTGACGGTGAAGCTTAAACGGATCTTCTGTGCCTACGCAGCATCGAACTCTCCGAGCCCCAAATCAGAGGCAACACCGCACACACCACGGTAACCCTCACCGACCTGGCCGGCAAGCAGAGCAGCTTTAGCCTGCAAGCCAAATATCCCCATTTGCTCTCCGAGGCGGACCTGCCGTTTCTGCGGCTTGCCAGCGCCATGCCCATCCTCAACTACGGCTTATTCACAGAGCAAATCCGCCTAAGCTACCCCCTCAGCCACGCGGACCAGGCGCTTCTTAATGATCTGCTGGATGTTTTCAGCCGCGACATATTCATCAATAAGCTGGTGCGCAAAAAAAACCCCTACATCCTCCCCCAGTACCTGCCAACTGAAGCGGAGGTTACTGAGGAAAACGCCAAGCCCCGCGCAAAAATCGTGCCCAACGCGCTGGTCGCCGACGCCCCCTTAGCCAGCGGATTAGACGCGAACGCCTGTGGGGTGCTCTCCAGCGGCGGCAAAGAAAGCCTCCTCACCTATGGCATGCTAAAAGAAGCCGGCGCAGATGTCTATCCCATCTACGTTAACGAAAGCGGCGGACACTGGCGAACGGCGCTGGCGGCCCATCGATACCACTCAGAAACGGAGCCTAACACGATGCGGGTGTGGCTTAACGTGGACCGCTTCTACACCTTCATGCTTGACCACCTCCAAATCATCCGCCCTGACCACCGTAAAGTCTGGCTTGACACCTACCCCCTCCGCCTCTGCATCTTCCCCGTCTACGTCTTCTATTTGCTTCCAGTTTTCGCCGCCAAAAGAATTGGCAACTTGCTCATCGGCAGCGAATTCGACGACCCCCGCCTTACCCCAGTTTACCGCGGCATCAAACATTACTTTGGCGTCTACGACCAAACCCAAGACTACGACCTGCGCATGGAAGAATGGTACCAAAAACGCGTGCCCAATATGCGGCAGTGGAGTGCGGTGCGGCCCATCTCAGGCTTGATTGTGGAGCGCATCCTGACCCGCCGCTACCCCCAACTTGCCAGGGTTCAGCGGAGCTGCCATAGCTGCCGATTAGAAGGCGGCGAGGTGGTGCCCTGCGGCGACTGCAGTAAATGCCTCGGCATACAGCTGTTTCTGCAGGCCAACGGCGCAGACCCAACCGCGCTAAACTACACTAAACAGGATGTTGCGCTCTTTGCGGAACGCTTCAACAAAGGCGGCTTGCGGCTAGATGAAGACGAAAAAGAGCACGCGGCATACTTATGCAGCAAACATGGCGTCGCAGTGACAGGGAAAGAGCACCCCCACATTGACTCAATTCACCTCTACAAAGCCACCGGCGACCTGCAGCTTGTCCCCGCCCAGTTCCGCGCAAAACTGCTGGGCATAATCGGGCAGTACACCAGCGGCTACAGCAAACTCGACGGCGAAAAATGGGTTCCAGCAAAGGCGCCCTAAAGCTGTTTGACCATGCGGATGGCGTCGCAGGTGCCATGGTGCTCAAAGCGGTAGTAGCCGATTAGGCGCTCCTTGACCTTGTAGCCTGCTTTCTGGTAGAGTGCAATCGCGGTTTTGTTGCCCTCGGAAACCTCCAGCTGCGAAAACCTTAGCCCCCGCCGCCTCATCTCCTGCTCCGCCGCAGACATTAGCCTAAACCCTATGCCCTGCCCCTGAAAAGTGGGGTCAACATCCAGCGTCTCAAGGTAGCCGCCGCTGGTGCCTTTGCGGTAGAGCGCCACAATAAAGCCCCGTATGGCGCCGCCGCTGGTTTCGATGAGGCATGTGCTGTTGGCTTTGTAGATGAGGTAGGTAAGCTGGCTTTTGGGGTAGGCGGTGGCTCCACTGAAGCATCGCTGCTCGATAGCGGCTATCGCTTCGATGTCGCCTAACTCTGCATTGCGGATAAGCACTGCTGCGGTCATGTTGAGTCAACTACTATAGCCTGAGAGTGGCAGACGAATATTTTTATCTTGGGCTAGAATGATTGGTTGATGAAGCAGGATGGATTGATTTGAAGAAGGTTGCAGTGAAAGATTACCAGTTCACAGAAAAAATGACTGTTGATGAGCTTGTCGCTCAGATGGATGAGGCATGGGGTTTCACCGCGGGTAAACTCGCCGTCGGCGTATCCATAATGGAAGCGATGATTGCCAGCAAGGGCTGCGTCAAGTTCCTCTCATTTACCGCCGACATAGTAGCCACCGGCACCCGAGGGGTCATCCGCGAACTCGTCAAACGCCGCCTCGTCGACATCATAATAACCACCTGCGGCACACTCGACCACGACGTCGCAAGATGTCACCGCGACTACTACAAGGGCAGCTTCGTCATGAACGACAGCAGACTGCATCAGGAGGGCGTCAACAGATTAGGCAACGTTTTGGTGCCAAACGACAGCTACGGCATAATTCTTGAAAAGAAAATCCAGGCTATGCTGACTGACCTCTACAACGAAGGCAAAAAGGAGCTGTCCACAACCGAGCTTAGCCGCGAAATCGGCCTACGAATATGCGACGAAACCTCCATACTTTACTGGGCAGCCAAAAACAACATCCCCGTCCATGTCCCCGGTATAACCGACGGCTCAGTGGGCTATCAGCTCTGGATGTTTAGCCAAGACCACCGCGACTTCCGCATAAACCTGCTTAAAGACGAAGGCATGCTGAGCGATTTGATGTTTGACTCCAAGACCACGGGTGCGCTTATCGTGGGCGGAGGCATCAGCAAGCATCACACGATCTGGTGGAACCAATTCAAAGACGGTCTTGACTACGTCATCTACATCAGCACAGCGGATGAATGGGATGGCAGTCTCAGCGGAGCCCGGCCACGGGAAGCAGTGAGTTGGGGCAAGATCAGCGAGAAAGCCAAACGCGTCATGATTGAAGGCGACGCCACTATGGTGCTGCCGATAATGACCAGCGCGTTGATTGACCGGTTGGGCAAAAAACGTTCTTAATTCTCCATTGATGGATCAGCATTTTTTATTGCGGATTATTCCTCTTGACTTTTTTTTGCGCAATAATAGGCTGCATTCATTTACTGTTATTAAGCGAATATTCTTGTAGACGCCAATTTTTAGAAGATGCCCGTCGCCGCTGACAATATACTCTGCCTTGCCGCTGACCGCCGTATTTACCACGACATCGTCATCAGGGTCATCCATCACAACCCTAATGTTGGAATCTAATGGAACAACGGTTGCCCGCTGGACAAGGGTAGATACAAATCGGTTAACAGTCTCGGTTTTAACGCCGAATTTTTCTCTTGACAACACATCAGCCAATTCGGCCAACATGGAAGCAGACAAAACCACCGTATGCTCCTCTAACAGTTTAGCAAGTAACTCTCTTGATTTGCCCCCATTAAGAAACGCCGACACTAAAACATTCGTGTCAACGACGACTCGAACCATACCTAAGCGCCTGTTTTGGCTCGCTTCTCAATGCGGTACCGCTGGATTTCTTCTAAAATCTCTTTTTCAGGTACCTTTCTGCCGCCTCTTTGCTTGTAAACTTCGCTGAAGAGGCTTTGCAGTTCCTCTTTTATGGGGGGAATTTCCAGTTTGGTTACCACTATCTTGTCGCCTCTGCGGTAGACTGCAAGTTTTGTTTTGGAAGTGATTTTCAGTTCCTTTCTGAACCGCTGGGGAATCACGATTTGTCCCTTGGTTCCAACTGTTGCGATTTCAGCTTCGGTTTCTATTTGCCCCATAATGCTCAAAGTATAATTTTCATACTCACATAAGGTTTTTTCGGAGAAAAGCATGAAATGTAAAAGACGCTAAAAAAAGAAATAAGAGAAGATTAGGCTTTTGGCATATCCTTGAAGATCCAGCTCATGTCTGGACCCTTCCGTTTCTCTGGGACACGCTCAGAGAGGGCATGGCATATCAGCGGCAAAGCGATGGTTGCGTCGCAGTAGCAGACCGCGCGGGAGCCGGTTTGGCTGTTGATTTTGCCCCAGCTGATAGCTTCCTCCAACGTGCAGCCCGATAAGCCGCCCCATTGTGGGCTGTCAGTGGTGATTTGGATGGCGTACTTGTGGGGGTAATAGTACTCCTGCAGGCTCTTGCGTAAGCCGCCTTTTCTGCCCTCCACGCCCTTATCCTCAGTCATGGGCGAGACAGAGATGGCGATGAGCTGTGTGAGATCTTTGGGGACGCCTCCGCCGATGTAGACGACGCCGACTTCCTTGGTTTTGGTGCCGATACTCACGAACTGGTCAAATTCCTTGACGCTGTCGATGTGGACGTTGTGTCCCTGGTTTTTAGCGAGCAAAAACGTTTCGCCGTATGCGCTGTCCACCATGGCTGGGCTGAAGATGGGGACGCCGTTGGCTGCTGCAACCGCGCTGATGGCGGGGATGTTTTTTTTGCCCAGGTACTTGCCTAATCCGTAGAGGAACTCAGCGCTGGTGTAGTAGTAGTCCTGTTTGCAGGTCATCACGTAGTCAGTGACGAGGGTTTCCATTTCTCGGTAGTCGGTTTCTTTGCCGAAGACGTCGTAGTAGCGGTTCACATCTGCGTCTAGCAGGGTTGCGTCGTCGACCATGTGGCTGCCCTGATAGTAACCCAGTCCCATGGCGTCCACGATGTCCTCCGAGACGTTGGCGCCCGTGGAGACGAGCACGTCTATGAAGCGATTCTCCATAAGCCAGTTAATGATGGTCCATTGCCCCGCCGTTGACATGGAGCCAGCGAAGCCCATGGCGATGACGAGGTCTTTTTCGCGGATCATGTTTTCCCAGACATCGACGGCTTCGCCCAGTTTGCGTCCCTGATAGGCGGTTTTGCCCATTTCGGATAGGAGCTTGGAAATCGGTTTCTGCTTGGATACCTTGATGGGTTCCAGTTTCTTTTGGAAGTAGGAGTCGTTACTCATTGTTAATATGCACCGCGTTTCTAATTATTGGGCAGGTATTTGAAATTTGTTATTGCCCAAAACAGCATCTACGCCAGATTGGTCAGGTTCCGCCTGTTTTATTGGCCGGATGAGACCTGGCTGGGGATTTCTTTGTTGATGCATGGGCAGCTGAACTTTTTTTTCTTTAGTTGTTGTTGTGGGGGACCCCTCTTTATTCAACAACAAGCAGCGAATAGAGTAAAAACAACGCTTTTTGGCAATGGGCGCTTTGGCATATTGCAGGCTGGTTGTGCAATCCGCCACAAGCTGAACAGCAGAAAGTTTTGGCCTACGATAGGGCTGTTAAAAATGGCCTGCGCTTCATATTCACGTTTGCCCGGTCAGAGGCAATTAAGACCTTGTCAGTAATGATTCTCTCTTGAAGCCGGTAGCTTTGCTTTGAACCTGTTTTGTTACTTTTTATAATTTTGTTTATTTTTGAGGAATTATTGCATAATAAGTTCAGTAAATCTTAAATCTATCTCAAGATCCTAAAATTATATGTGGAAAAATGAAGCCTTGGATTCTATTAGTAGGCACGTTAGGGCTCATAATCATCATTATAACAGGCGTATTTTTGACATCTGCAACACCGAAGTCGCCGAGAAGGCAAGAGTATGACCTTAACGTTGAAGTAAACCAGGGGTATTTCAAGGTCTGGAACACGTCTGTCGACTCTGGAATCAGCTACAAGCAATTAATAGCCTGTGTCTTGTTTGTTAACGTCACCAATACATCCGACAAAGAGATGGCTATCACCCGCGCAACAATAACGGAGACATATGGTATAATTGGCTATAGAATCGATTTCATCGACAGCGAATCCTATATTTTCCCCCCGAATAGCTCTAAATTGCTGTCTCTAAGTAACGTCGGCGGTTTACACGGTCTTAAAGAAAATTTGGCGTTTTTCGAAAGGTCACATAGGCTCGAAGTTACCACGCGTCTTATTTTCAAAGGCACCGAAGGAAATGACCTTGGTGGCGCTTACTGTAGGGTCAAAATGGATTTAAGACAAGTGGGCGATGGCGAATATGTTTGGGGCAACCTAACGGAGAATTCATACCTTCTTTTTGGGATCCGACTACCCATCGACGTAGGAATCAATAACGAAAGATATCCCTAAAAAAGAAAAATACGCTCCCTTCTATTCTCCGCCAGTTGCAGGCAGAGCAACAGAGGATTTGCGTTTATTCCCACTCTATGGTTGCCGGCGGCTTATGCGTCACATCATACACGACGCGGGTCACCTGCGGAATCTCGTTAGTTATCCTTGTGGATATCCGCTCCAGCACGCTGTAGGGTAGCTTGGCAAAGCTGGCAGTCATGGCTTCCCGGCTCTCCATAGCGCGGACAGCCACCACAAACCCGTATGCCCGTGCGTCACCCTTCACGCCCGTTGCCTTGGTGTCGGTGACCACTGAGAAGTACTGCCACAGTGACTCGGCGAAATCGCATTTCTCGATTTCTTCCCGCACAATTTTGTCGCTGCGCTTGGCGATACGCACCTTCTCCTCAGTCAATGGACCAATAATGCGTACTGCTAGGCCGGGGCCTGGGAAGGGCTGGCGGTTAACGATTTCTTTGGGTAAATTCAGCATCCGCGCTACCTTGCGCACCTCGTCTTTGTAGAGGTCACGTAGGGGCTCGAGGATTTTTTTGAACTTGATTTTCTCGGGTAACCCGGCGACGTTGTGGTGGGATTTGATTTTGTCGCTGTTTTTGCGGAAGCCCGATTCGATGCGGTCAGGGTAGATGGTGCCCTGTAGGAGGTACTCAGCGCCTGAGGTGTTGGCGATTTCCTCGAAGACACGGATGAATTCTTCCCCCATGATTTTGCGTTTGGTTTCGGGTTCAGTGACGCCTCGAAGCTTATTCATGAAGCGTTCCTGCGCGTCGGCGACGACGAAGTTTATGTCGAATTTCTCAAATGCCTTGCGGATAGCTTCGGTTTCGCCTTCCCGCATAAAGCCATGGTCAACATACACCGCAGTTAACTTCTCACCCAAAGCTTTGGCTGCTAATGCCGTGGCGACGCTGGAGTCTATGCCGCCGCTTAACCCAATGATGGCTCTTGCACCGTTGGTTTCAGTTTGGATTTCCTTAACCATCTTGCCGATGAGGTCCTCCATCTGCCAGTTTGCCTCTGCCTTGCAAACCTGAAAGATAAAGTTCTCCAGCATCTTCATGCCGTGCTCGGTGTGGATGACTTCGGGGTGCCACTGTAAGCCGTAGATGGGGCGGGTTTTGTGGCGGAACGCGGCGACGGGGCAGTTTTCCGTGTGGGCAAGTGCTTCAAAACCCGGCGGCGGAGCCATAACGGTGTCGCCGTGGCTCATCCAGACCTGCTCGTTTTGGCCCAGGCCCTCAAGGATGCCGACGGGTTTATCAATGGAGACCTGTGCGATGCCGTATTCCTTGCAGGCGGCGGGTTCGACTCTGCCGCTGGTTACCTGCGCGAGCAGCTGGTGCCCATAGCATAAGCCCAGCATGGGCAAGTTAACTTCGAGGATGCGGGGATGCAGCTTGGGCGCGTTGGGTTCATACACGCTTGAGGGTCCACCGGAGAGGATTAAGCCCTTCACGTTGAATTGGTTGCCCAGCGCCGCGACTTCCTCGGGGGAGATGTCATGGGGCACGATTTCGCTGTATACGCCGTGCTCGCGGATTCTTCTTCCGATAAGGTGGCAGTATTGTCCGCCGAAATCCAAGACAAGGATGGTGTCGTATTTAGTTGGCATTTTAGGCTCAGAACTATCTGGGTTTAGCGGATAATTTAAGATTCCTGTCAGGTTTATGTTAAACACACCCACCCCTGACAGTTTGCTCCTAACTTTCGCCTGTCTTTGCCCCTGAAAAAACTAAACTTTTATAAACTTAACTGTAAGATAATCAGAAGTGTGTTCCATAAAACAGGGTTAAACTGAAAAAACGTACAGGAGAAAATCACTATGGAATTAAGCGACACAGACGTTAAAATCCTCAAGGGCCTGCTAGAAGACGCAAGGTTTAGCAGCCGCCAAATCGCCAAAAACGTCGGCGTATCCGTAGGCACGGTTCTGTCTAGAATAAAAAAGATGGAAGACGATGGCCTCATCAAAGGCTACTCCGTTATACTGGACCATGAGAAACTTGGTTTCCAGTTGACTGTAGTGACTGAAATCACTGTTTCCAAAGGCAGATTGGTAGAGACAGAAAACGAGATAGCGAAAATCCAAAACGTATGCGGAGTCTACGACGTCACCGGCCTCACCGATGCCGTTATAATCGCCAAGTTCAAGAGCCGCGAAGACCTCGGAGCCTTCACTAAACGGCTGCTGGCATTGCCCTACATCGAACGCACCAACACCCACGTCGTGCTTAACACGGTTAAAGAGAACTTCCGCCTACTCTAGGCGCCCTATTCCCCGTTTATGCCACTTCGTTTCTAGTTAGTGCCAACTCTGCTGGATATGCTGCTGGAGCATAACAATTAAAATCTCGCCCGCCTGTGGTTTCTTTGGGACCTATGCGGTATTTTTTGGGGGACAAAGCAGCCGAAGCAAAAGCCCTCGTATGCGACAAAAAATTGGTTGTCGCGCTGTTTGCAGTCTTCTTCATTTTAGAATCCATTTTGGCAATCTGGACAGGGCACGAATACGACATGTCCATCTGGTTTAACACGGGAAAACTCATCAGCCAAGGAGCCAACATCTACCTGCCCCAAGACCACATCGGCTACCCCCCGCTCTGGCCGCTCTGGTGCGGCGCCTCCTACAGCCTCTACCTCTCCTTGGGCGCCAACATCGAGGTTTGGCGTTACCTCATAAAGTTGCCCCTGATAATTGCCCATTTAGCCCTCGCCTACGCCGTAGCCGCCTTCGCCGCCAAGCGCTTTGGGCAGAGCGTAGGAAGAAAAATCTTCCTCTTCGCCCTAGCTTGGAGCTTCTTTATTTTTGTGGGGGCAATGTGGGGACAAATCAACGTTCTTAGCGCATTGCTGACTTTTCTGGCGTTCCAAGCCACCGTCGAGAAGCACACCGACAGGGGCGCAGTGTTTTTGGGTTTGGCAATTGCCCTCAAAATCTACCCTCTCGTGGCGTTGCCCGCATTCCTCATCTACGTGGCGGGCACAAAAAGCCAACGGGCTGCAGCCAAATTTTTGGCCTTCGCCGTGGCGCTGCCCGCCGCCATCATAGGCGCAGTTTTTGCAGTTTTCCAGTGGAACCCCATGGTTGCTGTTGGTGTGGTGCTTAATTCTTCGCCGTCCCTTGAAGCCAGCCAACTGGTGATTGCCGGGGGCTGCATGAATGTGTGGAGTTTTATTGGGCTCTTCGGGGTGGATATGGCTTGGCAGCTGCCTTTCCGGATGCTTTGGCTGCCGCTTCTGCTAGGCGCGGGGGTCTGGTGGTTCAGAAAGGGTCTGCGGGATGAGGCAGGCTTTGCAGTTGCCATCGTGTCTTTTTATGTGCTGTTTATGGTGAGTTTCCCCTGGGTTTCAGAGCAGTCCTTCCTTGATTTGCTGCCGTTTCTTTTCCTGATTATCTTCGCCTACAGGCCCCGGCGGGTTTACCTGTATTTTCTGGTTGCAATCCAACTGCTAATTTACCTCTTCACCGTCGCCAACCAAAACCTCTACATCCTAAAGCCCCTGCTGACAGCCTACTCGCCCTCAACCCTTCAAGCAATAGATATCTTCTACGGGGGCAACCCTGCGCTTTTGGTGGCGGTGAGGGGGCTGCTGGGTTTGTTGGTGAGTGTGTCTCTGCTGCTTTTTTTGGCAATGCTCCTTAAACCAGAGCTTCTTCAATATGCCCAAAACGCCCTAAAGCGCGGCGCAAAAAAGGAAAGGTTTGACGCTTAAGCTTTCGGTTTTGTTGCCTGATGGTTCTCCATCTTGTACTTCTGCTCGGGTTCCGCGATGGTGATTTTGGTTCCCGACGCCACAGGTCCTGTTAGCCAAACGTTTCCGCCGATAACCACGTTGTCGCCAATCACCGTCTCCGCGCCCAGAAGCGTTGCGCCAGAGTAAATGACGACGTTGTTTCCTACCGTGGGGTGACGTTTGCGTCCCTTTATGATGTTGCCTTTCTCGTCCTTGGGGAAACTCAGCGCGCCCAAAGTGACGCCCTGATAGAGTTTAACGTTGTCGCCGATCTCCGCGGTTTCACCAATCACCACGCCTGTGCCGTGGTCGATGAAGAAGTTCTTGCCGATTTTAGCGCCCGGATGAATGTCGATGCCCGTTAAGGAATGCATATGCTCACTCATTATCCTTGGAATCATCGGTACACCGCTTAGGTAAAGCTCATGAGCTAAGCGGTAAGTAGCTATCGCCAGCACACAGGGGTAGCTGAGGATCACTTCCTCGTTGCTGACCGCCGCGGGGTCGCCGCTGTAGGCAGCTTGGATGTCGCCGCTGAGTTCCGCGCGGATACGCGGCAGCTCCTCGAGTAATTCACGTACCACAACATGCGCCCGTTTCTGGCAGATGTCCTGGGGGCACTCGCTGATTTTTCGGCAAATATACTTAAGGCTCTTCTCGACTTCGCCGGTGAGGCGCGTGTAGACGCTGGTGAGTTTGCTGCCCAGATGATATTTGATGTTGGCTCTGGTGAGTTCTGGCTCTCCAAGGTAGCCGGGGAAAAGCACGGTGAAGAGGTCCTCGAGGACTTCGACGACGGCTTGTTTGGAGGGTAAATCGCGTCCTTCCAGGTGGTCCATGCCGCCGAATTTCTTGTAGGTAACCATGATTTCGTCCACTATATCCGGTAGCCCTCGGATAACCCAGTCCTGCTCCACTTCGGAGTTGTGGTGCATGAGCGTTTCTATCATGTGGTCTGGGTTCCAGCAGTCAATGTTGCGGTTTCTTTCTCTGCATTCTTTGCAGTCTTTTGGGCTAGGCTGGTCTGCATTTACAGTCATGTTGTGTCCCTTTCCCCAAATATTACAGGCGGGGGAATATAAGAGAAGCGTCGCGGGGGGCGCTCAAGTTAGGCTTTCTGGAACAGCGACGTGCTAAGGTAGCGTTCACCCGTATCGGGAAGTACAACCACGATTAATTTGCCCGCGTTCTCCGCTCGCTTAGCCACCTGCAGCGCCGCGTAGACTGCTGCACCCGACGAGATGCCGACCAGCAACCCCTCCTGCTCCGCTAGCTGCCGCGCCGTCTCGAAGGCATCGCCATCCGAAACTTGCACCACCTCATCCACCAGCTCCATCTGCAGTACATCAGGCTTAAAGCCAGCGCCTATCCCTTGGATTTTATGGGGGCCCTTTTTGCCGCCGCTAAGCACCGGTGAACCCTGCGGCTCCACTGCTATGGCTTTGAATTGGGGCTTTAGGGGTTTGATGTATTGGGCTACGCCCGTTATGGTTCCGCCTGTGCCTACACCCGCGACGAGGATGTCGACTTTGCCGTCGGTGTCCGCCCAGATTTCGGGTCCCGTGGTTTTCTGGTGCACGTTGGGGTTGGCGAGGTTTTTGAATTGTTGAGGCATGAAGCTGCCGGGGGTTTCCGCTTGGAGTTCCTCGGCTTTTTTGATGGCGCCGCCCATGCCTTCAGGGCCGGGGGTGAGGACCAGTTGGGCTCCGTAGGCTTGCAGTAGGCTGCGGCGTTCCTGGCTCATGGTTTCAGGCATGGTTAGGATGAGTTTGTAGCCTTTGACGGCGGCGACCATGGCTAAGCCGATGCCGGTGTTGCCGCTGGTGGGTTCGATGAGGGTGGCGCCGGGTTTTAGGATGCCCTGTTTTTCGGCTTCCTCTATCATGCTTTGGCATATGCGGTCTTTGACGCTGCCGCCGGGGTTTCTTGATTCCTGTTTGGCGACGATTGTGGCGTTTAGTTCTTTGGTGAGTTTGTTTAGGCGGATTAGTGGGGTTTTGCCTATGGTTTCTAGGATGTTATTGTTTATTTTCATTTTACCCATCTTCCTATAACACTGTTATAATCCTCTGCTGCGTACCTTAAAAGCTTTACCTCAACAACAACCATAACCAAACAACACCACCAAAACACCATAAACCCAGAACAACAAACCAATACTTAAAAAAAGCGCTCAAAGCATCCGCAGCAAATCCGCCTTCGTAATAATACCCATGATTTCACCCCTCCGAGAAACCAACACAGCCGAATACGTCTGAAGCAAACTAGAAATCAGCGAAAGCGGAGCCTCCTCATTAATCTGGGGAAAAGCCTCCTCCATGATTCTCTCCGTGGGCTGCCGAGAAATCTCCTCTAAATCCTGCCCCGCCAAAATCTGATGCATAATAGCCTTCTCCGATATGCTGCCCACGGATTGTTTACCATCAAACACCGGCATCTGAGAGATTCCATGCTCCTTCATGACTTTAACGACCTCTGAGACGGGGGCGGTCCTCTGTACGCTGATGACTTCATGGTGGAGGATTTTTTCGGCTTGGATCTTGGTTTTAAATTCCAGCCGCTCCAGTACATCAAAGATGGTTTTTACTTTGCTGTAAGAGGAATCTATGGTGCCTGCTTCGAGTTTAGCGATGAGGGATTGGCTGACGCCTGCGGCTTTGGCGAGTTCGCTCTGTTTGAGACCTAGTTGTCGGCGGCGTTTAGCGATGTCTTCAAGGGTTGGAAACATAATTCAGTAATGCGGGGTGGCGGTAATATTACTTTTGGAATATCCGCTTAATTTCGGCCTAAATAAACCACCAATGCGTGTGCTTTCAGAAAAGAATTAATAATTATAAAGCCGTTATGGCAGGTGATGCATATGGATCCTCAATGCGAAGTAATCGGCAAATACGTCTTACCCCTCTACCGCTCAATGCTCGCAAAAGAACTAGTGCAAAAATACCATCTATCCCAAACCGACGCCGCCAAAAAACTCGGAACCACCCAAGCCGCCATAAGCCAATACCTTAGCTCCAAACGCGCCTACAAGGGTGTTGATCAGGTTCAAGAGTTCATGCCGAAGCTGCAGGCGATGGCGGAGAATACTGCCCAGAAACTTGTTTCTAAAGAAATCAGCGCCGAGGACATTACAGTTAACTTCTGCGGGCTCTGCTCTACCTTCTGTAGACATGCCGAAAACGATGGCGCCCCAAAACCCGACTACTACATATAAGCCCCTAGATTTTTGATGCTTCAACGGTTTCTCTGCAGGGAACCT
Organism: Candidatus Bathyarchaeota archaeon; assembly: GCA_026014735.1. Lineage (NCBI taxonomy): Archaea > Thermoproteati > Candidatus Bathyarchaeota > Candidatus Bathyarchaeota archaeon. The sequence continues at coordinate 718,497 of JAOZHT010000002.1, forward strand.
CCACGGCAATTTGCCTATCAAACCCTAAAGCGCCAAAATGCACCTGGGCTGTTCCCGTTTTTTGATCTGAGAAAAAAGCCGTCAAACCAGCAGCCGACCGAATTGCCCTCTGGGTTTTGGGTCCCGACAGAATTGTTATTGGGCTGCCGATGATTGGGACTTCAAAAACCAAATCGCCTTTCTGTTTGGTTCTTTGCAGGATACCGTTTTCTGCTTGGTTTCTGCCCACGACGATTTTGTTTTTGCCCACTCTGAAATGGCGGCCGACCTTAAGCTGATTAACTTCTCTTATCGTTACATGTTTTTTATGCGTGAAAAGATCGCGAAGTTTGTCTGCGAATGCTTTGTCAGTTAGCAAGCAGCCGCCGCCAGCACAAGGATAATTGGTGATGTTGAACTCCTTCACCATCTCAAGCTGGCGTTTCCTTGATCGCCCCTTTATGTCTCGGAGCGCCTCCTGAGGCACATAGCCTTCTTTTTGGGCTTCAGTTTCAGGCAAAAGAGTCGCGGATAAGGGACGCAGGATTTTTCCTTCCAACCCGGCTTCTCTCTCGATGAGGTCAAGGGCGCCTCTATGCTGAGACATGGGACGTTGACCGAGGACTTCGCCGGTAAAAATGAATTTGGCGCCGATTTGTTTGGCGTATTTTTTTGCTTTTTTAAGCATGAAGATGCGGCAATCGATGCAGGGGTTTAGGTTTTTCCCGTAGCCATATTTTGGGTGGCGGACGATTTTTAGGTAGTCTAGTCCTGCGTTTACTCTTTTGAGGGGGATGTTGAAGGTTTTTGCTGCTTCGGTGGCGCCGCAGCCTCCTTTTCTGCATTGGCAGAAGGGTGTGTAGAAGTTTATGGCTTCAACTTGGATGCCTTGTTGGATGATGAGTTTTACTGCGATTGTGCTGTCTAATCCGCCTGATAGTAGTCCTAGTGCCTTCATTTTCCGCCCTCAATCTATAACGATGTTATGTGCTCTTGTTTTTGTAGCTTAAAAAACGTATTGGCTTCACCAGCTTATTATTCTGCAACCATAACCTTTGGGGGCCGCATATTCGTTTTGGAATATTTCTGTCAACAAGGGATATAACGCCGTTATGGAATGTGTTGTTCCAACAAGGAGCAAATCAAATTGACAAAAAAAAGAATAGACACTATCGCCGTCCACGCAGGCCAGGAAACACCTGACCCCACAACCGGCGCACGAGCGGTCCCCATCTACCAAACCGCCTCCTACGTCTTCAAAAGCCCCGAACACGCCGTAAACCTGTTCGGACTCAAAGAACTCGGAAACATCTACACAAGGCTAATGAACCCAACCACCGACGTCTTCGAAAAACGCGTCGCAGCCATCGAAGGCGGCACCGGCGCATTAGCCACCGCGTCAGGCCAAGCAGCCATCTCGCTGGCGCTGTTAACCATCACACGCGTCGGCGACGAAATCGTTTCCGCCAACAACCTCTACGGCGGCACCTACGAGCTCTTCCACTACACCTTCCCCAAATTCGGAAGAAAAGTCGTATTTGTGGATTCACAGAAACCCGAAGAATTCAAAAAAGCCATCACCTCCAAAACCCGCGCAATCTACGCTGAAACCATCGGCAACCCCAAACTTGACGTCCCCGACTTTGAGGCGCTGGCAAAAATCGCCCATGACGCAGGAATCCCCTTGGTGGTTGACAACACCGTGGGCATAGGCATAGTTGCGCCCCTTGAGGTCGGTGCAGACATAGTTGTGCTTTCAGCCACAAAATATGTCAGTGGAAACGGCAGCAGCCTAGGCGGCGTCATTGTTGACGGGGGCAAATTTAAATGGAACAACGGCAAATTCCCCGAGTTCACTGAGCCTGACCCGGCTTATCATGGAGTGAAATACTGGGATGCCTTCGGAGATTTCCCCGGGTTAGGGAATGTGGCTTTGGTTTTCAAGGCACGCGTCACCCTTCTGCGGGATGTTGGGCCAGCTCTAAGTCCATTTAACGCTTGGCTCTTCATACAGGGCCTTGAGACTCTTACGTTGCGTCAACATAAACACAGCGAAAACGCCCTTAAAGTCGCCGAATTCCTCAGTAGACACCCGCTCGTGAAATGGGTTACCTACCCCGGTTTAAAGAGCAACCCCAACCATAAAGTTGCAGCCAAATACCTCGGCGGCTACTACGGCGGCCTAGTCGGCTTCGGCGTGGTGGGCGGCTTGGAAGCAGGCAAAAAAGTCATCGCGAACGTAAAACTCTTCTCCCACCTTGCTAACATTGGAGACGCAAAAAGCCTCATCATTCACCCCGCATCCACAACCCATCAGCAACTCACCCCCGAGGAGCAGCAGGCAACCGGCGTCACCGCAGACTTCATCCGCCTCTCCGTGGGCATCGAGGACCCAGACGACATCATCGAAGACTTAGACCAAGCACTCAAAGCATCCCAGCAGTAAACCCACACGGAGGAAACCCAATTGAGCACCCCCCCACCTCAAACATTTGTCTTCGAGGAGTTGCCGCTGGAGTCAGGCGAGAAACTAGGTCCAGTTAGCCTTGCCTACGAAACCTTCGGCAGCCTCAACGGAGACAAATCCAACGCGGTTCTGGTTTGCCATGCGCTCAGCGGGGACTCGCATGTAGCAGGCGAGGGAGGCTGGTGGAGTAACCTTGTGGGTCCGGGCAAAGCCGTAGATACGGAGCGGTACTTTGTGGTCTGCAGCAACGTGCTGGGGGGCTGCCGAGGCTCCACAGGTCCCTCTTCAGTTAACCCCAAAACAGGTAAACCATACGGCATCGATTTCCCCCTCATCACCATCGGCGACATCGTAAACGCCCAATGCCACCTCATAGACTACTTAGGCATCGACAAGCTACTGGCGGTTGTAGGCGGCTCCATGGGCGGCATGCAAGTCCTCCAATGGGTGGTTGCCTACCCCAATCGCATCCGCTCAGCCATCCCCATCGCAACCACACTCAAGCACACCCCCCAACAGATCGCATTCAACGAGGTTGGACGCCAAGCAATCATGGCTGACCCCGACTGGCACAGCGGCAACTACTACGGCAAAGCCATCCCTGCCAAGGGGCTAGCAATCGCACGCATGATTGGGCACATCACCTACATGAGTGACGTTTCGATGACTGAGAAGTTTGGGCGCAAATTTCGTTCCGATAGGGCGCCGTTCAAGTTTGGCGCAGACTTCGAAGTCGAAGGCTATCTGCATAATAGAGGCGACACCTTTGTGCGGCGATTTGACGCTAACAGTTACCTCTACATCACCAAAGCTATCGACTACTTCAACATCCTCAACGGACACAGCCTCAGCAGCATATTTGGGGGCTTAAGCGCCAAAGTGCTAGTCATCGCCTTCAAATCCGACTGGCTTTACCCAACCTACCAGTCGCAGGAAATCGTTAAAGCCTGCAAACTCTCAGGTGTGGATGCCAGCTACTGTGAAGTCAACAGTACCTATGGGCACGATGCGTTTCTGCTGGAGACCGAGCAGGAGGGGCGGCTAATCAGCGGCTTCCTCAAAGGCGTATTCAATGGCAACGGAAAGGGAGTTGGTGCCAACGGCAAGTAAAATCGAATTTGAGGTCATCGCCAAGTGGGTTGGGCAGGGCGCTTCGGTGCTGGATTTAGGCTGCGGCGACGGGGAACTCTTGGCGTATCTAACCCGTGAAAATCATGTTCGAGCGCAGGGCATAGAACTCGACGAGCAAGCCACTCACCGCTGCGTCGCAGAGGGCCTAAGCGTCTACCAGCAGGACATAGACACGGGGCTCTCCGAATACGCCGACAACACCTTCGACTACGTCATCTTAAACCAGACGCTCCAGCAAGTCAAAAAACCCGACTTCGCCTTAGCGGAGGCGCTGCGGGTAGGCAAAAAAGCAGTGGTGGGCATCCCCAACTTCGCCTACTACAAAGCCCGCGCCTCCATCCTTCTCCGGGGCAGGGTGCCGGTGACGGCGGCTTTGCCCTACCAGTGGTATGACAGCCCCAACCTGCATTTTCTGAGCCTAGCGGACTTTGAGGGTTTCTGCCAGAAAAGGGGCATACGGATCCAACGCAGCTTCTTTGCATCGGGTAACCATGCGGTGCGTTTTGTGCCCAACTTGTTTGCGGAGTTCGGCTATTTTCTGCTCTGTAAGCCTTAGGCTGCCTCTTGTTTGGGGGGTTACCGCGTGGTTTGCACGGTAAAGCCTTTAAATGGGCTGGGTGTTTCTATATTCCGCACACGTATGCGGAGGTCGCCCAGCATGGCCAAAGGCGTAAGACTGAGGCTCTTATCCCGCAGGGGTTCGTGGGTTCAAATCCCACCCTCCGCACCACTTGCACTCGGTTTTGAAGGATGGTGGACTTCCATCAGGTTCTCGGTGTTACATTTCACCCTGCTTTACCCTCGCTTACCAAATTCCCAGCTTAGGTTTAGGCTGTTCTTTGATTATTCGTTGTTTGCATGTAGCATCCTGAGCAACGGTCAACTCTGGTGCTTCTAATTTTTGCGTAAAGTGCTTGCCTAGATTATGCCGAATAGGAATCGTAGTGCCAGAATTAGAAGTATTATTAATACCACTATTATGATGGCATACCAAAGCAAACCAGCTAAGCCGCCCCTTGTATTACGCCAAAAACCGGTTTGTCTATTCACTGCTTGTATAGCTGATTTGCAGCCCGAGCGTGATACTAATGCAAAAACAGCACACCAAAGCCACTCAGTTAAACTACCGTTTCTTATATATAAAAAGCTCATCATTTAACACCACCTCGTATAACTGGCATATAATCACTTATCGATTTGTGACTGTAAAACCACAGCTACTAACGTTGGGCTCTAGCCTGCGGATATTTGAGATCCAAATTCCCCGCCAGCCACTGCCTTGCTAGTCAAAATGTTAATTTCTATTTTTTTAAAGAGACAAACGTAAAAATTCTTACCGTTTAACGCAAATTTATAAGCATAAAAAAGCAATAGCTTCTGGGTGGCAAAATGGCTGATGGGCAACTAACTGAGCAGTCTGCTCCTAAACGGTTTTCCTCACTTGCTTATGCATTATCCTGGGTGGTTGTGATCGTATCCGCGGTGGCTTCAGGGGTAAGCTTTTTTGTACCCCGCGCTCTTAACGGCCTTGCAGTGATGGTTGGCTCGGCCAGGGGCACTGCCTTAGTAATCCTAGTCATAGCGGTTCCATTGTTGATTTCGGCGCTGATATTGGCTAAACACAGCGAATCAAACGTGGCTAAGGTTCTTTGGTTGGGGTCACTTATCTTTATACTCTACAATTCAGTGATGTTCCTGTTCGCTATACCTTACAATTCACTGTTTCTCGTCTACGTGGCAATGTTTTCTTCAGCGTTCTGGGCAATCTTTACCCTTCTGCCAAAATTTAAAACAGCCAACTTTGCCCCTGCCTCGCCCTCGAAGACTCTCCGCGCAGTCTCGGTTTACCTTCTGATAATTGCGGTCTTCTTCTATTTCCAGGAGCTAGGCCAGTATCTTCCCGTTCTCTTCAGCAACGCGGTTCCAGCCACCTACGAGGGCACCGGATTTTTAACTAATCCCTCGCATGTTTTGGATTTAGCTTTCATACTGCCGCTTGTCACGCTTTCAGCGGTGTGGATGTGGCAGCATAAACCGCATGGAAATTGGGTGGGTGGAAGCGTTCTGGTTTTGTTAACTATCGAATGTGTAAGTATAGCTAGCGACCAGTACTTCGGAAGCTTAGCCAATCCCAACTCAACTGTCGTTTCTATGGCTGTGGTGCCCCTGTTTGCTGTTCTGGCAGTTATCGGCTTATTATTCTCGGTGCTGTATTTCCGAGCCATCAGAAACTAATACATTCCCGGCTCCTCGGTGAGCAGCCATTCTCCGGGCTCCATCCGCCAATAAAACCAGCCGCTTCCTGCCCCCAGCCAAGCACAATTACCTACGCCGCTGCCAACATCTCTTTAATCGGCTAGGGGTCACTGCGTCGGCGTCTCGGTTTTAATGAAAACTACCTCTTTTAATTTGCGGAAGTGCTCGTCTCCCGTCACGACTTTCCCGCCTAGACTCTTAGCGACACAGAGAATAATGGAATCTGCTAAGCCCCAGCCATTTGCTTTCTCATTAAGTTCTTCATTTAATTCTCCAGCTTCAACTGCGGTATCAAAGTCAAGCTCAACTATTCTGCTTGTTGCCCTTATGAACTCAAGTCTTCTAAGTCGCCCCTCACGTGTCTCATTGCCAAGCTCAATGTCCTTTAGCAGTTTTCGGCTGATTTCTGACACCACAATCGTCGGCGTCACTGCATGTTCGCTTTCTATGTATTCTTTTGCGGTTTCTCCCATTTTTGAAGCCTTAAAATATTCAATCCAAGCGTACGTATCGATTATGAAGTTAAAGCTCATGGAATTCCGCTCGGTCTTCTTCTTTGAAGGATGTTAGTTTGCGGTTTGAGCCAAACATAGATTGTGGGGTTTTTCCGTGTTCGGCGAGTAATTTTTTGATGACTTCATTGTGGCTTTTTGCTTTCATTTCTTTTTTTGCTTTATTGAGCATTTGAAGGGTTTTTTCGTCTACTTGGACTGTTGTTGCCAAACCAACCACCATACACTATAACTATAATTATGGATTTAAGAATTACCCTGAAACCCAACTTAGCCACGACAATAGACTGAGGCTACCTGATTCTGCAGAGGTTCATGAATTCGAATTCTCCCGCAAAAACCTGCGAGCAAGAAATTTCCTCCAAGAAAATCTTTTCAAGAGATGCAGCTGGTCACACCCAAATAATTTAGTCAAGAAAACTTGACAAGGGCTAGTTCAAAGACCTGAACAAAAAACCTTTTAAACAGATACCGTGCCCTTCTCAAAATATGCAGAAAACTACCAAAGCCGCAATAACCATATTGATTCTAATAACATCTGTCAGCTTGCTTCCAAATGTCTTGGCTAAAACCTCCACACCTGCCATAGCCTGGCAGAAGCAGTATGGCGGAGGAACAATGTTCATATCGAATCTTATCCAGACTAGTGATGGAGGATTCGCCTTTTTAGGCTCAGGCTGGCACAGCCCATTTACCTTTACATCGACCTTGTATAAGCTTGATTCTGCAGGCGAGGTGGAGTGGACAAAGGACTTAGATGATTTCACGGCATCAATGGTCATACAGACCAGCGACGAAGGCTACGAAGTTTATGGGCAAGGTTCTTACTCCGAACACCATACATTACTTAAACTGGATACGCAAGGAAACGTCCAATGGAGCGTTAACTCTTCCATGATAGGTAATTTCCCTACTGAGCTTTCCCTTACGCAGATTTCCACAAGCAACGGCGGATACGCCTACGTTAACTCAAGCCAACTCGTTGTAACCGATAGCAACAACCAAGTCATATTGTCAGAAACTACAACATTCGAAGAATATTTTCCCACCGGTCCCACCACCGTTGACTATGACGTTTTACCGTTCTCAATAGATTCGTTGGTGGAAACCTCAGACGGTGCAGTCGCAGGATTAGGAATCGGTTTTTCTTACACTTCTATTCCCCGTGGCCCCATCTGCCTAGTTAAAACCAACGCTTTTCTGCCTGCTCCCAGCCAGGCACCATTACCCACGCCGGTGCCGACGCAGACGCCCACACCTACCCCGGCAGCTTTAGAGATAACTTGGAGTGCAACTGCTCCTTGGATAGCAGTTATTCTTGTGTTGACTGGGGTGCTTTTTGCCGCTGTGTTTCTAAGGCGCCGAAAAGGGCGCTGACATTCAACGGGTACCCAAATGTTTTATAGCTCACCCTTACAACTTGCCAGTCGGTGACTCTATGCCGACGACTGTTAGGTACCATTTCCGCCAGCACCTTCAGGCACCGCCCAAGGCAGCCTTTGAGTGGTGCACCGATTTTAGCCCAGAGGACCAGATGCTAATGGACTGCAAAGACTCTGAACGCGCGGTAACCAAGCTGTCTGAGGGCACCGTAGTCCTGCGGGACACTTTTCATACTTCGGAGGGCATTGTGGAGAAGCAAAAGCTCGTGTCGCTCTACCCCGAATTGCACAGCTGGGTGTCTACGCATCTGACGGGTCCAAACAGGTACTCCCAGTTCCTCTACCAGATATCCCCCGACGGAAAAGGCGGCTCCTATCTGGATTTTTGGGCGCTGCATCTGGAGTACGATTGCAGAGGCGACGTGGGGGCGCTTGCGGATAAGCTCTGCCAAGAGGACCATGCGGCATGGCGGCTTTTGGCGGCCGCGCTTTCCAAAGAGCTTTCGGGGCCAAGTTAGGCTAAGAATCACTGGTGGTTGAGTTTGGTTTTTTGCGGGTTCCGAAAAAACCTCGCATGATGGTCTATCTGCAAGGGGTAAGTGTGGTGGGTGGGGCAGCAGCAACTGCCTGTTACCGCTAAAATGATACTGGAGATTCATCGATAATCATACCTGCGAAGCGATAGGTAAGGGATTAATGAAAAATCGCGGATTCTCCAATTGTTTCGCAAACGGGCAATGGTTAAGTAAGCCCTGACTTAACAAATTCAGCCCCTTCTCTCCCTAACCAGACTTGTGCCAGAAGGGTAGAAGGTTTGGATAAGCGGATTTAGCCTTGCGTTGGCAGATAAGAGGCGTAAAAGTAGTGGTGTGGCTCGCCTTCTTTTCCGCTAACAGCCAGATCCGCTTAACTCTTGGCTATCCCGTGTGTGATTGTGGTGCTCCTTTCTTACAAGAATAGATATGTGAGTTTTTGCTTAAAAGGCATATTTCCAATTACGAAATATGTCACCACTAACATGACTTAAGCCTTAAGACCCAACTCTTCCAACGACCATGACTGGAACGGGCACATACACCTCTTAAGGGCTTGAATCCTCAGGTATACTGTGGCCAACCTACTAGATGACCCTACCTATCACGGTTAGCTCCGTCTGCTTGGTGCTGAGCGTTAATGCTTAAATGGGTCATCGCTTATTGGAATCTATTGTAAAGCCCTTCTACTTTTAGGTGAATCCAAATATCAGCGCGGTTTAATGCAGCATTAAAGAGTGTTCTTTATCGCTCGAAATATTTTGTTCTGGTACTATTCATTGTTATTTACCTGCTTTTTATCCCCTACAGCCAAGGCTACCTCGGCCAAGTTCTGCTCTCCGTCATCGTGTCGGCGGTGCTGATAGTCGCCGGAGTTTCCATCAAACAAGAGAGAATAATCGGCCCAATCACCCTGCTGATAGTTTCTGCGACGCTAGTTATTGTTTGGATATTTACCATCCAAGGCAGCCTACGCAGCGAGGAACTCGCACGGTTTTTCACCACGGTTTCTTTCTCGCTTATCGGGGCCTTGATTTTCATTAACATAATCAATACGGCACGCAAAAGAGCGCTTGAAACCGATTTCATATGGGGCGGCGTCGCAACGTATCTTTTGATCGGGTTGAGTTTCGCTTCTGTTTACCGGTTAGTTGAAATTTCTACTCCGGGGTCTTTTCTGAGCGCCTCGGTTCCGCCCAGGTACGATTTTTCCAGTTTCATCTACTTCAGCTACTACTCTTTAACGACGATAGGGGGACTTATGACGCCTAACACGTTGCAGGCGCAGTCGCTTGTGATGCTGGAACCCATCATCGGAACACTGTTTATCGCCATCTTTATTTCGCGGCTAATAGGCGTCGTGGGAAACAAACAAACTGAGTCGCCGAAAGAGAAACCCCTGTCTGCTGCAGAATGAGTGGGCATTGCTGGTTGACCCTGGCCGGGTCAGAGAGAAGCATCAAACAATCCCTGCTGCTATCTATGAGGGAGGGGGGTAGTGATTAAAGCGGCAGGTACGGGTGGGATGGGCTGCGCGGTGGGGCAAAGCAGCTTTACTGTTTGTGTTACTGCCTTAAGGGAAACCTCAAGCATGTCGTCAGTGGGTTCTTTGGTGGTTAGATACTGGAATGCCAGCCCCGGCGCAACCAGAACCTTTGTAACCGGCGAATCCTTGTATCTGCCGCTTAACCGGAGCAGCTCATAGGATATGCCGGCGATGACGGGAATCAGAAGCAGCCGATAAGCCAGGTTTACTGCAAAGCCCAGGTTAGGCATAACGCTGAAGAGGACAATGCTGATTATCAGCACGATAAACAGGAAGCTGGTTCCGCATCGGGGGTGCAGACGCGAGAATTTCTTTGCGTGCTCCACATCCATGGGGGCGCCTGCTTCATGGGTATGTATGGCTTTATGCTCGGCGCCATGGTACATCAGAACCCGCTTGTACTGTCCCCAAAGCGAAATAATCGAGAGATACGCGACAAACATGGCTAAGCGGATAACGGCTTCGGTTATGTTAAATAAAACCCCCGCTTTTAACCCCAGCCAAGTGGACAGCAGAAACGGCACCAAAAAGAACACCGCCATCATCCCCGCGACGCCAGCGACGACTATCGCGATTTCTCCGGCGCCGAACTCTATTTTCTCTGGTTTGCCTTCTTCGCCCTCGATTTCAAAGGCGTTGCTTGCAGAGAACATCAAAGCCTTAAAGCCTATGTAGAGGCTCTCAACCATGTTGACTACGCCTCTGATGATGGGCCAGCCTAAGATTCTGTTTTTCTCCGAGAAAGGCGTTATCGGCTGTATATCCGTTAAGATTTCATGGTCAGGTTTTCTTACGCAGGAAACAACGTGCTCTCGTGAACGTATCATTACGCCCTCGATTAATGCTTGTCCGCCGAATGCAAGTGACGGCTCCTTGTTTTGGTTACCTGACATACCAGACCGCGCGTTTGAGTGCTATGTGATTTAAACACTGAACTAATTGATATAAATGCCGTTTATTGGACAGAAAATAAGCTTAAGGGTTTATGCACAGCATCACAGGCAGCGCTGCAAAACGCTTCGCTCCACCGCACAGTAAGAAAAGCATGGTGGGCCACTTGAATTCCGAGGTTGAGCCAGATTTTTTTTCAATAGTTTTTTAAGGAGACGCAACAATAACTCTCTATTTACCTTTAAGCTGTTACAGATAATCGGAAGCTGAACTTCCCGACAGCGAGGATGCAAAAATGAATCTCCTAAAGAAGCGGGTTGACGAGAAAAGCCTCAGGAAATTTTCACCCCCTGCCTTCGAAGAGTGGGTTATTAGCAAATTCAACGGGAAACTAGGCGACCCCTCGACGGGTATAAACGGGTTCACGGAGGGCGGCCAGCCAATTTTGATTGTACAGTCCGACAATGTCAGCCTAGCTGAAGTTCAAGAATTCGCCCGGGCGCTGGCAAGTGGCAAAGCTGAAAAAGGCATCATTGTTGCCTTCAATTTTGATACTGACACGCTGGAAGGCCGAATGGAGGCTATGGATAAGGGAATTGAGCTTCAGACGATGCGGATAAGTGAACTGTTGAATAAACGCTTTGACGCCCGAATAAAAACCATGGCCAGCGAGCAAGTTGCCTTTGCAGCGGCTTCCCCCGCCATGTATAAGGCGCCCGATGAAAAGGTATTAGAGCCGCAGCCGCAAACCCGCGCCTTCGTAAAGCTGCCTGAGCCGCCCCACAACACTGCGCCTCAGAACTTGGGGGCTAAACCACGGGTCTTCATATCTAACAGCAACAGTAAGGTCGCTGACCAAGTGAAGAGGATGCTGGATTTCATCCACTACGACTACGTCATGGGCGACAAAGAAGAAACCGCTGTGCCGCTTTCCGAGAGCAAATTCAGCATAATGAAGGAATGTGACTGCGCCATAGTCACCATCGCAGCCGCTGAGCAGGAGAGACGCTACAGTGGACTCTATCTCCTTAACTCTAACGTCGTCTCCGAAATCAACGCGGCTTACCTGAAGTATAATACGCAGGTGATTTTGCTGGTTGAAAAAAAAGTCGAGTTGCCGCCTAATCTTCAGGGACTCAAAAGAATCGAGTATAACAGCGACGATTTATCCTTCAACGCAGCGATGGACCTCGAAAAAGAGCTGGCTGGCTTTAGAAAAATATAGCGCAGCCTCGATTGCGCCTTCATGGCGGCTGCCTAAACCCTCTTAAACAGCCAAACCAGAAGTACCCGATATGAAAACCAAAATTGACCTCGACAGCTGGCCCAGACGCGACTATTACCGCTACTTCGGCAGCTTCGATGACCCCTTCTTCGGCGTCGTAGTGAACGTTGACTGCACCCGCGCATACGAACGCTGCAAAAAACAGGATTGGTCCTTTTTTGTCTACTACCTATACGCTTCGATCAGGGCGATTAATCAGGTGGAGAATTTCCGCCTCCGCATCATCGACGGTGAAGTGTGGCTTTTCGATAAGGTGCATGCCAGCAGCACGGTTGGGCGCAAAGACGGAACATTCGGGTTTGCCCTCTTTGACTACACAGAGGACTTTATGCAGTTCAGAGCCACTGCCGAGCAAAGAATCGCGCAGGTTCAAGAGTACCCGGGCTTACGTGTTGACCCAGATGCTAAACGAGTAGATGTTGTCCATTACACTGCGCTTCCATGGTTTAGCTTCAGCGGCTTTAAACATGAGAAAAGCATACGCTGCCAGGAGAGCATCCCCAAGATTGCCTTCGGAAAATACTTTGAGTCAAACGGGCGCAAGCTGCTGCCGATTTCGATTAACGCAAACCATGGTTTACTCGACGCATACCACATTGGCAAGTATCTTGAGCTTTTCCAGGAAGGACTCGACGCTTAGCTTAGGGCGCTTTTGAGGAAATCCGCCAAATCCACCGCTTCAATCTCCGAGCCACAGTGCTCGCATATCCGAAGTGAATTCATTGTGGTTTTGTCGCTTATCTTTAGTTTACCTCCGCAGTGGGGGCAACGGAAAATCGCCACTATCCCGCCATCCTTAACTTGCTGTAGCAACGCGTTTAGGTTTATGGAGACATCGGTTTTTTTAATGAAGATATGGCGGTCTCTCTCCCGTAGTTCTCTGGCTTTATCATACATTCGCAGTTCCTCAAAGATTTTAGCGGCATCTTGGGTTCTGCCGCATCTTTCAAGGTTCTGCGCTAGGGTTAACTTGGCTTTGTTCCGGAATCCCTCGTACATCCAGTAGGGTTTTCCAGTGGAGTCCCAGTATGGAAAAGCAGGATACTTGGGCGATTGAATTTGTATGGAATTGTTGAGTTTTTGAGTTAGCCCTCGAGAGATAGCGGGGCTGCTTCGTGATGCTGCATTTGAGACAGCTTGGTTCCATAGCCATAGAACTTTGCCAGTGAAGCCGGAAATATCCGTTCCGACATCATCTGTGGGGTAGGCTTGCACGGTTAACCAAAAATTGTTAAAGCATACAATTGAACAGAAACCTGCATTGTCATATGCTGCTGGTTTTGTAGGGTCCTCCATCTGGGTTTTGTATGTTAAGGTGCCACCCCATTGGGGGACGCATTTGTTGCAGACTGTTCTTCCGCACCACGAGCATTGCTTGGTGGAAACGCTAAAGAAGGAGCTTGCGCCGCATGTTGGACAAGTACCCATCAGTATCGACCTATCTACCTACCGTTTACCCGATTATGTTGTAGTCATCTGTAAAATACTTTGCAGATTAAAAATTCCGATTTAAAATATATTAAATGTGTTTGCTTTTGAGGGCTCTTCATGAACAAACCCTGCTTCTTGTTTGATGAACAACAGGTCTGCTGTGTGGGGTTTTGGAAAAACCTTCTTATGTTAAGGATGCGAGTATTCTTTTCTGAGAGGGGACGATGGTTAGTTTCCCAGCAGTTAAGCAACGTGAAGTCATAGGCTTAGCTGTATTGCTTGCCCTCGCCGCCTTAGTTAGGGTTCTGTTGTATCCTCAGCAGGGTTACCCGATTGACACGAACTGTTTCACCTCATGGTTTAACACCGCTGCCACCAGCGGCATCCACTCCTTCTATCAGGTAACCTGGTCTGATTACCCGCCCTTCAACGTCTACATCTTCTGGTTCTTCGGCTCCATAGCCAACGCGGCATCAAACGCAGGGATAAACGCCGTAAACATCGTTAAGCTTGTCCCAACCCTCTTTGACCTCGCCACAGCCATCCTGATCTACGTGTTTATGCGTAAACAGCTCGGCGCCAAACAAACCCTCATAGCCACGGCGCTATACGCATTCAACCCCGCCATAATCTTCAATGTTGCGTGGTGGGGCCAATTCGATGCCATCTACACCTTCTTTATGCTTCTCAGCCTCATGCTTGCCCTAAAAAAGAAACCAGAACTCGCTGCAGTCATCTTCGCGGTTGCTTTGCTCACTAAGCCACAGGGCATCGCGCTGCTGCCTCTGGTTGCATTGGTAATTTTCCTTAAAGACGGCGCCAAGCGCCTGTTAACCTCCATCGGCGCGTTTGCTGCAGCCCTTTTCCTGCTGATTCTGCCCTTTGACTGGGCAGGTAACCCAGTGACTTTCCTTAGCAACATCTACTTTGGCGCTTACAGCGGCTACCAGTTCACTTCGATTAACGCGTTTAACATTTGGGGGATGTTTGGCATGTGGGTGCCTGACGGTAACCTCTTCATAGTCGGTTGGGTGCTGTTCGGTTTATTCGCCGCATTCTTCTTGTACGTCGCCTACAAGCGGTTTAAGGTGGACGGCGACTCGATTATCCTGTTTTCGGCGGCGATGATGTTTTTTGCCTTCTTCATGTTACCCACCCGCATCCATGAACGCTACCTATTCCCGGTGCTAAGCGTTTTGGTGCTGCTGTTTATGCTCTACAAGAAAACTCGGCCGCTTTACATCGGGTTAACTGCGACGCTGCTGGTCAACGAAGCCTACATACTCTACTGGCTTAACGTTTCCTACCCTAATGCTTCACCTAGCCTCTCCGGCGACCCCGTGGTTGTGGCGGTAAGCATTATTAATTTAGCTCTATTCTTCTATGGCACATTGCTCATGTGGAATGAGCTGAAAGGACGAAGCTGGCTATCCCCCTCTAAACCCGAGTCAGATTCGCCCAGCCAAAACCAACCGAGAGGTGACCCGCCAAAGTGAACTTTCAATTGAAAATAACCAAAACCGACATCTTAACCATGGTTTTGCTCTCCGTGGTCTTCTTCGGCTTGGCAGTTTGGAATCTAGGCGAGACTCAGTATCCGTTATCGAATTGGGAGAGCACTACGCCGCAGAGTTTCTATGTGGATTTAGGTTCGCTTCAGCAGGTGCATGACGCGTTTTTCTGGGTTAAATCCGGCAATGCCTCAGTTAGCGTCTACAGTGGGTCCCCGGGGAACTGGAGTTTTGTGGGCAACTACTCGTTAACTGACCGGGGCACGGATTACTCGGTTCAGAACTCATTCTCGCTTAACGTGGAAACGCAGTATCTGGAATTCAACGTTAATCCCGTTACCTATGATTCGCAGCCGATGTTCGCGAACTGGGGCGTAACCAACCCCACTGACCAGGAGCCCTCGCCCTACGCGCAGCTCTCAGAAATCGGCCTAGACAACCCCGACCTCCAGCAGATACCAATCGTGGGCGTCACGGGCATAAACGGCACAGACGCAGCCCTCTCCGCCCTTGCGGATGAGCAGAACTCGCTTGAGATACCGCCCACCTACATGTCCAAAATGTACTTTGACGAAGTGTACTTTGCGCGGTCCGCGGAAAACTATGTGAACCACATGATACCCCATGAGCGGACGCATCCGCCGCTTGGCAAACTCATCCAGGCCGTGGGTGTTGCTCTGGCAGGTGAGACCCCGTTTGGATGGCGCATCATGGGCGTCATATTCGGCACGCTGATGGTTCCCCTGATGTTTCTCATAGCCAAGAAGCTCTTCGGCACCTGGATAGGCGGCTTCTCCGCGGCGTTCCTCTTCACCTTTGACTTCATGCACTTCACCATGGCCAGGATAGGCACCGTGGACACCTACGTGGTGTTCTTTTCGCTGCTTACCCAACTGTTCTTCCTGATCTATTTTGCACGGGTCATCAAGGACGGCTGGAAAACCTCGGTTATTCCGCTGTTTTTGGCCTCTGTATGCGCTGCGTTGGCGTTCTCCACCAAGTGGTTTTCGCTCTACGGAGTCGTAGGTATGATTGCGCTGCTTTTGGCTCTGCGCCTAAAAGACGTGGCTAAACTCAAAGCCAGCCTCCGCGAAAGGTAC
Source organism: Candidatus Bathyarchaeota archaeon (assembly GCA_026014735.1). NCBI lineage: Archaea > Thermoproteati > Candidatus Bathyarchaeota > Candidatus Bathyarchaeota archaeon. The sequence continues at coordinate 734,521 of JAOZHT010000002.1, forward strand.
GTGGCGTTCTTTGACCATCCCTTCCTGCTTATGATCGCGTTTGCCGGCGTCTTTGCCGCCATATACTTCGCCACCTACATCCCCGAGATGCTTATGGGCAACTCGCCAGTCACCATCTATAACCTGCAGAACGCCATGTTTGGCTTCCACTCGGGCAGCGTTGTGGATTCCTCCGCGGCGCCCTGGTGGAGCTGGCCCTTCATGTTCCGCCTCGACGGCGTCACCGTGCCCAAATGGTTTGACATAACCTACAATTTACCCAACGGTACCCTCTCAACCATCTCGGCCTTCGGCAACCCCGTGGTTTGGTGGGTGGGCTTTGGCGCCATGGTTTTCCTCGCGGTTGAAGCCTTCCATGTGGAGGCGTTGCTGTCGAATCTGTGGAGCCGCATCAAAAAAGGCGCTGCACAAGTTAGCATTCGGGGGCAGGGCTGGGATGCAAGCGCACTCTTCATTGTGGTGGTGTTTCTGTTCTCTTGGCTGCCCTACGTTTTAATCGGCAGAGCCACCTACATCTACCACTTCTACCTCTCTGTGCCCCTGCTATGCTTAGCCCTAACGTATTTCATCAACAAGTACTGGCATAAACCCGAAGGCAAAGCCGCGGCCATAGCCATCTTCGCGGCGACTGTGGCAATGTTTGTGCTCTTCTACCCTGTGATTTCAGGGGCCCCCACAACATCCGAATACATCCATAACTTGAAATGGTTCCCCAGCTGGTTCTTTGCGCCATGACACCCAAACACCAAGCCCCATCTGCAGTCGAAGTTTCAGTGGTGCTGCCTGCCTACAACGAAGTCACCTATCTGCAGACGGCGGTAGAGAAGGTTATGGCGGCGCTTGATGCCTTCACAGGTTCCTATGAAATAGTGATCGCCGAGGACGGCAGCACCGACGGCACCGCAGAACGCTCCAAAGAACTCGCGGAGAAATACGGCTGCGTGCGGCATATCCACCGCGAAGCCAGGCTGGGACGAGGCACAGCGCTTAACAATGCTTTTCGTCAGTGCCAGGGCACATTTCTGGTTTACATGGATTTGGATTTAGCTACTGACCTGCGTTTTCTGAAGCCGCTGGTAGAAGCCCTCTCCGTTGAGGGATATGATTTCGCGACGGGGTCACGTATGATGCCTCAGAGCCTCGCTGAACGCAGCTTCAGCAGGGGACTGAGCAGCAAAAGCTACAACTTCCTTGTCCGCCACATGCTGGGCTCCAAGCTCCGTGACCATCAATGCGGTTTTAAGTCATTTCGACGCGACAAACTGCTGTCTTTGCTTGGCGAAGTGGATGCGACGCATTGGTTTTGGGATACCGAAGTGATGGTTCGGGGCTACGCGCATGGCTACCGCATCAAAGAGATCGCGGTTGAGTGGCATAGCGGCAAAGGCACCAAAGTGAATCTTGCCAAGGACAGCTGGAACATGTTCTGGCAGATAGTTAACTTGTGGTGGACGCTAAAAGTTAAGAAGAAATAGCTATCGTTTCGACAGCAGCACAAAGGCTCTTGCGACGAGAGCTAACCCGAAGATTAAGATGACGCCGGCCCAGAAGACGAACCATTCGCTGGCAATCGACATGTTAACCAGGTATGCAGTGACCAGGTAGCTTGCGCCCAGCCAGAACACGATGTTCTCTATGGTTTCCGCTGTCCGCTGCAGGGGCGAATGCATAAAGACCCTCATGAGTAACACGAAAATCTCCAGAATGCCTATGGCTATTGCTATCTGGAAACCTGCTGTGTAGAGTTCTATGTGGGCGGCGGGGTCAAGAGGCGCGGGGAGCGTGATGCCTGTGCCGGGGACGGGGGCTAATGTGAGGGACAGAAAGAAATCGACGATTCGATCCCACAGGCTGCTTGGCAGATGAACGATGTATATGACTGCTATCGCGATAAAGATGCCGCCGATGTAGATGGCAGAAAACAGGTTTTCTTTCCTTTTTTCGGTTAACGCATGACCGCTTCTGGCGTTAATCAACCACTTTTACTCCATCCGAAAATGCGTTATTTGTCAGATATACCTTTCTCTTAAAGCCTCTTGGTGCATGTTTTAAATACTCTGAGCAATAAAGAGTAGTTGGGAAAATCGTATGTCTTATTGTCCGAAATGTGGCAATCCAGTGGAAGACCAAATGGCGTTTTGTCCACGATGTGGAGCATCACTGAAGGGTGCAGAAGCGTCTGCTCAGGCGACGCCACCACCCTACACTGCACAGAAACGCAACGAGAAAGAAGAGAAAAACGAAAAGAAAGAAAAAGAGGAAAACCGCGAGAAACAGGAGAAGGGCGAACGGGGATTCGTGGGTTACCTCATCGGCGGCTTGGTTCTGATAACCTTCGGCTTATTCTCTGTTCTGCAGCTAAGCGGCTACTTTAACAATTCAGCGCAGACCTGGGCAATTATGCTTCTCATCATCGGCGTAATCATAATCGTCGGCGCAGTGTACATGGCGATGATTGCACGCCGCCGCCATCCTGTGCCCCGCTAAAGCAGCCGACCCATAAACATCCGATAGAGCCTGTGCTCAAGAAGCGTCAACGCGTTTTTTCTTCCGAAAACGCGGAAATGGTTTTTTCCTGCAGCTTCAATTAAGTCGCCGATTTCGTAGCGAGGCAGCATACATGAGGAAATAATGAGGCTGCCCCATTCGCCCCGCTCCAGTTCATGCAGCAGCTTGACGCCTCTTCCAGTGGCGACCTCAAAGAGGTAAGCGTCATAGTTGGGGCCGATGTAGGGGTAATCGTCGAGTTGCTGCCCAAACACGCCCTCCGTCGCCGTGTACATCTCCACGATGGGGGCGTCGCCGAAGTATTTTTTGAGGATGGGGCCGTATTTGAACTGGATTTTGCGTACGCTGGTGCAGAACAGCGCCTTCGGCTTCCAGATGTCACATGGCAGTTTGCCGTATCGGCGCTTGATGTATCGGGCAAAGGACAAAATGACGGGGGTGACGCCCATGGTGGCGGTGACGTTCTGGTCTTTCGCCATCTCGTAGACGAGGTCGAATCGGCGTTCCCAATCATGCCGCCCGATGCCGCTGCCGAGTTTATCGATTTCTTCTTGGCGGGGCAGCAGGCTGACGCGGTCAAACATGGGGTTTAGCCGCGCGTAGGTGCCGCTGCTGTAACCGTAGGTCTGCTCTTTCCCATCCACCGTCATCGTATGCACCGCTGAGGGAAAATTGAGGTTCAAAATTACCCCTAAGAAAACCTCGTACTGCTTTTTGCGTACGGCATAGTTGATGATGGCTCTTGCGCCGCAGCTGTAAATCTGTTTGAGGTGGGTTTGGGTGGCGGGAATGACTTTGCTGTGGCCTGTGGAGCCGCGGGTCATCACCCAGCACTGTGGCGGCTCACTGAGGAATGCTTTGTAGCTGCTTTGGCGTACCTGCGTAAGATAAGGCGCCATCGCCTCATAGTTGAGAATGGGGAATCGTTTCTGGTAATCAGCTATGCCGCCGATTTTTTCTGCGCCCAGTTTAGCGCCATAGTCGGTCTGCGCGTACTTAGGCAGCAAATCCGAGAGAACCTGCATCTGCGCCTTCTGGGGGTCCGCGAGGGAATCGTACCAAGGCTGCACATACGGCGAAAGAATGTTGTTTATAGCGTCTGGATCCGGCAACATAGCACTCACAGACTTGATTCTACGAATCTGCTTATATGTTTCTCCACAAATTACTAGCATAACACAGCATTTAGGGTTATGCCATGGTGGACTCCATCGAAGTAATCGCCGAAAAAATCATCAAGCTCCAAGTTCAGGGCGCCAGAAACGTCGCCATCGCAGCCGTACAGGCCCTGCAAACATTGGCGAAGCAAACCCAGGCTGCCACCAAACCGGAGTTCCTCGTTGAACTCAAAAAGGCACAGACTCTACTCTACAGCACCCGCCCCACCGAGCCACTGATGAGAAACGCACTACGCTACATAATCACCCAAACCCAAAACGAACCCGCCCAAGACATCGGAACCCTGCGCGGCGTGGTTTCCCAGAGCGCCAGCATCTTTCTGCGGGACCTGTCTGCCTCAAGGGAACGCGCCGCCGAAATCGGTGCTAAACGCATCGGCGAGGGCTCAGTCGTTTTTACCCACTGCCACAGCTCCACTGTCACCCGCCTGCTCGCCAAAGCCAAAGAGGACGGCGTGGATTTCCGGGTGGTCTGCACCGAAACACGCCCAGCATATCAGGGCAGAATAACCGCCAAAGAACTCGTCGGCCTCGGTATAGACACCACCTTCATCGTGGATAGCGCCGCACGAACCTTCATGAGTGACGTCGACGTGGTTTTTGTGGGCGCGGACGCGATAACCAGCGAGGGCAACGTGGTGAACAAAATCGGCACGGGGGGCATCGCGGTTATCGCCAGTGAGGCTCGGGCGCCGTTTTATGTGGTTTCCGAGTTGCTAAAGTTCGATGCGGAAACGTTGGGTGGCGGATGCGAAGAAATCGAGCAGCGCAGCCCCAGCGAGGTCTGGGCAGAAGCTCCGCCGCAGCTGAAAGTCAAGAACCCCGCGTTTGACGTGACGCCTAACCGCTACATCCACGGGTTAATCTGTGAAGAAGGCATCATTCCCCCGCAGGGCGTGCTGGAAACCGTGCGGAAACGTTACCCCTGGGTGTTTTAGTGGATTCTAAACCTAAACCTGAAATGGACACGGATTTCTGCCGCAACTGGATTGGTGACCGAAAAAGCAAGCATTGCCGCCTCTGCGCCGCCCCCGGTGCACCTTGTTTTGCACTTTGGGAGGCAGTGAAGGCTCTTGCTGCGCGGAATCTTGTTCTTGTTAATCCCAAGCAGGGACACCGTTACCGACTGGAGCCGCCTAAACGCAGCCCCATGTTAATTTACATCCAGACGCTTCAGGATAAGGGAGCGCATTTTGGGTTGCCCATCGAGGATTTCCTCTACGTTGCCAAGACGGGGCGGGGCGGGATGTATATGACGCCTTCGCGGACTAAGCAGCAGCCGTTTGTGGATTTGATTTTGCAGCAGATAAGCAGCGACCCAGCGGGCGCGGGGCTTGTTGGGGCGGTGAGGTCGATTCCGCAGAAAAACAGGTGAATCGGAAACCGGTCATATGTGTCCTGCCCGTTTTGTCTATTTATAGGGGGGAGGGAGGTGGTGGTTGAACAAACAGACGTTTGGGGTATGGGGAAGCGTCAGCTGAATCTATGCATCGTCTTAGTTTAGGGGCAACTGCACAGTTCCTGTACTTAAAACGCTGCAGCTGCCTAACCTGTCAATGGGGTTCTTAACATCTGCTGGGTTTTTTGGTTGCCTAAGCTGCTTTTGTTGAGCCTATAAATAGAGGGGGGGTAGAGCTGGCTGAGCAACAGACGTTTGCGCACGATCTGTATTTGCGACTAAACTTTTGTTGTTCTGCTTGTGGCAGACTGCACAACCCGCCTGCAATGCCCCTTAACGCCCGTTTCTGAAATGCTTTGTTTACCATAAGCCGCGGGATGTTACGGTTGTGTAAAGAGGGGTCCCACAACAACTATACAAGACAGTTCGCGCCAGACCTTTAAGCTCCTACTCCTCCAATTTACAGGCTGCAAAACTTTTTGGATTCAGCCAAGAAATTTAAATACCTTTACTGAATAAAGGAAACGCAAGACCTCCAATGGCTACTTTACCCCAAATATTCCAGCAGACATTCCAGACAAGCCTATCTAACGGCGAAATCATGGCTTCCCTAGTAATTTTTGCAGTCGTCGCTGTTGTGGGCTGGGCGGCATACTTGGTTGTCAGCAGATACGTAAGCCGCTTAACGTTGAAGACAGAAACCACACTTGACGACGACATACTCGCCGCAGTCAAAGCCTTCATAATCATCATGATTGTGGTTTTAGGCATCGAATATGCCCTCACGCCCCTCTCGTTCCTTAATCCATACAGCGCGACCCTGAACGGAGTCTTTCTAGTCATCCAAATCATGATGACCGCGTTCGCCGTTACACGTGTCTCAAACATTATAATCGACTATTCCGCCAGCCGAGCCGTGAGTACCAATGGAAAAAACAACAATCACCTGTTCTTTCTGCTTAAAAAAATCCTGCAGATAGTTGTTTTCGTCTTCGCAATCCTCATCATACTCTACGTCTTCAATGTTGACCTTTCAGCTGCTATAGTCGGCTTAGGCGTCGGAGGCATCGCCATCGCGTTTGCTCTACAGAGCACGCTTAGCGACTTCTTCAGCGCATTCTCAATCTACTTTGACCGCCCCTTCGAAATTGGGGATTTTATAACCGTCGGCGACTACAGCGGCACCGTTACGAATATCGGCGTGAAATCCACCCGTGTCAAGCTGTTGCAGGGAGAAGAATTAGTTATTTCAAACAAGGAACTTACCAGCGAGAAAGTCCGTAACTTCAGAAAGCTGGAAAAACGAAGGGTAACTTTCACCATCGGAGTAACCTACGCCACGAAGGTTGTGAAGCTTAAGCAGATTCCCTTCTTAATCAAAGACATAATCGAAACTATTGACCGCGCCGAGCTTGTTCGGGTTCACTTCACAGAATACGGGGATTTTAGCTTAAAATTCGTCATTGTCTACTACGTGAACTCCTCAGACTACGTTGAGTACCTTAACATACAGCAGCAACTGAACCTGGGCATCAAAGAAGCTTTTGAGCGCGAAGGAATAGAGATGGCCTTCCCAACAAACACCATCTACCTCAAAAAAGAATAGGGAAAGAACCCTTCTGTTTTATGCGCCTACTTGAAGGCAGCCTCAATTCTGCGGCAAGCCTCGGCTATGCGTTCTTTAGGCTGCGTAAAAGTTATCCGCACATAGCCCTCGCCATGCTGCCCAAAGCCCACGCCCGGAGTCACCGCGACGCCTGCATCGAGCAGTTTGGTGGTGAACTCCATGGAGTTGCCTTTGCAGTTTACCCAGACATAGAAGGTGGCTTTAGGCTTCTCGCATGGGTAGCCTAGCCGGGTCAGGGTTTCTACGAGCAAGTCGCGGCGTTGCTGCATTATCTGGTTGTTTTGTCTGAGGAACTCGGGGGGTTCGCTGCTTCTGTAGCTGCCAAGGGCCTTAACGGCGACTTTTTGGGTGTAGACTGGCGGACCCGAATCAATCTGCGACTTCACCTTCGCTAAACCCGCCACCAACTGCCGATTGCCCACTGCAAAGCCGATGCGGTCGCCGGTTACATTGAAGGTTTTGGAAAGCGAATGAAACTCGATTGCCACATCCATGGCGCCCTCGATTTCCAATATGCTGGGTGCGCGGTAGCCGTCGTAGGTAATTTCGGAGTAGGCGTTGTCGTAGCAGAGGATAATGTTGTTTTCTTTAGCAAACTCAACGGCTTCTTTGAGGCAGCGATGATCCGCGGTGGCGGCGGTGGGGTTGTTAGGGTAGTTTAGGTACATCATCTTGATGCGTCTGGCATCAACTGATTCGAAGTCGGGGCGGAAACCGTTCTGCTCCAGCAGCGGCAACGGAACCGAGACGCCGTCGCAGAGGATGGCGCTGCCGTTGGCGTAGACGGGGTAAGCGGGGTCCGGCACCAAGACGCGGTCGCCGATGTCGACGAAGGCGCGGGCGATGTTTGCCAATCCCTCCTTGGAACCCAACAGCGCCACCACCTGATCGTTGGCGACGTCGACGCCGAAGCGGGTTTTATACCAGCCGGAAACGGCGGTGCGAAAGTCAGGTTCGCCTTGGCTGAAGCTGTAATTGTGGTTTTTGGGGTCAGCGGCTTCCTGTTTTAGGGCATCCACCACGAAGGCGGGCGGCGGCAAATCGGGGTCGCCGATGCTTAAAGAGATGAGGTCTATGCCCTGGGCTTTCTTTTCTTTTTGGATTTTTTCGATTTCCGCAAACAGATAAGGCGGTAACCGCTTGATTCGTTCTGCATACTCAAAGCTCATATGTGTTCCTCGAATAGTGTTGCCTGATAGACTTTTTCGGCTGCTCCGCACAGATACAGGGTGTCGCCGACTTCAACCTGCAAATCGCCGCCCAACACATGCACGGTAACCTTATCGCCTACCTTACCGAGACGATGGGCCGCCGCCACCGCTGCGCAGGTTCCGGTGCCGCAGGCTAAGGTTTCTCCGCAGCCCCGTTCCCAAACGCGGACATTTAGTTCACTGCGGCTCTGCACCTGGACAAAGCCAACGTTAACTCTTTTGGGGAATGCCTTGTGGTTTTCGATGAGGGGCCCAATGGAGTAGACGGGGAATAAGTCGAGGTTTTCGACGAAGGTTACGCAGTGGGGGTTCCCCATCGAAAGGCAGGTTACATGGTAGGTTTCGCTGTTAACCTCGAGGGGTTGGTCTATGCAGGTGCCTTCGCCGGTCATGGGAAGTGACGAGCGCTGCCAGCTCGGGGCGCCCATGTTAACTTTAACCGATACAACCACGTCGCCGTTGAGGGTTAGCCAAACCTGCTTGATGCCTGCCAACGTTTCCACCGAGAACGCCTCTTTCTGGACGACGCCGTTTTCGTAGCAGTACTTGCTAAAGCAGCGTATGCCGTTGCCACACATCTCTGCTTCGCTGCCATCCGAGTTGAAAATCCTCATCTTCACATCCGCAACAGCTGAGGGGTAAACCAGCAAAAGCCCATCTGCACCCACGGAAAAGCGTCGTTCACAGAGCTTCTCAGCATACCTGCCAACCTGTGCGTCACTGATTTGCTGGCTGCGGTTATCGATGACTATGTAGTCGTTGCCTAAACCATGCATCTTCCAGAACTGCATTAGACTTCACTCTGCATCCGCTGATTAGCCACTAAATCCTTAAGTTGCTCACGTTCCCTAACCACAACTGGCTTGCCGCCTCGAATCATCAACTCTGCGACGCGTGGACGCGAATTGTATTGGCTACTCATGCTGTAGCCGTAGGCTCCAGCGTTAAGCACCGCTAAAACGTCGCCCTCATGGATTTCGGGTAACTGACGGTCTTTGGCAAGCAAGTCACCTGACTCGCAGATTGGTCCCGCCACGTCGCAGGTTACCTTTTCTGCGGCGCCGAGCTTGTTGGCGACGAGGATGGGGTGGTAGCTGCCATACATCATGGGGCGAGCAAGAGTGTTGAAGCCTGCGTCTACCCCTATGAACATGCGGTTAGGCGTCTGCTTTACGGTGTTCACGGTCGTTAACAGAATGCTTGCGTCGCCGACGAGGTAGCGGCCGGGCTCCACAAACAGAAAGGGCTTGCCCAGTCCGTACTCCTTGACTTTGCCCTTAAACATCGAAACAACCTTGCTTGAGAACTCCGCTAAATCCAGCTCCTTATCCTCGGGCTTGTAGGGGATGCCTAAGCCGCCGCCTATGTCAATGAACTCAAAGTCAATGCCGACTTCTTCATGGACGCGCTTAGCGATTTTCAGCAGCTTCTCCACTGCGGCAACATAAGGTTCAACCTCAAGGATGCCTGAGCCAATATGCATATGCATACCGAAGCGTCCCACGCGGGCACGCTGAGCGATGGCGTAGGCTTGGATGACTTCTTCTTCCCAGAGGCCAAACTTGGATTCGGCGCCTGCGGTGATGCAGTGGCTATGGTGTCCTGCACCGATTTCGGGGTTAACGCGGACCGAGATGATGGGGGGCACCGAGATCTTGAGGAGGCGATCCAGCTCTGATTGGGAATCCACGTTTATGGTTACGTTTGCGTCTGCAAGCATCTTAAGTTCGTCGTCTCGGACGCTGGTGCCCGTGTAGAGGATGCGGTCGGGACTGAAGCCGGCGCTGAGTGCCAGAAAGACTTCTCCGGGGCTCACCGTATCAAGGTATGCGCCTTGACTGTGCAGTATCCGCAGCACGTTCAGGTTCGTGTTTGCCTTAGCTGCGTAATAGATGCGCACATACTTGTAGTTGTTAACTAAGGCGCCGTAGAGTCGGTCGTAATTGTCTCGGATACGCTTCTCGCTAAGCACATAGAGTGGAGTATCGTACTTTTCTGATAGCTCCAAAGTGGAGCAGCCATCGAAGTAGAGAATACCTTTTCGCTCTTCGAGGGGTTCACGAAGTTTTTTCTTTACCATGCGCAATCACCAATGAATAGAAGGGGCCACTAAGCTAAGCCTTTAGCTACATACAACTCCGCGCTAAGGATGCCTCCGCCGGCTGCGCCCCGGACAGTGTTATGGCTAAGGCACATGTACTTTATAGTCATGATTGGGTCCTTTCGAATTCTACCCACCACCACACTTTGGCCGCATCCTGCATCGCGGTCAAACCTTGGCTGAGGACGATTCTTTTCGTGACGCACGATTATGGGCTGCTGAGGAGCAGAGGGCAACTTGAGCCGCTGGGGTTCACCTTGGAAGCTGGTGAATGCCGCTTCAACCTGATCGATGGAGGGTTCCCTGTCGAGTTTAGCGAATACCGATTCGAGGTGTCCGTCTTTGACGTTAACGCGGTTGCAGCTTGCGGTTGTCTTGAAATCAGCGGACCTTATTTGCGTGCCGTCGAATTCGCCCAGTATCTTGTTAGCTTCAGTTTCCATCTTGTCCTCCTCACCGGAGATGAAGGGAACAACATTGTCGATGATGTCAAGCGAAGCCACGCCCGGGTAACCTGCACCACTGAGCGCCTGCATGGTGGTAACCATCACCTGCTTAATCCCGAACTGCATAAGCGGCGCTAAGGTGAGGGCAAGGCCGATGGTGCTGCAGTTGGGGTCGGTTGTGATGAATCCCTTCCAGCCGCGTTGCTTCTGCTGAACCTTGATAAGTTCAATGTGGCCTGGGTTAATTTCTGGGATAATCAAGGGCACATCCTTGTCCATGCGGTGTGCGCTTGCCTTACTGAAAACCGGGTACTTTGCCCCGAATTCGTTCTCGGTGGGGCCAGCTAAATCGCCCGGCAATGAGGTGAAGACCAAATCAAAGTCGCCTATCTGCTCACAGGACTTAACATCTATGTTAGCCACTGGCATCTCGGCGATTTCCTTAGGTAACTCGGTTTCCATCAGCCAGGTGGCGGCGTCTTTGTATTTTTTGCCTGCGCTCCGCTCAGAGGCGGCTAGCACTGATATCTCAAACCAGGGATGGCCCTGCAGGAGCTGGATATACCTTTGTCCAACGGCGCCTGTTGCGCCTAAGATGGCGACTTTACGCTTATTTGACATTCCACATTCTTCCTTTGTCGGTTTTTCTTTATTGCTTCTCCAATAAAAAAGTTAATGGTATTTCGGGGTTAAGTTAATCCCAGCACATCAGCCATAGTGTACACTTTAGGCTCGGTTTGCCTGCTGACCCATTCCGCCGCATACACGGCGCCCTGAGCAAGCACGTTCCGCGAGAACGATGTGTGCTCGATGCGCAGCATCTCATTGGGGCCAGCCACAACTAAGTTATGGATGCCTGCAACGCCGCCGGCGCGCATCGCAGTGATTTCTAGCTCCTCAGGTTGGCGCGGGCTAATTCCTTCCCTGCCCGATACGGTTCTGCTGTAACCACGCACGTTTGCGATGATTTCGCCGAGTTTCTTGGCGGTGCCGCTTGGCGCATCCTTTTTGCCCGTATGGTGGATTTCGCTTATGCTGAAGTCGTAGCCAGCGGGGAAGGCGCCGAGTTGCTCTGCAAGTTTGAAGAAGATGTTAACGCCGACGCTGTAGTTAGGCGAGAACACCGAGGGAACCTTGCCTAAAGCCGCCACAATTTGCCTGTTCTGTTCCGACGTGAAGCCTGTGGTGCCCAAGATGATGCGTTTGCCCAAATCCGCAACGAGGGGAATCCCCACGATGTCAGCGGCGGGCGCGGTGAAGCTAACATATACGTCGGCGTCCTGCACTGCCTGCGTTAGGTTCTCGCAGCTCTGAATATATGTGTCGAGGTGAAATCCAAAGTCGCTGAGGCATCTGCCGACGCAGGGGTTGCTGGGGGCTTCGGTGGCGCCGACGATTTGGTGGCCCTTAGCAAGGGCTTCAGCTATGATGGCTTGCCCCATTCTGCCTGCTGCGCCTGCGACGCAGAGCTTAACCATACGTGAGTCCCTCAGTGAAACGGGGATTGATGAGGCGATCATTGATGTCTACGTCGAAGCTTTCGCCTATGGGGTCAAGCACCTGCGGGTTGGCTTGGTAGACCTTGCGTGCATTCGCCAATACAATTTCAAGGCCCGCCTTAGTCATTTTACCCAGCGGTTGCCTGCAGGGCCCCGAGGGCATGCCTAAGACGTTCATGAGGGTCTTGAAGGGCAATGGATTGCGTGCTTTGCAGGCAACGGGGCCGTAGGGGGTTTCCTCCGTGGTCTTCACAGTGACCAAGCTGAAGAGGGGCTGAAGCGCCTGCGCGATGACGGCTGCGGCTTCCTCGTTGCCGTCTAGGCAGTAATGCACCATATCTGAAACTGCCTTTGGAGCCACATTGGAAACCACCGATATGACGCCGCTTGCAGCTATATCAGGCGAAACCATCATAGTGTAGGTTTTGTCGTCGTCTCCGCTAAGGATAGTAAAGTTTTCTCCGCAGAGTTTACGGGTGAGCTCCATGTTTTTGAGGTCGCCTGTTGCTTCCTTGACGCAGCTTACGTTAGGATACTGGCTGTGCAGGATAGCGAGGTCCTGGGGGTAAAGCTGCGTGCCGGTTCTGCCGGGGATGATGTAGGGGATAACTTGGGTTTCGGGGAACCGCTTAGCGATGGGTTCGATGTATTCCCGCCGGATTTCTATGCTGCTGGGTCCGTTGTAATAGGGGTCAACCAGCAACACGGCGTCGACGCCTGCTTCGTGGGCGTGCTCGGTGCCTTCAAGGGCTTCCTGGGTGCTGTTGCTGCCTGTTCCGGCGATGGTTATGCAGCGTTTTTCGGAGTCTTCGTTGACCATTTCGATGACTTTGCTGTGTTCTTCCCATTGCAGCGTGGGGCTTTCGCCGGTTGTGCCGACGGCTAGGATGCCTGCTGCACCGTTTTTTATTTGGAATTCTACCAGTTGTGCTAGTCCTTCGTAATCGACGTGGCGATTACTCTTCATGGGGGTTATTAGGGCTGTGTAACATCCACTGAATGTTGCCAATTTTGTTTCCTTCTGTTAGGTGGGGAACTATTGGGGAATACATATTTAAGTATTACGTTTTACAGATATTTTTTACGAAAAACGGAAAAAAAGCGGCTGAAACATGAAAAACAGCAACCAAACAAAAGTTTTCCGCACCGCCAAAACGCCTAAGGCGCAACAGAATAAGCCGTGAAAACCCCATCATAGCACCCATAAATCCGACGCAAATACCCCAGCGCATCCTCAAGACTAACCGCCGAAGGAACCACCGACCGAAAATTATCCTCCCGAATCACATCCCCCAGCCTCCCCGACTGCGTCGCCACAACCCTCAACTCAAGCCGAAACCGACCACACAGAAAAACCGCCACATCACCCCGCTGCGGATTACCCCTCCGCACATCCACCGTTTTTTTACCCTCCTTAAGCCACAGGTAAACTTCCTTCTTCGCCAGAAACGTCGGCACAGCAATCCTCCTGACCATCTTGGTTTAGGCTAGAAAATAAACATTCGGTCAAAAAACGAATGGCTGCGCAGGGCCTTCGATTGGCAAGCAGGGCAAAGCTTTGATGTTTCGGAAGCAGTAGTAATGCGTTTCACTTAACGGGGTTAAGTACTTAAGGGGGTTAAGTGACGACCATCATTTAATGTACAGGCACTGCAGGCAATTATTTTGCGGCGCCAGAATAATAGAGGTGTGGTGGGCCGAGCCGGACTTGAACCGGCGACCTTTGGCTCGTAAAGCCAACGTCCTAACCAGGCTAGACGACCGGCCCACGCGGGTTTGGACGCTTGGTTTTTAGGTGCCATAAACAGATGGCAAGGGTTAATATTAGAATTATGTTTCCGGGCGTGCCTATCTGGTTTTGAAGAGCGCATGAAACAGGTAAACGATGCCGACTGCGTTTATGGCTACCCGCACCACATTAAGCCAGACCTCATAGTAAATAATAATGCCTACACTCGTGCTCAGCGTATAAATGAGTACAAACAGGGCGAATGCTACCCCCCACTTCTTGGTGGACAGCAAAGCAGGAATCGAAATCACCCAGAGCCCGATTTCTATCCAGTTATTGAGGTCCTGCCAGTCGCCGCTTAAAATCAGCGTTGCCATCAAAACGATGTTTATAACCATCCATGCCGCTAACGCGTAGAGCACCGCTGATTTTTTAATTGCATTTGCCAAAGCTTATCCTCAACGCCTATTTGCGCAGGTTTCCATATAACCCTTGCCCCGCGGATGAAATGGTTTGAGGGGGTTTTGGGGAAATTTAATAATGCCGTAGCCTGACACGGTATAGCGGGAACCATAATTGGGCATACATTACTTTGAGGCTGCCATCCGGGAACACATCCAGCTTATCGTGGTCCTCGCCGCTGTCCTTATCGTTTACTTATCCATGGGAACCTACATTAACTGGGACGCCAAAACAGAGTTCGAAGCCGCTACAAGCGTGGTTAAGATGGGGTTCCCCTATCTTTCCAGCGGCTTAATCATCAATCAAGCCCCCTTAGGCTTCTACCTCATCGCCCCCGTGCTGCTGATATCGGGCATATCGTATCCCAACGCAGTCGGCTTTGTAACTGCATTTGGATTAGGCTGCGTTGTGCTCGTTTACGTTTTAGGCACTTTGCTGTATGGAAAAAAGACGGGGCTGGTTGCAGCGGCGCTCTTCGGGCTGGTTCCCTGGCACGTGTTTATGTCCCGAGTCTACCTTATCGATGCGCCCTGCCTGTTTTTTAGCTTGCTCTTTTTGGTGTTTGGGGTGTTAGCGGTGAAACAGAACTCTCAGAGGCTGATTGCTGCCTCAGGCTTCTTCTTCGCGTTAGCTTTCCTCACTAAGCTCTTCGCGGTTTTCTTGGCGGTACCCCTCTTGCTTGCGGTTATGCTGCAGCGAAAAGAGGGCTTCAAGCTAACCCCCAAGAAGGCACTGATTTTTCTGGCGCCCTCGTTTATTCTTCAGGCAATCTGGTACGGCGGCTTTGCTAACCAGCATTTCTTCGGCGTTTACTTCCCAACCGACTTCATACATCCAGTAACCATCCCTGACCCCTCCTTGGTGTATCTGCCACGGCTCTTTGTCGAGAGCGCAGGATGGGTTTTGCCTGTCGCCGCCACGTTTTCTCTTCTCCTGGCGATTTATTTTAGGCATATGATGCCAAAGGCGCTTCGGATGGACCTGCTCTGTGTCTTCACCATCTTGGCGGTTGCCGCCGTGGATTTGGTTTTGGTGTTTGGTCGGGGATTGCTGGTGCCCTACGTTAGCGCCTTCAAGTATACCTATGCTGCACTGCCGTTTCTATGCCTGCTCGCGGCGTCCCTAGCGGATAAAGCCGCGGTTCTGTTTGGTTCAGGGGGGCAGCGATGGCTAAAGGGTCTGCTTGCCGCCGGGGGGTTGCTGCTGGTGTTTGCCTCGCTGTTTGAGAGCACCGCTTTTCTTAACCACTCTGAACCCTACCCCCTGATTGATTTTAAGGTCGACTACGTCGGGCACTACTTCCCCTTCAACGTGTACACGTCTGTAAGCAGCTACTTCGCCCAGTGGCACTACTTTGCCCTGGCCCTAATCGTGCTGGCGCTGGCTTCCCCCATTGTTCTTGGCGCCCTCAAGCTGCGGCTTCGTTTCACCTCCAGCTAACCGCTTGCGCTTAAGCAACACAAAAATGGCTGCTGAAGAAACCAGCAGAACACTAAGCGAAGTAAACAAGCCCAGATAGCCAAGGGCGGTCGCTAAGATGACGCCGCTGATTATCGGGCCCAGCGTCTGCCCCACATCCATCATGGTGGAGAGGAACCCCAGTGAAGCCCCCACCAACGTGGCAGGCACCACTTCGCTGGCAAGCGGCGACGTGGATGAGAGTACAGTGGCGAAGGAAACGCCGTAGCCGATTGCAAGTAAGAGCAGGATGGGAAACTGGGTTGTGAAGGGAAAGGCGCCGACTAATATGCAGCTTGCCGTGATGCCTGCCAGGATGGGTTTTGTGCGGCCGATGCGGTCTGAGACGCGTCCGATGAGGGGGCGGGCGATGACTAACGCCGCGATTTGGCTGCCTGTGATGACGCCGATGGAGAAGATGTTAAGATTTGCTACGTCGGATAAGTAGCCGACCAAGAAAAACTCTACGGCGCCAAAAACGTAGTACTGGGCGGCTTGAACGAAGCTAACGCCTAAGACTCCGCGGTTGCGTATGAGGGATAACCAGCCGCCAAACATCTTCCGGGTTGACTTCGCCGCAGGCAACTGCTGTTGGGGTCCGCTTCGGTTTTCTGCCAAAAACAGCAGCGAAATCACCAGGGCAGTGACGCCTGCCACCCCAACGGCCAAGTACAAGCTGAAGTAGCTCTGGTTAGTCACAAACAGTATATAGCCGCCTAAAAACGGCGCCAATGCCCTGCCCACTGCCGTGGCGGAGTTAAAAAGTGATATGCGTTCGCCCCGTTTAGTGGGAAACATCTCGGCGATGGAGGCTTCGGCGACGGGGATGAACATGGCGGTTGCGAAGCCATGGTAGAACCGCACAAGCGCCAGCGTCCACCATGTATCCACAAACAGGTACAGGAAGGGTGCTGAGGCAAAGAAGAAGGCGGCAAGCAAGAGGATTTTGCGTCTGCCAAAAATGTCGGAGAGGGAGGCGGCGGGTAAGCTGACGAGTATACCGGGTATGGTTGAGGCGGAGGCGACGATGCCGAGTAAGTCGACGGGGGTGCCTAGGCTGGTGGCGAAGGGTTTAAGCACGGGGTTTTTGGACATGGTGGAGCTGAGGATGGCAAAGAAGCCTATCAAACATATTATGATGAAGAATGCTTTCCGTGTCTTGGTGGCTGCGAGCATACGCATACGCTAACCCTGACACAAATGCTTTGGTTCGCGTATTTGTTGTTTGTTGTATCAAAACTGAGAATGCGATTTATTAGGACAGGGAACATTCCTATACAGGTTAACTTCCGAAGGCAGAACCTTGAGTAACCCCAAAGCCACCCGCAGAGAATACATAAAATCGGTAGTTGTCATAGCTGTCATCGTGATAGTTGTCTTCGGCTTCTTTGTCGGCATGCGTTTTGCCCTCAACACCGAGGTTCCCGTGCGGGTGGTTGAAAGCGGCAGCATGTGCGTGCCCTATGATGGCTTCTGCAACGGCTGGAGCCACCCTTTCGAGCAAACTCTCCACATCGGCGACATCATCGTTATTCAAGGCGTAGACCCCGAGACGTTAAACACCGATTACCCCAACAGCGACGTCATCGTGTACCAGAACCCCACCGACCCCAACTCCACTCCCATCGTGCACCGCATAGTTTCAAGCTACGAGGTTAACGGCACACTGTATTTCCAAACTAAGGGTGATGGAAACAGCTTTGATAAGTGGCCCGCGGAGCCCACTGAAAGCGAATATGACTCCAACACGCTTTGGAATACGGGGCAAGGGGTCCCAGCGGATCTGGTTATCGGCAAAGTCGTTATGCGGATTCCATGGTTTGGGCATGTCACGTTGTTTCTACGGGGCAACGCCTGGGGGTTGCCGCTGATTATTGCTTTGATAGTTATTCTGTTAATCGTTGAGTTCGTGTTGCCTATTCTGAAAAGCAAGAAACCTGAGCAGGCACAGAACAGCGGCGAGGATGACCAAACAAAACCGCCTGTCCCCGCATCTGACAGCTTCTCTGTTTAAGGCGGCAGCGCAAGGTTGCCGTCGCTGTCTAGGCTCCAATAGGGGTTGTAAGCAACCTCGATGAGGTGCCCGTCGAGGTCTTTGAAGTAACCGCTATATCCGCCCCAGAAAACCTTCTGCGCAGGCTTTACCACAACTGCGCCGGACCGCTGTGCCTCTGCCAGCACCTCATCAACTTCCTGTGGGTTCTTGGCGTTTAGTGAAAGCGTGATTCCTGAAAAGCCGCTGCCCTCTGCAGGCACCGACGCGTCTGCTGCAAGGAGACTTCGGGGATACAACGCCAAAGCAAAGCTGCCTAAAGAAAAAACCGCTAGGTCTCCACTGCTTGCCGTCGACTTTTTCCAGCCGAGCCCTTTTTCGTAAAACCTAACTGCCCGCTCTAGATCGGCGACTCCTAGGGTTATCAACGTTAACTTCTGCCGCATCAAATATGCCTCATCAAATAGGCTGAGGGCTCAGCATATAAATGGTGTTAACTGGTCAATGTAAAAAATGGGGGCTTACCTGAGTAAGCGCATAACGAATTCTTGGCACTGCGTGTTTAAGTCGCTGCCCGAGTTCACCTTAGCCGCTGCATGTATAGTGTAGCTGCTGTCGCCTGGCAGAGGCGCCACATCCTTTAGGACCGCGGCTTGGTCGCTGTTGTCGATTGCTATGTCGCCGTAGCCGAATGCCCCGATTACTGTGCCTTGCGGCGGGTTGAGGCTGTCTAGATATGCCTGTATGGTGGTGGCGGGTTTACCTGCGTAGATGGGGCCTCCAACGACGATGATGTCGTAGCCTACGGGGTTAGCGGCAACGTCGCTTTTAACGCCTGCCAATGTAACGTAGTAGCCTGAATCCTGTATGTTAAAGCCAATGTATGAGGCGACATCTTTAGCGCGGCCGCTTAAACCTGGGTCGTAGACCACCAGTGCTTTGCCCTTTGCGCTGTCATTGGGCAAGGGGTGGGTGCCGGTGGCGAAGTTGCCGGCGGCGTCAAAGATAACTAAGCTAAACGCTGCGAAACCAACGATTACCAGAATGCCGATAACGGCTAGTATAACCTTTAAGATTTTATGCATAATCTCCTCTCCATCCCCCCTTCGCAGGGAATAAATAAAAAGCCTCTGCTCTAAATCCAAAATTTCCCCAAGGAACCCAGCCTAACGAGCCTTCTGCGCCAGCTCCCTTGCCCAACTGCGGATTTCCTCTCTATCACGCAGGTCATAAACGCCTGGCTCCGTTTCTTTGAAGCCGTCGCTTTCCAGCTGGGGCCGAATCATCCCTAAGGTGCGGCGGAACAGCACATTCATCTTGCCATAGTCAAGGATGCCGCCGAAAAAGCCCACTGCAATCGGCTGTAGGCTGTACTTTGCGATTTTGTCGTCGAGGGATGCTTTTCGGATTTTCTCGACTTCCTCAGGTTTGCCTTCGCGTTGGGGAACCATCTTCATGGTGCAGGCGAAGACTGCATGTTTTTTGGCAGTGAGCTCTTTTTGGTGTTTTTTCAGAAAGTCCTCGGCTTCGCCGGTCCATTTGCCCATCTGCATGCCGCTGCCTACCACAACTAGCCCATAGGGTGATAGGTCTTTGATTTTCTCTTTTTTCGCGTCCGCCACCTTAACTGAGAAGCCTTCGCTGCTTAGAACAGATGCGATTTCTTGGGCGGTCAACGCGGAGGCGCCGTATCGGGTGCCATAAACAATCAGAACTTCCATGTCAATCCCTGCTTTTCCTTTAGTTAATCAAGTTTAATAAGTTTTTATTCAGAAGGTTTATGCCTGAAAAAGTCAATGAGCGTCAGGAAAGTGTAAATCCCTCAGGCTACTCATCTACATTCATCCTTGGTGGTAAGTGTGGTTAAACGACCTCATGCATCCTTCATGCTTAAACAGGCATTCAAGTCAACGTTCTCTAAGCCTGCGACGGAAAAATATCCTAAGGTGAAGCCAGAGTTACCGGAGAAGTTTCGGGGAGAACCCATCTTTGACTACTCCGCCTGCATCGGCTGCGGCTTATGCAGCAGAGATTGCCCCTCCCAAGCCATCGAGATGGTGACGGTCGAGGGCAAGAAGCGTCGTCCACAGCTTAACCTCTCAAAATGCATCTTCTGCTACCAATGCGCTGAGACATGCCCCAAAAAGGCGATAAGCAACTCTTGCCTCTACGAGCTAGCCACAACTGACAAGTCCAACCTGGTTATGAAGCCTAAAGCCCCCTCAGAAACCTAATGTCTTGAGTTTAGCCTTCTGGGGCTGGAGCGGCTGCTTGGGGTTATCCTGAAAATTCGTCGAGTTGAAACCCCTAAAACCATGAAAACTCTTAAATTATACAAACTGCAACTGAAAAGCAAGGTTGTCTCGTCAATGGCCTCACACACTAAGCAGCTTGAAATCCAAGGCTACGATGAAAAAGAAAAGATGTATCTTGTCAAGTCACCCTCCGGCGAAATAGTTAAGGTTCAAGATACATTTGCGGAGATGTTTCCGCTTTGGGCAGCCAGAGTCCTCATAACCGCTGCCAACCCGAAGTGGGCAGAAATCGCTGCCTCCATAACTACTGGATACGCCACAAGCGTCATCGCCGCCTCAGCTGAGGCAGCCGTCGAACGCACCGTACCCGCCAGCGAGACCCCTGATAACCGACCCGGCATCCTTATTCAAATTTACAACAAAGACCGCTTTGAACTCAAGCATTCCCTCATGGGACGCATTGGACAATGCACCATGACCTGCCCCACCACCGCAGCCTTCAATGGGCTAGTGGGCAAACGTGTCCTGCTTATCGGAAGCAGCCTACGCTACTTCGGCGACGGCTTCCAGAAGAAAGCGCTGGTTGGCGGACGCAAATGCTGGAAAATACCCGTTATGGAAGGCGTCTTCCTTGTCGAGGACGGCTTTGGCGCCATGGAGGCTGTTGCAGGCGGCAACTTTATGATATTTGCAAAAACAGACGCTGAATGCCTAGCCGCGGCGGAGGCAGCAGCAGACGCCATTCGAGCTCAGGTCCCCGATGTCATCATGCCCTTCCCAGGCGGTCTATGCCGTTCCGGTAGCAAAGCTGGCTCGTTGAAATACAAGCTTAAAGCCTCAACTAACCAAACTTACTGTCCCACGCTCCGCACCATCGTGCCAGACACCGTGGTTCCGGAGGGATGCACAAGCGTTTTGGAAATCGTCATTAACGGTTTAACGTTGGATGCAGTTAAGAAGGCGATGGCGGTTGGTGTGCAGGCTTCTTTGGCGTGTCCGGGCATCATCAAAATCAGCGCGGGCAACTATGGTGGCAAGCTGGGTCCGTTTAAGGCGTACCTCAAAGACGCTATTGGCGTGCCGGAAGCGCCCGCGGAGAAGGCGCCTAAAGCAGCTAAAGCCTAACCGGCTCTTTTTTGAGTCGCAACTTTTATCTGGCTGTCCCCAAGGATAGTTATTGAATTCGCTAAGTGAATTACTTTGAGTGCCTCCAAAAAAAGCTCCCTTGAACTATTCAGGCTAAGAAAAACCATCAATAACCTAGCCGGCAAAGAGGGCAGCCACACTGAACTCATCACCATCTATGTGCCGCCTGATAAACAAATCAGCGACGCCCTCAACCTGCTCCGCAACGAATACGGCACCGCCAGCAACATCAAATCCAACGTTACCCGCAAAAACGTGCTGGACGCCATCGTGAAGGCGCAGCAGAAGCTTAAGCTCTTCAAGGACCCCGGCGAGAAGGGCATCGTGGTTTTCACGGGGGCGCTTCCGCAGGAGGGGGGCGGTGGACCCGGCACTGAGCGGATGGAGAGCTACGTGATTGTTCCCCCCGAGCCGATTCGAATTTTCCTTTACCGCTGCGATAACCGCTTCCACACCGAGCATCTGCAGGAGATGCTGCGGGAAAAAGAATCCTACGGCATCTTGCTGGTGGACGCCAACAATGCCACCATAGCTACCCTGCAGGGCAAGCACCTCAACATCGTTATGCAGATGTACAGCGGCGTCACGGGCAAAACCCGTGCTGGCGGCCAATCCGCGAGGCGTTATGAGCGGCTGCGGGACATGCAGCTAAACGAGTACTACCAGCGCGTCGCCCGGCATGCTGACGAAGTCTTTTTGCCGATGGAGAACCTTAAAGGCATCATATTGGGGGGTCCGGGGCCAACCAAGTATGACTTCGAGAAGGGCAGCTACCTGAACTATCAGTTGCAGGGCAAAATCCTTGAGGTAGTCGACACAGCCTACGTGGAGGAACAGGGCGTTAAGGAAGTGGTGGAGAAAGCTCCCGAAATCATGAAGAAGGTCCGCTACATCGAAGAGAAAGAAATCATGCAGAAATTCCTCTACGAAGTCGGACATGACAGCGGCCTTATCACCTACGGTGAAGCAGAGGTGCGGCGGCTCCTAAACGCGGGCGCCGTGCGGACGGTGTTGATGTCGGAGGAGCTGGATATGCAGCGGGTAACCGTGAAATGCAGCGCCTGCGGCTACCAGGAGGAACACACCGTTAAGGGCAAGATGCTCTCGGAGTTTGAGCAGGGACTGGTTGGGAAAGCCTGCAAAGGCTGCCAGGCGCCTTCATATGCGATTGTGGATAAAAAAGACGTGGTGGACGACATCGCTGATCTAGCGGCGCTCTCTAACACTGACGTTGAGGTTATCTCTACTGAGACTGAAGAGGGTCAGATGCTTAAGAACGCTTTCGGCGGCATAGCGGCGATTCTGCGGTTCAAGCAGAACTAACCCTATTCTTTGTTTTCTTATCTTCTACCTTTTGGAAACCCTGCCGGTTCCATGGTTGTCTGCTAGACCCCTCTCTGGTCTATGCATCTAACCTCTAATAGGCGGCAGACAGAACCATAAATCCCGCCTTAGTGCTCGTGTTCATGGTGATGCTCAGGATCCTGCAACGCGCCAAACGCGTTCTGTACCACCTCGTTTAGCGCCGGATGAATATGCATGCCCCTTGCGATGGGTCCGTAGTCGCCGTTGCCGCTTGCCATGGCATTGGTGATTTCCTGCAGCAGCACCGCGGCTTCGGGTCCGATGATGTGGGCGCCAAGGATTTTGCCGGTTTGCTGCTCCACGATCACTTTCACGAAGCCCTCGGGGTCACCCATCGCGGCTCCCATCGCCGTGTCCCGGTAAAACGCCGTTCCGACGAGGATTTTATGCTTCTGCCTGGCTTCCGCTTCCTTTAAGCCCACCGCAGCAACCTGGGGATAAGTGAATACTCCATGGGGCGTCGCTGAGAAATCCATCTGCACCTTATGCTCATTTGTGGAGTTATGCCACACGATGCCTGCCTCATAGTTGGCGGCGTGCTTAAACATCTGCTTGCCGATGGCGTCTCCGAAGGCAAAAATGTGCTTCTTGCTGGTTTCTAGGTACTCGTTGACTTCTATGAATCCTCGGCTGTCAAGTTTCACGCCGGTTTTCTCGGGGTGGAGCAAGTCGGCGTTGGAGACTCTGCCCGTGGCAACCATCAATGCGTCGGCGGTGAAGGTTTTCTCTGAGCCGTCAAGGCGGCTTCTGGCAACCAGCGTTTTGCCGGCTGCGTCCTGTTTGGCTTCGATGGTGTCGTGGCCAAGGTAGAGGTCCATGCGTTTTGAGGCTTCGTTTTGCAGTAAACTGGAGATTTCTGGTTCCTCCTCGGGCAGCACGCGGTCGCCCCGGTGTACCACGGTGACTTTGGTGCCGATGGCTGAGAAGAAGTGGCCGTATTCCATGCCGATGTAGCCTCCGCCCACAATGATGATGCTTCGGGGCTGACTCTGCAGCTGCAGCACAGTGTCGCTGGTAAGGTAATCCACCGTTTCGATGCCCCTGATGGGGGGAATTGCGGTGCGGGCGCCCGAGCAGATAAAGATGGTTTTGGCTTTGAGGGTTTCGTTTCCCACCTGCATGGTGTAGTCTGAGATGAATTCGCCGGTTTGCTTATACCACTTCATTTCGGATGTGGCTTCGACGGCGGCGGCTTGCTGGCCCGTGTCGTGGGTGACGAGGGCATGCATGCGGTTCATGATGTTTTGGAAGTTCACGTTGTTGACGGTGGCGTTTATGCCCAGTTTATCTGCGCTTTGGATACTGGAGAGGAGGTCAGCGGGGTAAATGAGCATCTTGCTGGGGACGCAGCCCACGTTTATGCAGGTGCCCCCCATCCTGCCATGCTCAACCAGTGCCACTTTAAAGCCCTGTTCGACGGCGGCGGAGGCAATCAGCATGCCTGACCCTGACCCAACTACTAGTATATCGAATTCTTCCATTGAGAAAACCTCGGTATATACAGGTAAATGACTAATCAACGGCAAATAAACCTTTCAATTGCAGGCGCTTGCCGCAAAAAAAGCCTTTAAGCCCAGATGCCTAAACTGTCTTGATGATGTAATATGGCCAAAAATGATTTAACAGCCCAAGAGCAGAAGAAAAAGCAAGCCTACTACGGCAAGGGCGAGAAGAAAGCTAAAGAAGTCAAGAAGTAGCCGCCAAAAACTTGGGTAGGCAGCGCCTATCATGGAGGGCGTCGAAGGCTTCCAGTTCCTGCTTCTGCAGCGGCAACACTACACGCGACACTAAACCGTTGAGGCTGTGGGGCAGGCGGATGAGGCGGTACTCGCCCGAAGTCACCCACTCGTCAATGTTGAAACCCGCCGCCATGGCTTCTTTTGCCAGCGCCAGCCGCGCTTCAGTGCTTAAGCCATAGGCGTCCTCGTCGAGGACGTGGAGGTGAAAGCCCCTGCCCGAATAAACCACCCTCAGCTTGGAAAAGCGCCGCTCAAGATGCTCGTAGAGCCCGATGGCTTCATGCTTCACCATGTCCAGTTCCACTTCGCAGAAGCTCAGGCCCTGCCCCCGCTTCATCTTCTCCGCGAGGCTGCCGTGGATTGGGCAGGTGATGTTTTCGGGGTCCAAGTCAAACGCGAGTTCCTGACCGTCGGCTTTACCTTCTGGGGTGTAGCGGTTGCGGTCGTAGTAGACGGCTTCAGGCAGAAACTCCAACACCTGCGCCTGCACGTCGGCAAGGCCTTGGTACTCGTCGATTATGATGGTTGTTTGGGCGTCCTCGCGGTATTTTTCTGGAAAAATTTGTGTATGCCGCCCGATGATGACTGCGAATTTGGTGCCCGGGAGGTTTTGCCCAAACCACTCCGCCACGCTTCCCAAATCAAACTCTTCGGTGTAGAATTCTCGGCGCTCCTCCAAGGTGGCGTAACGCATACCGCTAGGCAAATAATACCGCGCCATAAGCTTCACCTATGAGGAAAGCTTTCTCGCCGAAATCCTTTGCGGAAACACTAATATGTCCGCTTCCCCGCAGTTTATGTTGGTGAATTGTTTTGCCTTTTGATCCTGATTTTCAAACTAAACGCAAAGTTGTAAGTGAACACAGTGGACACAAAGTCTGGGGGCCAGTGGAGCCTCCGACCAAGCTGGGTATCCACGGAACCAACGTGGCGGTGGATTGGGATGTCTGCGTGGGCGACGGCGTCTGCGCGGATGTCTGCCCCGTTTCCCTCTATGACATGGTGGATACGCCTGGGCATCCGCTGTCCAGCCGCAAAGCCGACCCCGCCCGAGAAGACACCTGCATCCAGTGCCTAGCCTGCGAGCTACAGTGCCCCGCCGCAGCCATAAAAATCACTCCTCCGCCCTAGCCATTGTGGTAAATGTTATATGGGCAGGCGCTTGATTAACTGCTAGGCGCCAGCTATGAGTGAGCCATCAAAAGCCAAAACCATAATCCTGCAGTCCCAGGATGCAAACGCCAAAATAACCGATGTCGTCGAAGGCATAATCTGCGGCATCATGGACGCCGGCGAAGTCAACGTCGTCGGCTTGGGCGACTCGATGTTTCTGGCCTGCAGCGCAATCAACATGGCCAGCGAAATCGCCAAAGTCTACGTGGACGACATCGACATAGCCGCACTCGAGTTTCCCTCTTTGGGGAGGGTGCCGGCGGTTTCGGCGCATCTTTCCCAGAAAACCGCGGGGGATTACACTGCACTTGCTGAGGCCGAAGACAAAAAACTCGCCGACGTAACCGAGCAAACCATCAGCGTCAGCCGAGCATCCACCCTTGAGCGCCTCATAACCATCTGTCTGCTGCGGCTTGCGCGTTTTGAGGAAGTTAAAATCGTGGCGGCAGGCGGCTCCATAAACGACGCCATCGCATTAGCGCTTAAGCTCACGGGCGGGGCAATCTCCAGGGATGAGGTAGGCATCAAACTGTTCCATCTTCACAGCATCATCATGCGCAACGACCCCACCAAAAGCATCGCGGCAGTCTCAATTTATCTGCAGAAAGGCGTCACCGCACGCTACACGAAGCGGCAAAGCGAGCTGCTTAAGAAGCTGGAAATGGGGCAGTTGAGCAGCTAAGATAAAACCCAGATGGACTAGATTTTTTATCAACGGTGGTAGCGTTAAGCATGTCGAGTTTTACTTTTCGAGAGTTTCACGGTAATGTAATTGCTTGAGCAGCTTTTCAAATTCTTCCCTTGCCTTACGTTCATAAAAAACTAAAAGACCAACGCAACCACCGAATATTCCTCCACCCACCATTGCTAAGGGTTGTCCAAATATCATGAAAACCGCAAGAAAAGCAGTACCAACGACACCTGTCACAAACATTCTTAAAGGTGTCTTTCGGACTATTTTTTCGACTATTTCTATTTGTTCTTGCAAATTTTGAGTACTTGATTTTTCAGACACCACAATGTCTCCCTGATTCACTATCGAATTGATGCCTATTTATTACTATGCTAAGAAGCACTGAAAACAAAGCCGCAGGGGGTATACTTAAGAAAGGGAAGGTTGATCAGCTAAAAAAGGGGTAACCCAAAAAAGGGTTATTTTATTAGGGCAAGGTTTTGGTTGACTTTGTCCCAGTTGACGAGGTTCCAGAAGGCTTCGATGAATTTGGGGCGCTCGTTTTTGTAGTCAAGGTAGTAGGCGTGTTCCCAGACGTCGAGTGCCATCACTATTTGGAAGTCGGGGAAAACGTTGACGTTGTGCTTCTCGATCTGCATGATTAAGGCTCGGTCCACGCATGGATGAACCGCCAGCGCCGCCCAGCCAGAGCCCTCCGTGCCCGCCGCAGTTGCCGAAAACATCTTTTTGAAGTTGTCGAAACCGCCGAATTGCTTGTCGATGATGTCTGCGATGGCTCCGCCGGGTGCGCCTCCGCCTCCTTTGCCTGCCGGCGCCATGTTCTCCCAGAATGTGGTGTGGAGCATGTGGCCGCCGATGTTGAAGCTGAGTTCTTTAGCGAGGGCTTTTAGGTATCCGAAGCTGACCCAGTAGTTGAGGGTATCTTTGTTTTCTTTGGCTTCGTCCATCATTTTGAAGAGGTTGTTGGCGCCATTCACGTAGGCTTGATGGTGCTTGCTGTGGTGGATTTTCAGTTGCTCCTCAGAGATGTAGGGAGCCAACGCGTTGTAGTCGTAGGGTAGTTTGGGTAGGGTAAACTGTTTAACTTTCTCCATAAAACTCACCAGAAATCAACCTTTTCCAAAGCAGAAAACCCCTAATATACCTTGCCTTCAGGGAATGAAGCCAACATGCCAGCCTATCCGCGGCAACTGCAAGGAGCCGCCAACAAAGCCGCTGCATCTGCCCAGCAAAACCGATGCCCCGCCCATAAATGCCCAGAGCAGCCAAAAAAACCTCAGCAAACGCCTCAGTATAAATAAGGGGCCTATCATTTGGCAAAGCAACAGCGCACCACGCTCTGGCAAGCTAGTGCTTATTACCATGCCTGCCTTTACATTTTATGGTGATTTTAATTGTCTAAAACTGACGAGAACCTAAAAGCCGCCTTCGCAGGCGAATCCCAAGCAAACCGCCTCTACCTTGCGTTTGCCAAAGCCGCAGAGAAAGAGGGTTTCCCCCAGATTGCCAAGCTCTTCAAAGCCGCGGCGGAAGCCGAAACCATCCATGCCCACGCTCACCTCCGCGTGATGGGCAACGTTAAATCCACAGCGGAGAACCTGAGCACCGCCGTTACAGGCGAAACCTACGAGTTCAAGCAAATGTACCCCCAATTCATCGAGCAAGCTAAAGCCGATGCAAACAAAGCCGCGCTTGTAAGCTTTGACTACGCCAACAAAGTCGAGCAGGTCCACGCGGAACTCTACCAGAAAGCAATCGAATCCGCTAAAGCCAAAAAGGACATGCCCTCAGCCCCCATCTACGTGTGCCCAGTCTGCGGCGACACATTCGTGGGCGATGCCCCCGACAAATGCCCCGTCTGCGGTTTACCTAAAGCCCGATTCACAAAAATCGAGTAAACACTCTTTTTCAATTTTTTATTTTATCTAAAAAAGGTTTAGCGGCAGCTACAAAAAAGAGAAAGGGTTAGGTTTTGATTTTGCGGGCTATCTGTACGCCCCAGTCAAAGCAGCCCTTGAGTTCTTCCTCGCTGGGCACCCACTTCAGCTCCAAAGACGGCTCAGCAACCTCAAAACCCACTTCCTTTGCCATCTTCACCATATCCTTCACTGCGCCGCCGCCCCAGCCAAACGAGCCAAAAAAGCTCCAGATTTTGCCTTTAGGCTTAAGCCCCGTGATGTAGGTGAGGAATCCGCCGACGGTGGGGAACATGCCGTTGTTAAGTGTAGGCGACCCCACAAGGACCGCTTTGGCTTCAAGGATTTCGGTGACTCCCTCAGAATTGGGGCATGACCGCAGCTTAACCATCTTCACATCCACGCCTTCACTTGCGATTCCCTCCGCGATGGAACGCGCCATCTTATCGGTGCTATGCCACATCGTATCGTAGACTATGACGGCTTTGTTTTTGGCTGCGCCGCTGCTCCACTGCAGATAGGCATTGATGATTTTCATGGGGTCCTTGCGCCAGATGACGCCGTGGCTTGGCGCGATGATGTCGATGGGGATTTTCATGGCGACGACCTCATGGATTTTGCGGGTGACAAGCGAACCCAGCGGCATCAGGATGTTCGCGTAGTAGGTGGTGGCTTCCTCCATCAGCACATGCTCGTCAACTTGGTCATCGAACCGCTCAGAGGTGGCGAGGTGCTGACCAAACGCGTCGTTACACAACAAAACCTTATCCTCAACCAGATAAGTGAACATGCTGTCGGGCCAATGCAGCATCGGAGCCTCCACAAACCGCAGGGTCTTGCGGCCCAATTTGAGTTCATCACCTGACTTCACGGTTTCTATGCGGACAAACTCGCTGCCGAAATGCTTTATGATCTCTTCTTTGCCCCGCTGCGTCGAAAGGATCTTCGCGTTAGGCGCCAACTTGGCAATCACGGGCAAACTGCTGGAATGATCCATCTCCACATGGTTAACGATGATGTAGTCGATTTTCTCAAGCGGAGTATGCTCCTTGATTTTACTAACAAGCTCACTGGCAAAGGGGTATTTGACGGTGTCAACAAGGACTGTTTTATCGTCCTCTATGAGGTAAGCGTTGTAGGTGGTGCCGCGGTTGGTTACGTAACCATGGAAGTCCCGTATGTCCCAGTCGACGACGCCGACCCAGCTTACGCCTTCTTTAAGGGTGACTTTAACCATAATTTTATTCGCTCCAAAACAGGTAGAAGTCTATCAAAAAGAACTCAGCGCCAACCTCTTATAACACTTTCGTTTAGGCAGCAGCTTAAAGTTATATGCTACAGAAACCAAGTATTCTGTGAAGCCGCAAGGCAGGTTTTGTGGAGGAAAAAATTTTGAGTTTACTACCTGACGACAAAAAAGAGCTCCTGAAAAAGGATTTCCAAGAGAAACTCGTGGACCCCGTTAAGCTAGTTATGTTTACGCAGGAGACCGAGTGCCGCTACTGCAATGACACCCGCAGACTCACCGAAGACATCGTCGGCCTCAGCGACAAGTTATCTGCGGAAATCTATGACTTCGTAAAAGACGCCGACAAAGCCAAAGCACTGGGCATCGAGCGGATTCCAGCGTTGGCGGTGATCGGCAAAAAGGACTATGGCGTACGCATCTACGGCATCCCCTACGGCTACGAACTGCAGACCCTAATCGAAGCCATAACCACCGTATCAAAAGGCACCACGGACCTCTCCGAGAAAACCAAAACAGTACTCAAAGACATCATGGTGCCCGTGAACATCAAGGTCTTCGTAAGCCTCACCTGCCCACATTGCCCCTTCGCCGCCGCGGTGGCTCATAAACTCGCCGTGGAATGTGACCTCATCAAAGCCGACGTAATCGACAGCACAGAATTCCCCGACCTTGCCCTCAAATACAACGTTATAGGCGTCCCCAAAGTAATAATCAACGAAACAACCGACTTCGTGGGGGCATTCAACGAGGACCTCTTCGCCGAGCATGTGCTGCTGGGAACACTAAAATAACAAGCGTAAACCAAAAAATGGTAATCTAAAAAAGGAAAAGGAAAGGCGGTTTTAGTGACCGCCGCAGCCGCAGCAGCTACCGCAGCTTTCGGTGTCTTCGCCTTCATGATGATGGTGATGGGTGTGGTGCTGGTCAGCTGAGACTTCAGCGTTAATGTAGAGTTCGGGTTCCTCCTCGAAAGCAGCTTTGCATCCGGGTGCACAGAAGTAGTAGGTTTTGCCTTTGTAAACGGTTTTCCACTTTGCAGTCTTGGGGTCAACATCCATTTTGCAAACTAAGTCTATTGCCATACATAATTCACCTCCAAAACATTGGTTTTGGGTTACTTAGAGTTTTGGTTTAAACCTCCGCAGAAGCGACGCATTCGTCACCACGGTAACGGAGCTGCTTGCCATAGCCGCCGCAGCCCATATGGGGTCAAAGAGAACATGCAGAATCGGATAGAACGCGCCCGCCGCCAACGGTACAAGCAGGATGTTGTAGAAGAACGCCCAGAAGAGGTTCTGGCGAATCTTACGCATCGTAGCTTGGCTAAGCTGTATGGCCACCACCACATCCCGCAGGTCATTTTTGATAAGCACAATGTCGCCTGTCTCCACCGCCACATCTGTGCCGGTGCCCACGGCGATGCCGATGTTTGCCTGCGCCAACGCGGGTGCATCGTTGATGCCGTCGCCCACCATAGCCACCACCTTGCCCTCTGCTTGAAGCCGCTTGATTTCGCTGGCTTTATCGCCGGGCAGCACCTCCGCCACCACGCGGTCAACCCCGACTTGGGCAGCGATGGCTTGGGCGGTGCGCTGGTTATCGCCTGTGAGCATGATGACTTCCAACCCCATCTCTCGAAGCGCATGTACGGCTTCGGCGGAATGCTCCTTTAACGTGTCCGCAACCGCTATTAGCCCGGCAGCTTTGCCGTCGACGGATAACAGCATCGCGGTTTTACCCTCTGCCTCAAACGCCGCCATCTTGGCCTCAAATTCGCTGATGGGAACGCTGTTGGCCTCCATGAGTTTGCGGTTGCCCAAAAGCACCCTTGCGGATCGGTATTGGACTTCGACGCCCTGCCCGGGGATGGCATTGAAGTCGTCAGGGTCCTCGAGGCTGAGGCCTTTTTTGGCGGCTAGTTTAACGATGGCTTCGCCCAGCGGATGCTCAGAGTTCTTCTCGGCGACGGCAGCGTACTCGAGAATCTGGGTTTGGGTGAAGGCTCTGTCAGCTACGATGTCGGTTACTTCCGGTTCACCCTTGGTGAGGGTGCCTGTTTTATCGAATACGACGGCTCGAAGCTTATGCGCCGTCTCCAGCGCCTCACCGCTTTTGATCAAGATCCCGTTTTCAGCGCCTTTTCCGACACCGACCATTATAGCTGTCGGAGTAGCCAGCCCCAAAGCGCAGGGGCAAGCGACAATCAACACGGCGATGAACACTGTAAGCGAGAAAATGTAGGTTTCCCCTACCAAAAAGTACCAGACAAACGCCGACAACGTCGCAATCGAGATGATGGCGGGAACAAAGTAGCCTGCCGCTATGTCGGCTATCCGCTGCACAGGCGCCTTAGACGTCAACGCATCCTCAACGAGGCTGATGATTTGGGCTAATGCGGTGTCTTTTCCGACCTTCGTTGCCTCGAACTTGAGCACACCGGTCTTGTTGAAGGTGGCGCCAATCACCTGGTCGCCCTTGCGCTTCTCAACTGGGAGGCTCTCGCCCGTGATAACCTTCTCATCCACCCCCGAGTAACCCTCCACAACGACGCCGTCAACAGGGATTTTCTCGCCGGGACGCACAACCACCACATCGCCGACAACCACCTCCTCCACAGGCAACTCCACCTCGACGCCGCCATGGATCACACGGGCGGTTTTCGCCTGCAGCCCCATGATTTTCCGAATAGCCTCCGAGGTTCGGCCCTTGGCGACGGCGTCTAGTAGTTTGCCGATTAAGATGAAGGTCATAATCATCGTGGAGGTGTCGAAGAATACGGCTCCGCTGGGGAAAATACTGGGGGCAAAAGTGACGACGGCACTGTATATGTATGCGGTGGAGGTGCCCATCGCGATGAGGGTATCCATGTTGGCGGTTTTGTTGCGTAATCCCTTGTAGGCGCCGACATAGAAGGTCCAACCTACCACGAACTGCACGGGCGTAGCCAGGATGAACATTAAGATGTTGTTTTGCTCCATCGGCAGAGGCGAAAACCACATCAAAACCATAATGGGAACAGTTAACGAGATGCTGGCGACTAAGAGCAGTTTGAGGTGGCGGATGTGGCTTTGGCGCGCCTTAGCTTCTGCATCCAACGCGGTCTTCTGCTGCGGCTCAACCACGTCGTAGCCCACGTCGCGGATGGCTTTTTTGATGGCGGGTAGGCTTATCTGCTGGGGGTTATATTCGACAAGCACGTTTTCCAGGGCGAAGTTCACGATGGCGCTGTAGATGCCTTCTTTGGGCTGGAGGGCTTTCTCGATGGTTTTAGCGCAGTTAATGCAGGTCATGCCTGCGATTTGCAACGCCACTTTTTCGTGGATTACTCGGTAGCCGATTTGGTTGATGGTGTCTTCGATGGTTTTCTGGCTGATGAGGTCGGGGTTGTAGTCGATGATGGCTTTCTCCGCGGCTAAGTTAACGGTGGCTTGGACGACGCCGCTTTGTTTGCTGAGGGCTTTCTCTATGGCGCGTGCGCAGTTTACGCAGCTCATGCCGCCGATGCTTAGGACGATTTTTCTGGTTTTTTGTGTGCTCAAAAAATGGTGCCCCCTCTGGTTGGTGTATGTTTAATGTGGTTTAGCAACCGATATAAGTATTTCTAAATAAGATATATCTTCTCAATAATAAACTAGGGGCAAAGCCAACACTACCCACACCCCAACAAACCAAACAAGCCCTCAATCAATCCGCTTAATAATATGATACCCAAACTGCGTCTTCACAGGCCCAGAAACCTGCCCCTTCTCAAGCGCAAACGCAGCCTTCTCAAACTCCTTAACCATCTTGCCGCGGGTAAAAGTTCCCAGGTCTCCGCCCTTCTTGCCTGAAGAGCAAAGAGAAACCTGCTTGGCGACTTCGCCGAATTTTTCTCCCTTGTCAAGGCGTGCTTTAACTGCGTTGGCTTCTGTGAGGGTTTTGACGAGTATGTGGCAGCAATGTGCTTTGGTTGACATGGCTTTTTCTTTGGGTAAATGGGCATATAACTCTTCCCTGAACACGGGGGCTTTTCCATGGATTTGAGCGTAATGTGTAGGTTTAGTTAAACCTTTACATGGATCATTTGGGGTGGACTGCTGCAAATTTACATTTAGCTGTTAAATCGTCGGGTATGCGTGCAGGCGCTACTTCGAAGTTCGAAGTAACCAAGGCAGATACCGTTAATACAAAAGCAACCCATAGGTTAGCCATGCAAAGCAAGAACACAATCGAAAACATCGACGAGGAACAACAACTCGACCGCATCACAGCCGAGCAACTGGCAAGAATAATCGAGTTCCTGCGCAACCTAGAAGATTAACCTCCCTTTTAGCCAGGCACCTAAAAATTGCTTTAATGCCACAATATATGAATTCAGTCTAGAAACTATAGGATAAACAGGGTAGAGAATTAGGCTGCCATAACCAGCACCCACTTCACGGAGCCGCAGTTTCGGCACGGCGGGAACGTCTCAGATTTAGAGAGGGGTATGGTGGATTTCTCGCCTTTTGCCTTACAGAAGTGAGCGTATAGGCCTGACTGCGGGTTCTTTTCGCCTGTTCGGAAAAACTTTTGTTTTTTCGGTTCCTTGGCTGCTTTTTTGGTCGGGGTTGCTTTTGGTTTTGCGGTTTTGGGGGTTTTTGCTGCTGGTTTTGGTTTGGCTGGTTTAGTTTTTTTCTGTGGCATCTGCAATCGTTTATTGTTGGGCGGTATTTGATTATAAGCTTTGCTAAGGGCTCGGTTTCAGTAAAGAGGCAGCTAGAGGACTTTCATGAGGGTTTCCATGTTGAATATGGTGTTTGCGCAGCCGTTTTTGATCAGCGGAATACCTTGGCCGGGCATCTCCATGCTTTCAAGCAGGTGGCTCATCAGCTTCATTTCTTCCCCGCATGCCACGCCCACAATGCCCTCATAGCAGCTGCTTTTGAGGATTTTTGGGATACAGGAGCCGCCGGGCAAAAGGTAGACGTCATATCCTCTGCTGCGGGCATACTGGTCGGCTTTGTTCACTAAGCAGTCCTCGGAGCAATGCGCGCACGTATAGGAGGGAATGTTGGCGTCAAAGTTAGCTTTACATCGGCTATCCATGTATTTGCGGCTGCAATGCGGCAGAAAAAGCGCTCTTTTCTTGGTTTGAACAAACCGTTCCCGCTCCATCATGTTGATTGCCTGCAGATCAAGCAGGTCCTCAAGTAGAAGCACAGCGTCAGATAGGTTAAGACCCGTGGCTTCTTGGATTCGGAATTTCTCGATAAGGTCATGAGCGGTTTTAAAGAAGGTTTTATGCATGCCCCTTTGGTAGCTAATCAACGTTAACTCGGTGAAGAAAAAACGCGGAACCTTCGATAAATCGAAAGTGAACTTATAGGGCATAAGGTAGATAGAGTTTTTTGAGACTTAAAAGAATACCTATGGGGGCACATGTGGATCGGAAGGTTTTTTCTTATCTGCATCCGAACCCAAAAGGTCCCGGATGTCTTTGAGGTCCCCGCGGAGCCGCTCCACCTCAGCTTCAAGGTCGCTGGCCCGTGACTCAACATCCTGCTTTAACTGTTCAAGGCCACCGTTAAGTTCAGATCCGGATTCAAGCCGCTGCAGGTTCTGATGAAGCTTTGCGGTTACCTGCCGCAGATTCACCTCTACCTGTTTGAGTTTAGCAACGGTCTCCTTGATCGGGGGCGCACCTTTACGTTCAACGTTGGATTTATCCATTAGTGGACAGCCCAAAAAGTAAATGGTGGAAAGGGAGCTAAATGCTTATCTGGAACATCAAGCGCTCCACAAGTTCCTTGTAGCGATTCCGAATAGTCACCTCAGTAACCTGCGCGATCTCCGCGATTTCCCGCTGTGTCTTGCGCTCCCCCGTCAAAACCGACGCCACATAACTTGCCGCAGCAGCAATGCCTGTTGGTCCTCTACCCGACGTCAACTTGAGTTCTTTAGCTGAAGCCAAAATTTTATGGGCAATCTCCTCAACTTTTCCCTGCATGGTAAGTTGGTTGGAGAATTTGGTGATGTATTGACTGGGCCGTAGCGGCGGGATGGCGTAGTTGAGTTCGCGGATGAGGAAGCGGTAGCTTCGCCCCACCTCTTTCTTGTTAACTGTGGATGCCTGCGAAATCTCATCAAGTGTGCGGGGTAACCCGCATTGCCTGCAAGCCAAGTAAAGCGCCGCTGACGTGACGCCCTGGATGGATCTTCCGCGGATAAGCCGTTCCTTGACGGCTTTGCGGTAAATGACCGAGGCGGTTTCCAGGATGTTTTTAGGCAAATTGAGGTTATTGGATATCTTGGTGATTTCTGAGAGAGCAAACGCGAGGTTACGTTCAGTTGCATCTGAAACGCGGATGCGGCGCTGCCATTTGCGGAGGCGGTAAACCTGCGCTTTCTGCCCCGGCGAGAGGCTTTTGCCATAGATGTCGCGGTCATGCCAATCGATGGTTGTGGATAAGCCTTTATCATGTATGGTGTAGGTTAAGGGGGCGCCGACGCGGGTGCGTTTGGAGCGTTGCTCATCGTCGAAGGCACGCCACTCGGGGCCTCGATCCGTGAGTTTTTGCTGCACAACCACGCCGCAGTCCATACAGACGATTTCGGCGGCTTCAGAATCATGCATAAGGCGGACGCTTCCGCATTCAGGGCATGCTCGAGCTTTAGGAGGCTCGGTTCGGTTTGGAGTTTGCTCTTGATCTACTTCATCTTGTAACTTGCTGTCTCTGATCATTCTCTCTTTTACTCCGGTTTGATTTCGAGAGAAGCAAGTATGTCGGTTTATTGACTAACCTAGCGGGGTCTTTAACGGTGGGTTTAATCACTGCATACGGAGCTGAGACTGGACCAATAATATCAAAAACTCTACCAACAACGTTGAGGTTCTCATCGACGACTTGGAGGCCGATTTTCGGGGGATTTTCTGTTTTTACAATAGCGTTTCCTGAAGGAGATACATTTGTTATCCTGCCCAATTTTTGCAAACGCAATTCCCCTCTCGAAACATGTACGAGACCGTATCAGCGCATTTAAACTTTCTGGCATCCATAGACTCCATGGTACAAGTCGATGTTTTTCCAGTCGAAAGCTTATTAAATGTGAAGTGCGAGTATGACTGTGCCTTAAAAGGGTGAGGCTAAGAATATGTCAAAACCATTCTATGTAAAATATGAAGTCCCAAAAGAACTCGTAGATGCAGCCTATGAAGCCCTAACGATTGCTTCAAAATCAGGATCAGTTAGGAAAGGAACCAACGAAGCCACCAAAGCCGTGGAACGCAGCCAAGCAAAACTCATCGTCATCGCCGAAGACGTCGACCCCCCAGAAGTCATCGCGCACCTCCCACTCCTCTGTGACGAACGCAAAATCCCATACGTCTTTGTTCCAAGCAAAGAGCAACTCGGCAAATCCATCGGCATCGATGTTCCATGTGCAGCAGCTTGCGTCATGAGAGAAGGCGAAGCAGCCGGCTTAATCAAAGAAATCGTAACACGGATCGACCAGGTTAAACGAGGCACTCAGTGATATGAGTAGCAAAGATGGTGCGGAAGATCAAGTTCCCGCGGAAGTCATTCAGATCATCGGTCGCACAGGTGTAACGGGCGAAATCACTCAGGTCCGCGTCCGTATCATGGAAGGCAAAGACAAGGGCAGAATCATCACACGCAACGTTAAAGGACCAGTCCGCGTTCAAGACATCCTGATGCTACGAGAAACTGAGCGGGAAGCAAAGAAAATCACCAGATAAACCTGATAGGAGATATGTGTCATGCCAAAACCGAGAAAATGTTCGTTCTGTGGTGCTGAATTCCCAGCTGGCACAGGCATGATGTACGTTAAAAACGACGGCTCAATCCTCTGGTTTGATTCTAGCAAATGCAAGAAAAGCAGCTTAGAATTCAAACGCGACGCACGCAAGCTAAAGTGGACTCAGTACTTCGGTAAAGAAGAAAAAGGCAAAGGGTAAACTAACCCCCCGTTTTCTACGATTCCCAAACTTTTCTTATTTTTTCAGTTATCGGAAGATTTTTTCGTTTAAAGTCGCTGTGGAAGAAGTTGATGTTACTAATTCGTGGCGATTTTGCTGCAGCAGGAACTTGACTGCTTAAGTTAACCGTAAACTGCTTATGCGGCATTTTAGGAAGCGCCCTTCGCATAGCTGCCCTTTTGTATCCAGGTTAGCAAACGGTTCTTTGCAAATCAGGC
The DNA here is from genome assembly GCA_026014735.1 of Candidatus Bathyarchaeota archaeon. Classification (NCBI taxonomy): domain Archaea; kingdom Thermoproteati; phylum Candidatus Bathyarchaeota; species Candidatus Bathyarchaeota archaeon. The sequence goes on from JAOZHT010000002.1 coordinate 771,844, forward strand.
AAATTAGGCTTCCCAAAAAAGGTTATCTCACATGCAATCCCAGACATCGAAGCATGAAAACGGCTTCAAGAAAGCATGCGGCCGCCATAGCGCTGGTTGCGTTGGCTTTAGCGGCGAACCTATTCCTGCTCGCCACAGCTTCAGCCCAATCCCCGGAAACCATACAAACCGATTTCCTGGGCCTTGTCAATGTGGAACGCGTCAGCCTCGGCTTATCCCCTCTCACCGCTAACCCACAACTGGAAGCCGCCGCGTACCTGCACTCCAAAGATATGGGTGACAACAACTACTTCTCCCATACCTCGATGGATGGAACCCAGTTTAGCCAGAGAATCACCAATGCAGGCTACAAGTGGGTTGCCGCCGCCGAGAACATCGCTATGGCTTATGGCGTGCCATCCGCCGCTAAAGTTTATGATATGTGGAAAAACTCCCCGGGCCACTATGCTAACATGATAGGCAACTACCTTGACGCGGGCTTAGGCGTTTACAGCATAAACGGCTACACCTACTACACGCTGGATTTGGGACGCAGCCAACCCCCCTCGCCCACGCAGACGCCTAAACCATCATCTTCTCCCACGCCGACCCCGCAGCCGACGGCAGCGCCAACCCCTACGCAAACGCCAACGCCCACTCCGCCCTCGCCTACACCAAAGCCGCCGACCCCGACGCCTACCCCAACAACATCCACCCCAGACCCCACCGCAAACCCCACGCCGACACATACACCAACCCCCACCCCGCCTCCGCCCACCCCCAAACCAACACTTAGCTCAACAGCACCAACCTTCACAGCGTCACCGACGCCAACGTCGGCTCCGACTGAAACCTCGACAAACCATCTTCCAACACCCAGCGCCACTCCAACCCCATCGCCCACAAACCTCACCTCAGCGCCCCCGACATCAACCCCCGCTATTCCCGAGTTGCCCGGCCTCGCCCTAGTAGCGATGACGCTTCTGGCGCTTATAGTCGCGGTCTCAATAAAGACAAAAAACAGGGAATCAGGTAGCCATCAGTGAGAATGCCGCGTACAAAAGACCTGTTTGGTACTGAGCTATGCTTTAGAGCAGGGGTTCCAGTTTATGGACGGCTTGTTCGCGGGCTTGGTGCTAAATAACGCCGTATCATACCCTTCTGCAAACACAAAAAGGTAAACTCTATGCAAAAAACCAAACTGTTCACAATAACCCTCTTGGCGGCGCTTCTGGTCTGCAGTGCATTCTCATTTGCTGCTGCACAAGAAGAAATACCGCCCGCAACCCCCAACCCAGACGCAACCGTCAACCCAGACGAAACCATTAACCCTGACGGCGCACGTACAATGGATAACCAAACAAGCAGCAGCGATAACACTACCCAAGACGGCACAAGCACCGACGACAACACAACTGACACCACGGGTCAAGAACCCATCCTATACGGCGGCGAAATATACGCCAATGGCCTCGCAGAAGACGACACAGCCAAAGACAACACTGGTCTCTACATCACCATTGTCGGCGCAGTTGCAGCAATCGCTGTTGGCGGCGCCATCGGCGCAGTTTACTACCGCAAACACGCCAAAGCCCAAAATTAAACTGAAAGCTCCATAACCGCTCTTTTTGTTTCTCCCTTTTTTATTGGTGCATTTTTAACGGTTGGTTGTTGGCTGCGTGCAGTCACATATTTTAATTAATCATCCAAGCCGAAAAGTAATATTGCAGCGTTTTCTGGAGGTGAAGTGAAAGAATGTCAGAGGATTTAAAGCGTACTGCGCCTCGCGTGACGGTTCCTGAGCCTGAAATGACGGAAAACAAAAAGTTCAGGTGCCCCCTTGACCAGCAGGTCTACGATAATAAGGAGGATTATGAGGCGCACTGCAAGGAGGAGCATGATGTGTTATAAAAACCGCAAACTAGATTTTGCCTTATGCTTTGGTGAATCTGTTTGCGGATAACTGGTTTTTTTTATCGGATGGCTTCGTCTAGTTTGGAGTTGCGTTTTGTCCGGGTGACTTCCTGGAAAAGTTCTATACATTCCTCTTTAGTTGGTGCTTCGACGGCTATGCTGCCGTAGGCGCCTATGTCTATTCTGTATTTTTTTCTTTCGCCTTCGATTTGGCTCATTTACCCCTCTCCCTTCAATTATTACTCACTTTTGGAGTATAGATTGTTTAACTATTTATGTACTCTATTATAAGGTTAATCCCTGTTCACCAAGAAAAGACGCCAGCCTCTTAGAATTAAACACCACAAACACTGCATACCGCATATAACGCCCCACCTTAGGAATCAACCCCGCCGCATCCGTTCCCAACTTGCACGTCAAAGCAAACTCAAACAACCCCAGCGCCTCCACATCAAAAACATCGCGATCAAGACGAGTACGCTCCAACGTCCCATTAACCAGCTCCTTGGATGCACGCAACACCACCAAACGATCCAGAAGCGACTGCTGCCAGGCTAAAAACCTCCCCACCTGCGCCTCCGCCAACTCAGCCTGCAAACCCTCTGCATCCTTAGAAGTCACCCTAACACTTAACGGCAACCCCTCCACGATTGCGTAGGCTTCAGCGAATTTTTTAAGCGCAACGCCTTTGCCGCCTAAAAGCTGCCTCTGCAGAGCCGCCAGCGAAACCGTGGCGTAGAGTGGCTTTGGCTCCAAAACGCCCACGTCCACCAGCAACCGCTCAGCTTCCACTTTGGCAACGTAGCCTTTAAGCACCGAGCCGGCTTCAACATCCTCCGCGGATACGGGGCAAATCCCGATTTCTTTTCGGATAAAACTGGTGGCCACCACCTCGTCTTCGCCGGCAACGGAAATCTGCACCCAGTGGCCTGGGGTGTTGCCTAAAACTTTGAATTCAACCTCTAAATCCTCAAATTGGCTCTGCAGCAACTCGTCTACTGCTTTGAGTTGTGACCCGTGATATGTTTTAACCATCAAAGTGAATGTTGTCATGGCGCCTCGCCTAGCATACCTGTTATTTCCTCGTGGAGGTTTCTAACTCTTTCTGCAGCTTGCATTTTGCCTTTGCATTGGAGCTTAGCAATTTCGGCTTCTATGGGCACTACGGCTCCGTCGTCGATGCGTTTGTCGGCGTAGCACACGATTTTTTCCTCCAATGTCTGGGGCACATATACGTCTTGGGGCCAACCCAGCGCCTCTGCCTCCTTCTGGGTGATGCCTGCACCGACGTGCCGCTTAATGATGTCCACTATGGGCTGGGGCAACTGCAGGGATTGGGCAAGCTGGGCGCCCACTAAAGAATGATTCACCGTGTTGGTTTTTGCGCGGCCGAGGTCATGGAGAACTGCACCTGCCTCCACCAACTCCACATTAACCCTGAAATGTCGCTTCTGCAGCTTCTGCGCGAGTTGTTTAGCGTAGTCAGCAACGGCTAGGCAGTGGTTGACTACCTGGGATGGTACACCGCTTTCCAGTAGAAGCGTGGTAGCTTGCTCCCTTGTGGGAAGCCGCTTATTCACCGAGTTCCTTCCTTAGAATCTCCACTTTCACCGAGAGCTTCTCAATCATGGCCTCGTTTGAAAAATGCACCAGTGGTTTACCGCAGCCGCTACAGTGGAAAACCAGCTCCACGGCTTCCTCGAAGGGGATGCGTTTGCATTCGTTGCTTCCGCAGTAGTAGAAGTCATGGGTTCGCTCGTACTCCAATCGCACGTTAAGTTTCTCCAGAACCCGCCGCTTCTGGCTCAATATGAAGCCTTCAAGCTGGTCAGGCTGGAGTTTCCAGTGGAAAATGAACCAGCCGGTTTTGGGGTCGCGTGTGCGGCGGAGGCTGACCAGTGAGTGGTCGTAGAGTTTGTAGAGGATTTTGCGCACCGAGTTGAGGCGTATGCCGGTTTTGTTGGCGATTTCGTCGTCGGTGATTTCCTCAACGCTCTTGAGGTGCTCGATAAGCTTAACCGCGTCTTCTTCACCTAAAGCCAAAGCGACCTTGGTGAGAGTTGCATCATCAATAGTTGATAACATAATCTCTGATTATCCTGTTTTGCACCTTAAATAATGCGTCATGCCCAAATAAAACTCTTCTTACAGCAACCACCAAAACTCTATATATGCTTGATTTCCTTGCCGCGAGCCTTAGGGACAACGCTGATTTTGGCGCATTCAAAAGATTCCGCGAGTTCTCTGCCCTCGAAGAAGCGGTCAAGGAAAATTGCCAGCGCCGAACACTCAGAATGCGGCTGATTCCCCACGGCGACGTTAAAGTCCGAAACCTCCTCGGAGTAGAATTCGCCGGGGACCTTTTGGCTGCCCACCAGCAGCATCACGTCTTTGCCTGTTGCCTTGATGCGGGAGAGGACATCACTGCTCTGGATATTCTCGCCGTAAACCGTCAAATGCACAACCACGCCGCCCGCTGCTTTCCAGTCCTGCACGGCGCGCCGCCAGGATGTGCCCATTTCAAAGTGGAAGCTGCCTCCCCAACTTGAGGTGATTTTGGAGACGGTTTGCTCGATATGGGGGTCAACGGTGTCAGCTAGGATGAAGCCTGAAGCAGAAAGCGCCCGCGCCGTCAACGCCACATGCGTGGTTAACCTTACGTCTCGTTGGATGCGGTGGCCCCAGCGTAGCACAACCAGTTTTGGGCTGCTATGGGCTGGTTGGGTGGAGTTGGAATTTTCCATTTAGATCCTGCACTTTCCTTTTAACTTGCTCTGTCACCGCCGGGTTCGCCTCAAAGACGACATGCACCGAGTCGCCAGTGTACTCTTCATTGTGGAGGTCGGTTTTCTGATGCACCCACGAGAGAAACGGCATAACGTTGCCGCTGAGGGGAACCGTGAATTCTGCCTGCACATAATTCTCCAGCACCCGCAGGATATGGCGTTTTAGCTCCTCGAGGTTGGTTTGGCATTTGGCGGACAGCAATATGGGGTTTTTTACTTTGTCTTTGAGCGCTAAGAGTTTTTCCTGTTGCTCCTCGGGTTTGATGAGGTCGATTTTGTTTAGCGCCGTCACTATAGGTATGCCTGAGGCGTCGAGGCGCGTGATGGTGTCTAGGCACACGTTGTTTTTCTTTTCTATGACGTCAAGGGGCTCGCTTAGGTCAACCACCAGCACAATCAAGTCGGAGAAGATGGTTTCCTCCAGCGTAGAGTGGAAGGCTTCGATGAGGCCAATGGGGAGGCGGTCGATGAATCCCACGGTGTCAGTTAAGAGGAAGCGGCGGTTACTGAACTCTATCATGCGGGTCTGGGTGGAAAGCGTGGTGAAGAGGCTCTTATCAACCTGCGCTGTCTCCATCGCTAAGGAGTTGAAAAGGGTGCTTTTACCCGAGCTAGTGTAGCCCGCCAGCGAAATCGTTAGAAAACCCAGTTCCGTGCGGCGTTCCCGCTGCAGCACCCGTTTCTCTCGGATATGAACAAGTTTTTTGAGGATTGTTTGAACCTGCCGTTTTATGGCGTCCCTGTACACGTCTGCTTCGTAAACGCCAAGGCCCATGAAACCCGGCTGCTCGCTGCCCCGGGAGAGCCGCACTTTCTCTCGGGCATGTTTAAGTTCGTTTTTAAGCGTGGCAAGCTGAATCTGCATCTGCGCCTCTGTGGTGGTGGCGCGTCTGTTGAAGAGTTCAAGGATAAGTTGGAAGCGGTCGATGACTTCGACGTGGGTGGCTTTGGCGAGGTTGTAGGTCTGCCTTGTCCGCAGGGCATTGTCAAAGATGACTTTGTCCGCGCCTGCTTGCTCAACCATCGCTGCGAGTTCCTCGACTTTGCCCGCGCCGATTTGGTAGCGTGCATCGGGGCGCCTTGTCTGCTCCATGACTCCGACGATTTCGTAGCCCGCGGACAACGCGAGGCTCTTAAGCTCCTCTAAGGTGGATTCTTCACGATTCAAACGCCGCTGCACTAAGATGGCTTTCGTTTACCGGAGGCCTCCTCATTATTCTTGCCCATCTCAATGAGGTCTCCCAAAGTTAAGCCACCGCCACCAGATTTAGAGGGTGCAGTTGTGACTTTCTCGTCGGCAATCGGAACCATCAACTTGATTTTCAAAACATGCTCCAGCCGCGCCGCAAGGGAATTGTTGGGGGCGACCTTGCCGGTTTCGATGTGGCGAAGCAGCGAGGCTTTCTCGTTGATTTTTTTGCCTAAATCCTCATGGGATAGCCCCAGTTTTTCTCTGGCTTGACGGATTTTTTGGGCGTAGTCCTCAACGACTTCCTGGCTGATTTGTACCTGGGCAACCGGGGGCTTCTTCATGATTAGGGGGATATGCGCGTAGGATTTGGTGGGGCTAGCAACGGTGGCTGGTGCTTCTTCGCCGGGGTAGAGGACTCTGCCGTGTTTGCTGCATTCAACACAAACTGTTAGGGCGGCGCCTTCGATAACTGCCCGTACGGGTTCAGAGTGGATTTTTCGTCCGCAGACTTCGCATCGCATGGGGAATGTTCACCTTTCAGTGAGTTTATAATGTTGTACTGTTTATACTTGTCGAATTAACCTCAACTGTAGCCATGGTGAATGGATGGAGAACGAAAAACAACGGGTCCGCTGCATCGCAGACTACCAATTCGGCAAGGGCGTAGGCGCTAAACTGTTCCCCGAGGACATAGAGATTGTGCTGTCGCCTCGGACCGGCAGAATCCGCTACATTAACCTCGCTGGCGAGCGGCTGGCTACGTTGCGCCCCACCGATGGGCGGCTCTCCCTTAGTGTCAAAGCCGCAAAGACCCTGGCCGCAGAGGTTTCGGAAGCTAAATGCTTTGTCACGGTAAAAAACGACGTAGCCCCCTACATTGCAAGGGGAGGCGACGTGTTCGCGGTGCATGTGGTGGCGGTGGACGAGGAGGTCCGCGCCAAAGACGAAGTCATCTCAGTAGACGAGAACAGGCAGGTGCTGGCGGTTGGACGCGCCTTGCTCTCCGCCGAGGAAATCCGCGCCTTCAAAACCGGCGTCGCCGTCAAAACACGGCATGGCAGCACCGAAAGTTAAGTATATCAAGCCGTAGCGTAGAATAAGGTGGTATGGTGAACTCGATTGCATAAACGCATGAATCCCCGTGAGCAGAAACGCATGATGCAGCGGATGGGCATGAACATGGATAGCGTGCCCGACGTGCAGCAAGTCATCATCCGAACCTCCAGCAAAGACATCGTCATCGACGAGCCCGAAGTGGCGATTCTGGCGGTTCAGGGACAAAAGATGTATCAGGTTATCGGCGGACAAGTCAGCGAGCAGGCGCCCTCGGCGCGGACATCTGGTGCAGCAGCCAAGCCCAGCTTCAGCGAGGAGGACGTGCAGCTCGTCGCGGACCAAACCGGCAAGAGCCTCGAGAAAGCCAAAGAGGCACTCATAGAAGCCGACGGCGACTTAGCCAAAGCGATCCTGCTGCTCCAATAATTCTTTTCTTCCTTTTATCAGAATCTTTTTTAAACATTAAGTTTCCCAAAATCTTATATTTAAATAAAAATCTACTCATAGTAGGGAGTAAGTTGAGAAAAACCTCATCGATCCTGCTGGCAATAACAATTTTGTTTACTCTAGCCGCTTTCCCGATCGCTTCCCCAGCTACCGCACAACCAATAACCATTAACCCAGACGGAAGCATTAACCCCCCATCGGCACCGCTAAATCGAAACGGCAGCCTCTATACCTTAACCTCCGACCTGAGCAGCCCAATAGATGTAAAATCAAGCAACATAATCCTCGACGGCAAAGGGTACACTATAATCGGTGATGGAAGCGCTGTTGCAGTAGAGTTAGAATGCGAAAATGTTACTGTTCAAAATTTTAGGTTGGTTGATTGGAAATGTGGCGTTTTGGGCGTTTATGATAATAACACGGTGGAAAACTGCGTTATTAAGGGATGTAGCGATTACGCCCTAAAAATCTACGCTCAATATTACATTATAATTGGAAACGACATCGAAAACAATGCTGGCGCAATCTTGATTGGACCGGGCGGACTAAACTATATTGCAGGAAACAAAATAGTCAATAACCAACACGGCCTTTGTTTCTACGACTCCGGTAATCTAGTTGTTCAAAACATTATCGAAAACTGCACCAAAAGCGCCGTTGTTCTTATTGCTCAAGCGTGGAACCAAATGATTTACAGCAACAACTTCATTAACAACACAGAAGAGCTTGACGATGGAACAATCAGTAATCGCGGAAGACCTGCGCAGAGCCAAATTTTGCCTTGGGACAACGGTGTAAGTGGCAACTACTGGAGCGACTACACAGAAGAAAAAGACAACTTGGGCATTGGAACAGTGCCAAAGATAATATTTACAAATTATGATGTTATCGCTCCGGATTTTAGTTTTTTTGACCGTTACCCCCTTACCTCACAAGTTAATATTGACAAGCCAATTCCAGCTGTGCCATACTACATGACCAAGCAGGCTGCTGTGGCTCCCAACTTAAGCAGTCAAGCAAAGGCAGTATCTTTCTTTAATGACACAATTGGGCTTGACCTGAAAACGTATACTCCAGTACTTTCCTCATTTTACGATCAAACCTCTATTGCTCCAGACAAGATGTCGACACCTTTAGCCGGTCAGTCTACTGAATACCTAGAGTATGAGCTTCAAAGTAATGAGCAAGGACCTGTTGAAGCAAGGGTCATAGTGGTCGATGGCAACCTCGTTTACTGCGATTTGTTCTGTTATGGAAAAATTTTATTTGCCAACAGCAGCTTAAGCAACAACTCGGAAAAGGCACAAAGCATCCTTCATAACTACTACGTTTGGACTGATGACCCAGAAGTCGAGCAAATGTCACTTAATGTTGGATCCGCGAACAGTTCAATTGTGATTTCGAGTAACTTGTTGTTTGTTGGAAGAAATGGAACATGGCAGCATTTTCTCAATTCCTATACTCGGCAGTCATTTGACTGGTACCATCACGTTAATGGGGCTGACTATACAGGAGTTGACTTATTTTTTGAAGAAGGAAGAGAAAACATGCATGAAATCTTTTTTTCAGACACCCGATCACTCTACCAAATAGGAGATTCTTCAATAAGTATTTCAGAGGAGCAGGCAATCGACATTGCAGAAAATTATGTTAAAGGTTATAGCTACAAGGCGCCCCTGGGTGCAACTGAATCTGCCGTTGTAAGCGGCTTAGAAATTAGTAATGGTTCCACAGCAAGTTTAGCGACAGCTCTGCGGGACCCCAAAACGCTTTTTCCCTGCTGGGTCGTGCAGGTTCCTCTTGATAAAACCTACCCTGACTACACTAATGCCATAACAGTGAGGGTTTGGGCTGATTCGGGGCGAGTAATGGATGCCCTACGTCAAGTATCTACTCCTTTGTATGATGAAAATTACGCCTCACTATGGAGGGCATTTTCCTATTTTTCACAGTTGATTGTTATCGGGGCAGTTTTGGTTTTAGGTGTCGTCTTAGTCATAGTTGGACTTTTGCAAAAAAGAAAAAAGGAAACAGCCCAGCCGTCAAAAATAACCAACTAAACAGCCGCTAAATCCTTTTTTGGTCGTAAGGAACTTGAATACTATCGCGGGGTTCTACCCTCTTTTGCGTGTCTATTTGGCGCTGCAGATAGCTATAGTGGCAAGGTTAGCTGGCAAGATTCAACGGTACCCATGTATTTAACAGCTAGGCGGGTTTGTCAAGAAATGTAGACTAAGCTTTGTCAAGAAACCTATACAAGAACCCATAAATCCCCATCTAAATCCACCTTTAACTATGAACGCTGCTAAGAAGAGTTCCTCTTTGCTCCTGTCCAGCATTCTCCTAACCTTCTTAGCAGCCTCCACTTTCTCCATGCTCCCCGCGGAGGCAACGGTGACGCCTTCAGTTCCAGCCTTCACCCTTAAACTGGTCAACCACACCTACGACACCGCCGCTACAACCTCCACCGACCCCTACACTGGTCAACCCGTAACCAACCCGGGCAGTCACATAGAATGGGTAACCGCGGACTTCACCATCATAAATCAGCACTATGATGTCCAGCAAGAAGGCGGCTACAATCTGGTCAGCGGGCTCCAGTATGCCCTTCGGTACAGAGGGCACTTCTCTGACCAAAACTGGATTCCCCTAAACTATGCTGGAAGCTACCGTTTCCCAAGCCAAGATGAAGCCCAAACCGTGATTTCAGTGGGCATAAACATGGATTCAAGGGCAGATTTCCTATTGCCCTATGACCAAAAACCCAACTACCAAATCGAGGTTACCGCGGGCGGCACAGTGGATTTCCAGGTTCAAGCCCTAATAGGCACCGCCAGCCATAATCCCCTGATTCCCTTTAGCGGATGGGTGTTTAATGGAACAGAAAGCGGCTGGAGCAGCCCCCAAACCGTAGCCCTTGGAGAGACGATAAACTACCCGTTACCAAACGTGCTAGCTGACTTTGCAGACCCCTCGACTTCCATGGCGCCCCATTTTCAAACGAACGGTTTAGAGGGGACCGATTTGTGGATGGTTTGCACGGTGGTGTCGGTTGCCGCCGTGGCTGTGCTGGTTGCAGTTGTGTTTATTTTGTTGCAGAGCAAGAAGGCAAACAGTAGAGGCGGCAGCGGCTAACTCGCGCGGCAGATGCATGCCAGCAGCCAATAGCAGCCTGCAGGTGCAGGGGAAAAGCTGCCTCTGCTGTGCATGCAATCAGAGGATGGGTCAACAAGCCCGCATTCGTCTACCCTATATATAGAGGGGGGGTAGAGGTGGCAGAGCAACAGTTAGATGACGTAGGTTTCCTGTATGGTGACTAAGCCGTCGTCGCCCACGATTTGCTTAAGCTCAGATAGCAGCGGCTCCAGCTTCTCCTCTTGGTCCACAACCTCGATGATCAGAGGCATATTCACCGTGACTCCTTCAAGACGCAAAGTGGATTTGCCCCGTTTGCCAAAGCCATTCACACCCGTCCAAACCGTCGCGCCCTCTACGCCTGCCTTGCGCAGAAAATCCATAATCAGGTCCTGAAGCCGTTTGCCGCCTACTTCATCGTTGCGTTTGATGCGAATCGTTAAATCCCACATTTTCTGCCTCAACGAATCAGCCTCTCCATCACGGCGTCGCCCAGCAATCTGCCGCCGACCAAGGCGCCAAGCGACAAGCCGACGTTTGCTAGGATATTGAGTGCCATCAGCATTAAACGGTTGCTCTCCAGCAGATTGGTGGTTTCCAGCGCAAACGAGGACATCGTGGTGAAGGAGCCGCAGAAACCCACCGCTGCAAACAACGTGTATTTCGCATCCAAATTAAACGCCACCGACAGCACCGAGAACACCCCCAAAATAAAGCTGCCCAAAACGTTAACCACCAAAACATTCAGGGGTAACCCATAGAACGCCACAGGAGACTCCACCATGCGGTACCGCAGAAACGCGCCTACCACCGCACCCGCCGCCAAGAGAGCAAACTCAATCCACTTCATGCTTTACCATCCATTTTTGCGGTAGGCATTATCAGCATCCCTTTGGCTGCGGTTCTGGCGTCTGCCACGGCTAATGCCATAGCCAAAACAAAAGCCGCAGTAAATGTATTAAAACCTTCCCAGCCAGCATTCAGCGCCAAATATGCAACCTGGGCAGATACGGCAGCTTCTGGTGTGGGCTAATCCTTAATAGGCTAAACCAAAATATTGAGCCAGAGGAGCAAACATGGCAGCGCAACCATCGGATCTGGCAGTGGTGGGGCATTTCTCAGTTGACACCCTGGTGCTGCCAACCCGCAAAGCCCCCTTCACAGTTTTAGGTGGAGCAGCAGCATACACTGCCTTCGCCGCCAAACATCTCGACGCATCCGCAAGCGTCATCAGCAGAGTCGGCTCAGGCTTCCCCCAAGCGTACCTGTGGTGGCTACAGCAGGAAGGCATCGACGTATCCGCCGTCACCTTCCACCCCGAGGAAGCCACAACAGCCTATGAACTAACCTACGGCGTGGATTTTGCCGAACGCACCCTTAAACTCAAAAGCAAAGGCGCACCCCTAAACGCAGAGGACATCCCAAGGGGCTTCCGCGCCAAAGCAATCCACCTGGCTCCCATAGCCAACGAAATCAGCCTCGAAGTCGCCATGCAACTCAAAGCCTGCGCAGACACACTCTGCTTAGATCCGCAGGGAATGACCCGATGTTTCGACGAGCAAGGAAACGTCCATGACGGCGCAATGGTGGATAACGAAATTTTTGGTTTAATCAACATCTTCAAGTCCTCCCAAAACGAAATCTTCACCCTCACAGGCGAAAGCGAACTCAAACCCGCCATCCGCGTCCTCCATGACATCGGGGTAGAAACAGTCATCGTCACCATGGGCGCGAAGGGATCGGTGCTCTCGTTGGGTGGCGCACAATACAACGTCGCGGCATGCCCCTCGCAGGTAGTGGTGGATCCCACTGGGGCAGGAGATGTTTTCATCGGCGCCTTCCTTGCTGAGTATCTGCGCCAGAAAGAGACGCTCTGGTGCGCATCAGTGGGCTCCGCAGCTGCTTCATTGGTGGTGGAAGGCATTGGCTCAACCTACTTTGGCAGCAAAGAGGAGGTTTACCGCAGAGCCAATCTACTCTACGAAAAGGAACTTAAGCAATAGCCATATAACAGCGTAGTTAAACACTGATAGTTTGAGACGTGATTTGTTTGGGTCGCATAGAGAAAGGCGAAAAATGCAGCGTCTGCGGCGCAGAAGCACTCCGCTCCTTATCCGCGGATAAAGTGAAAGCAGCCGGCATGAAGGCTGGCAACGATAAACGTGCGTATCTCTGCAAGGAACACTACAAGGAATACAAGAAGAAAAGCAAGAAAGAAAAGACCCTTGACAAATGGCGCTATGGTTAAGAGGCAGATTATTCTATGCGGATTTTGCAACTTCACTCTAACTACATCAACTTCAAACCCATAGAGAAAGAAATCAACATCGCTGAGGAAGCCTCCAAAGAGGAAACCCGAGTTGAAGAAGTCGTGGTGCTCTTCATCGCCGTCGAGGAAGGAGACAACGCCTCGCTGGCGCAGAAAGCCATCGATGACGCACGCGCTTTTCTAGGCAAACTCAAAGTTAACCGCATCCTCATTTACCCCTTCGCGCACCTCAGCAGCAACCTCTCCCAGCCCTCACAGGCTCTCGCCATAATCAAAGACATGGAAGCCTACGCCAAGCAGAAGGGCATAGAAACATACCGCGCACCCTTCGGCTGGAACAAGCAATTCACCATCTCCATTAAAGGTCATCCGCTGGCTGAGATGGCACGCAGCTACGCTCCCCAAGCAGCCGCATCAGCGCAGGCTCAGGTGCCCTGCGAAGGCAAAAAAGAGGAGGAACCCGTTTCTGCGGCGCTTAAAGCCGAGGACACCATGAAATCCTACTGGCATGTCCTGCAAACCGACGGCTCACTTGTGCCCGTTGAGGAATTCAAGTTCAAGGGACATGGCAACCTCCAGAAATTCAGCAACTACGAAATAAAGAAAACCCGCGCAGTCACAGCGATGCCACCGCATGTTCCACTCATGAAGCGCCTCGAAATCGCTGATTATGAACCCGGAAGCGACCCCGGCAACATCCGCTGGTACCCCAAAGGACGCATGATGAAATCGCTGCTTGAGCAGTACGTGAGCGCACGCGTGGCAGAATACGGCGGAATGGAAGTCGAAACCCCCATCATGTATGACTTCAACCACCCCAGCCTCTCCAGCTACCTTAACCGCTTCCCCGCCCGCCAATACGTGCTTAAATCTGAGGATAAAGAGCTGTTTCTGCGGTTCGCCGCCTGCTTTGGGCAGTTCTTGATGGCTCATGACGCCCAGTTCAGCTACAAGCAGATGCCTGTTAAACTCTACGAGCTTACCCGCTACAGTTTCCGCCGGGAAAAAAGCGGCGAAGTCGTGGGGCTTAAGCGGCTCCGCGCCTTCACGATGCCGGATTGCCATGCCTTCTGCACGGACCTTGAGCAGGCAAAGAAGGAGTTCATGGTGCGCTTTGACCTGTGCCTGAGCGTGCTAGACAGCATTGGCTTGGTAAAAGACGACTATGAAATCGCGATGCGCTTCACCAAGGACTTCTACGCTGAAAACAAAGACTTCATCACTGGCTTGGTGGCGAAATTCGGCAAACCCATTCTCGCTGAAGTGTGGAATGAACGCTTCTTCTACTTCGCCCTGAAATGGGACCTAAACTTCGTGGACAACCAGGACAAAGCCGCTGCGCTCAGCACTGACCAAATCGACGTGGAAAACGCTAAACGCTACGGCATAACCTACGTGGACGAGAAAGGCGAAAAGCAGTACCCGCTGATTCTTCATTGCAGCCCAAGCGGCGCCATCGAACGAGACATATACGCGCTCCTTGAGAAGGCTTACCGCGAGCAGATGACGGGGAAAGCGCCTATGCTGCCGCTTTGGCTATCGCCAACTCAGGTGCGGCTGATTCCAATATCCGACAAGTTCCTCGACAAAGTAGGGGAAATCGCAAAAGAAATCGCCCAGCACTGCATCCGCGTGGACATCGATGACTCAGCCTCGACGCTTCAGAAGAAAATCCGTGAAGCAGAGCAGGAATGGGTGCCCTACACCGTGGTGGTGGGGGAGAAAGAAGTTGAGTCGGGGTTGCTTTCGGTGCGTGACCGCGAAGTGCGTGGTAAACAGGAAGCGCTCTCGGTGCATCAGCTGGTTGAGAAGGTGTCAGAGAAAACCTTTGGCAAACCCTTTAAGCCGCTGCCGCTGCCCATGTACCTCTCTAAGCGTCCGCAGTTCCACGGCTAAATAAAACCTGCCTAAATGAATCGTATGTATCGCAGAGATAATGTATATGTACGATTGGACAATATGAAAAAGCAATCCAAGAAGGAATAAACAAATGAGCAACGAATTGCAAATCTACATAGACGGCAAATACTTCCCAAAATCAGAAGCCAAAATCAGCGTCTATGACCACGGGTTCCTCTACGGCGACGGCGTGTTCGAGGGAATCCGCGCCTACAACGGCTACGTGTTCAAACTTAAAGAACACATAGACCGCCTATACCGAAGCGCCCACGCCATAATGCTAAACATCCCCCTGTCCAAAGAGCAGATGGTAGAAGCAGTCGTTGAGACCCTGCGCAGAAACGGCATGAAAGACAGCTACATCCGCCTCGTCGTTTCACGCGGCGTCGGCGACCTCGGGCTGGATCCCCGTAAATGCCCCAAATCCAGCGTAATCATTATCGCTGACTCAATAAACATCAAAGCAGGCAACGCCAAAGAAGTCGGCGTCACAGCCGTGTTCACTTGGGTCCGCAGAAACCCCGTTGACGCGACGACCCACGAAGTTAAATCCCTCAACTACCTTAACAGCGTGCTTGGCAAAATCGAAGCCAACGCATACGGAGCCGACGAAGCCATCTGTCTTGAACCCGGCAGCGGCTTAGTCGCGGAGGGAGTCGGCGAAAACGTCTTCATCGTCAAAGGCGATCAAGTCCTCACCCCGCCCAGCAGCACCGGCGCCTTGGAAGGCATCACCTCAGACGCCATAATTGCACTCTGCGAGAAACTCAAAATCAAAGTCACGGCCACCAACCTTACGCCCTTTATGATATTCACCGCCGACGAAGCCTTCTTCACGGGAACCGCCATGGAAGTGGTGCCAATCCGAGAAGTCAACAAACGCGTAATCGGCGACGGCAAACCCGGCTCAGTCACCAAGCGGCTGATGGCTGAGTTCCACAAAATAATCGAAGATCCAGCTAACGGAACAAAAATCTAAAAAAGTAAGCCGTAGCTTGCCGCTGCGGTTTCTACTTCTTTTTCATGAAATTTTCCAGTGCATCATAGGCTTCGGTTAGCACATCAATGGGCGGCAGAAACACGATGCGTGCGTGTCCCTTACCGTAGACCGCATCGAAGCCTGAGCCATTCACGATAAGCACGCCTGTGGCTTTAAGCAGCTCCACCACGAAGTCCTTGTCGGTTTTCCATCTGGCGCCAACATCTGCAATTTTGGGGAAGATGTAGAATGCGCCTTCAGGTCGGGTGGTGCTTATGCCCTCGATTTCGTTTAGGCGCTTATAGCTGAAGTCGCGTCTCTGGCGCAAACGGTCAACGATGTCTTTGACAAAATCCTGGGGTCCATTAAGCGCGGCGGTCGCGGCGATCTGCACGGGGGTGTTGGCGCAGATGCGGATGCGGCATTGCTTCTCCACGCCGTCTTTGAGCGCCCGGAACGCTTTACCCTCGCCTTTAAAGTACATGTAGCCCAGCCGCCACCCAGTCATCTGGTAAACCTTCGAGAAGCCATTGAGACCCACCACGGGCACATCCTTGGTTACTTCTGCGGCGCTGACAAAATCCTTCTCGTAGGTAAGTTGATCATAGATTTCGTCGCTGAGCACTGGCAGGTCATATTCGCCTGCGACGTCAAGGATTTCCTTGACGGTTTTGCGGCCATAAACGGCGCCCGTGGGGTTGTTGGGGTTTATTATGACGATGGCTCGGGTGCGCGGCGTGATTTTGCTTCGGAGGTCATCGATGTTAGGCTGCCAGCCTTCCTCTTCGATGGTTTGGTAGCTGACGGGGGTGCCGTCGAAGAACTTGGTGTAGCTGCTATACGGGGGATAGGTGGGGCCCGGAAAGAGGATTTCGTCTCCCCGCTCGACGATGGCGCCAAGCAGCATCTCGATGCCCTCTGAGATGCCCTCGGTGACCAGTACGTCGTCGGCTGTGATGTCGACGTTGTTAACTTTCTTTTCTTTGTTCGCCACAGCCTGTCGCAGTTCAGGCAACCCTTCGCTGGGGCTGTAGTAGTTGTCTTCTTTGGCGATGGCGTGGCACAATGCCTCCTTGAGGCTCGGCGGCGTTTTAAAGTCGAAGGCTGCCGGGTCGCCGATGTTTAGGTAATAGATTTTTCTGCCTTTCTTGATGAGTTCCTGCGTATGCACAATGACATCGCGTATGGCATACTCGATGTTTGCTGCGCGGTTCGTGACTTTAATGGGAGCCAAAGTGCGTTACCTGTAACCAAAACAGGTGCATACCCCAAAAAATAAAGGTTCCTAACCTAACCGCTTAATTACAGACCATCAACATTGACCCCCGAGTGGTATTTGGCTTCTTATTCTGCCGCTTGCTTGTTTTAGCCACCGATAATGCTGCATAGGCTCGTAGACGATACCGTTAATCGTTGAGCAGAAATGGATAAATACAAAGGGTCACTCTCTTTTATTAGAGAAATTTTTAGGAAGAATTCAAATGCAAAAGATTTTAAAATCAGCTTTTTCCATGGCTTTTTTAACAACGATAATTGCATCTTCAATAGTGCTTCTACCTCCCGTTGAAGCTCACACTCCCCCCTGGCGCATCAACAGTTACGCTTACCTTTTCGCTGCACCTGACCCTGTCGGTGTGAACCAAAATGTCTACATCTCTATGTGGATCGATGTTTCTTTGCCCGGCTCTATGGTAACAAATAACATCAGACGAGAAAACTACACCTTAACCATCACTGCACCCGACGGAACCGTGGAGACAATGCATTGGGACGTTGTGGACGACACGACAAACGTTCAATCCATCTCTTATGTGCCCGATCAAGTCGGCAACTACACAATCACATTCACCTACGGCGGGCAAGTCTACCGATGGAATGACAAACCAACTTCCCCCTACTATGTTAGTGGTCTAGGAACCAACGCCATCTATGAAAACGACACTTACGGGCCAGCATCAAAAACCATAACCTTGACTGTACAAGAGGAACCAATACAGCCAATCACAGTGTATCCGCTGCCAACCGAGTACTGGTCACGCCCCATAGAGGGACAGAACCTAAATTGGGCCACTATTGCATCTCAATGGCTGCGAGGCAACTACTTTGGCACCTTCCAGATGTCGATAAACTATAACCTTTGGCAAAGAGACGGCGCCGCACCAAACAGCGCACATGTCCTGTGGACCAAACCACTCGAATATGGCGGCGTCGTAGGGGGCACATCAGCTATCCCAGACGTAACAGAATACTCCGGCGGATCATACGAGGGCAGATTCCAAAACACCATCATAATGAACGGCATGATCTTTGTTCAGTTGCCACTGGGCCACTCTGGCAACGGTGGAGGATACGCATGCTACAACCTACTCACAGGCGAACAGATCTGGTACCGAAGTGACCTTAACGCATACGTCAACAACTCAGCAACCACCTCAACTTTGATTGCAGCCCCCTCCTTTGCTCAGCTGCTGGACTTCGAATCGCCTAACCAGCATGGAGTCGTCGGAGGCGTACTCTGGCAGAGCTCAACCGTCGGCACCGGCGCCGCTGCATACACTGTTTGGCAAGCCATTGATGGATTCACTGGAAAATGGATGTACAACCTAACCAACATTCCCACAGGCACAGACGTGTACACTACCCAAGGCGAACTTGTCCGCTATGTACTCGGCTACAACACCACCTCCAAGGTAGGCTGGCTGGCGCTTTGGAACAGCACTCAGGCGCTTCTAGCCATCGGCACAGGATACAACATCAACAGCTGGCGACCCGTAGGCAACGTCATCAACGGAAGCACCGCTTACTCGTGGAACTATACTTTCACTGGAGACATAACTGGTTCAACTGCACCCGCCATCTTCTCAGTGTTACCTGGCGATATTTTGCTTGGCAGAAGCAGCAACTTGGCTCCCGGAGTTGGCGCAAGATTCACCGACAATCCCTTCACCATGTGGGCGCTAAACCTTAACTCCTCCAATGGAGCGGTGGCGGCGCTGAAGTGGGTGAAGAGCTACGCGGCACCCGAAGGCGGCAACTTGACTCTCAGATTAGGACCCACCGACCCAGTGAACCGTGTCTGGACAATGAACGATGTCGAATACATGCAGTGGAGAGGCTTCAACTTAGATACAGGCGCCGAGGCATGGGGACCAACCGACACTAACTTCCGCAGTCTGCAGTTCTTCGGCAGCGGCGAAGGCGGTGGACCCAGAGGCGTAACAGCATACGGCAACATCTACGTGCAGGGCTTTGGTGGCGAACTCTTCTGCTACAGCACCGCAGACGGCAGCCTTCTTTGGCGCTACAACAACACCAACAGCGGTCTTGAAACAGCTTGGGGTCTACGTCCCATCTTCATATCTGCAATCGCTGAGGGCAAAGTCTACGCTTTCAACAACGAGCACTCACCCAACGCGCCCCTCTACAGAGGCAACAAAGTCTACTGCTTAAACGCAACCACCGGAGCGGAAATCTGGACTCTGATGGGCTGGTCAGGCCAAACAGGCGGGCAAGGCGGCTCCACAGCGGTTCTTGCTGACGGCTACCTATCCTACTACAACTACTATGACAACAACATGTACGTGGTCGGCAAGGGCTCGAGTGCAACCACCATTTCAGCTGGACCTAAATCCTCCGCTATGGGCAACGCCGTGCTCCTGGAAGGCAAAGTAATCGACACCTCCCCTGGAACACGAGAAAACGAGGTTGCCACCCGATTCCCCGAAGGCGTCGCCGCAGTCAACGACATAAGCCAAAACATCTGGATGGAATACATTTACATGCAGAAGCCTCGGCCAACCAACGCAACCGGCGTCCCAGTTGTCTTAAGCGTTGTGGATGCAAACGGTAACTACCGCGAAATCGGCAACGTCACCACTGACCTCGACGGATTCTATAGCTACGTCTGGACTCCTGACATCGAAGGCGCCTACACCGCATACGCAAGCTTCGCCGGCTCAGACTCATATTGGCCGTCACATGCCGTCACCGCATTCAACATTGCCTCGCCATCAACCACAGCTTCCCCGACCGCGCCGCCACAGGAAGGCATAGCCGACACCTACTTCCTAGCCGCAGTCATCGGAATAATCGCCGCCATCGTGATAGTTGGCGTAATACTGGCAGTCCTAGTGAGCAGAAGACACTAAAATCAGCTGTCAAACCCCATTTTTCCCTTTTTTTGTTTGTTAAAATTTTTTAACATTCTCGCAACCGAATTATTTTTCCAAGAAAAAAAAATTTAGGAGGGTTACTTGGTTGCCGTTGCCCTTTTCTTTTCGTTATGGATTTTCTTGGATAGCCACATGCCCTCTGCCATAAACAGCACGGTTGCGATTGCGGTGGGGGAGATGAGGTAATAGAGGTAGATGCTGGGTGCCTGTCCCTCCACGATTAGCGGGTACGCTAGGAGCCCCATTTCGATGATGAGGATGCCCATAAAAAAGAAGGAGTAGAAGATAAGCCGCGGCACCAATGTTCTGCCGACCCAGAGGTGTCCGCTGACGTTGACTTTCTCCTTGACTGCGTATTCCCCGTATTGGGTTTTTGTCAGTAAGCCTAAGCCTTCGAGTTTCTGCAGGTGCCAGTGTGCGATGCTGGGGCTGGTGAGGTTGGTGGCGCGCATTACTTCGCGGGGCCCTACGGATTTGCCTTCTTTGACGATGTAGGTGTATACGTTAAGCGTGGTGCCTTCGAGGTCTTCTGCGGCTATGTTGGTCACGGCTCTATCCTCGGTGCAATGGTTACTTCTATGGGTGAGTTTCCCTGCTGGAAGGTTTCGCCGTCGCCTAGGATGGAATTGTATAGGTAGCCGGTTGCTGTCTTGTCGAAGGTTAGCTCTTTGACTTGGGTGGCGGTTGAGAGCGTGTCGTAGAAGGTGCCGTTGACTGGCCAGTTAGTGATGTAGTTTGAGACTGAAGCGTACAATGCAAGCTTTCCCGATGCGAGCGCTGTGAGGCCATTGCTGTATGCGGATTGGGTGCTGTTAAACATGATGAGTCTTGACTCATGCGGACCAAACACTTGGCTGCCCCAAGCGCCAGGTATCCATTTGAGTGCTCTACCGCAGCCCCAGTCGCCCCATGTGGGTAACGCTGTTATGGGACCAACGGTTGCGTTCATGTTTCTGTATGGAAGCTGCTGGATGGTTAATGCCAAATCTACGAGTAGGTTGGATGCTGCAGTCATTGGTTGGGTCTTTTCAACTGTTACTCTGCCGGTTACGTCAACCCAGGCTCCGTTGATGTACATCATTGTGAGGATGTGGTTGCCGCTTTGGTCGTAATATTCTGTGATGGGTACGCCCTCAAACCAGATGCCTGTGTCGCTTGCGTTGTCTGGGAGGTCGGGGATTGTGGCGTTGATTGTGTGGTCGCCGCTGAAGGATTCAATTTCATGTGGGTTTAGGGGTCCTTGGAAAGTAACGTTGTTCCAGGAAGCCGAGGTGATGCCAAATAAGCACTCGGGGTAGCCCACTTCAATTAGTGTTCCGTTCGCATCTTCATAGTAGGTGTTGGGAATCCAGGTGATGTTCACCCATTCGCCGTCAAGGTAGACTCCGTCGATTATTCCGCCGAATTGTCTGTGTGAACCGAAAGGATTGCTGGAGCGTAAGCCGTTATCATAGATGGTGCCGCCTAAGATGGAGTCCTGCACGGAGATGTCTTGTGCGGCTGCAAAGCCAAGCTCGTAGATGGTTGCTGCTTCATCGGATAAATTCGTAACGTTAAGGACGACATTGTAGGTTACCGGGTCTGGGTATTCTGCGTTTGAAGCGTTAAGGTCAAAGTTTGCGTAGACGACGTCGACGCTGAAGCCAGCTTTGGTTCCCTCTGCAACAGTGGGGTAAGGCTGGATGTTGGGTACAATCAGCATTGGCGCTGCGTATGCGATGCCGATGCCGAAGGCTAAAACCGCGATTAGGATCATTGAGAGTGATTTTTTCATTTTTTCACCACACGCTGTATCGTCTAAACCGCTCTTAGCTCTATTCGCCGAACACTTCCGTTCGAGCACCCGAACACCCTTTTAATCAAGGCAAAACAACGCAGAGGAAGCATATACAGCTTCGTAAAAAAGAAAAAAGCGGACACAAGCCGCCTAATAGGACCTTGCGAAGTACACGACTTCTTTGGCTTCCTTCCCGCAATGCACACAGCCAGATGTTGGAACCTCTTTCTGGAAGGGCCGAATGCGGATGGTTGCGCAGGTCTCGTCTTTAATTTTTGCTTCGCACTCTGGGCTGCCGCACCATGCTGCCTTGACAAAGCCGCCTTTGCCTTCAACCACCGCCTTGAATTCCTCATAGTTTGAGGCAACGCTGGTTTTGTCAGCTAAAACAGCGCGGGCTTTCAATAGCAGGTTATCCTGTATTTGCTGGAGCAGGCTTTGGGCGGTTGCGAGTATATCGGCGTCCTTCACGAAGGCTTTCTGTCCGGTGTCGCGGCGAACCATAACCACCTGCCCGTTTTTGACGTCTCGGGGGCCCACCTCGACACGAAGCGGGACGCCTTTGAGTTCCCACTGGTTAAATTTCCAGCCCGGCGTGTATTCGCCGCGGTCGTCGAGGAAAACGCTGATGCCGCTTGCGGTGAGGTCTGCTTGGATTTGTTTGGTTTTGGCGGCGATGGCTTCTGCCTCCAGCCCCTTGAATGGGATGGGCACGATGACCACCTGAACAGGCGCCACTTTAGGCGGCATAATGAGGCCTTTGTCGTCGCCGTGGATCATAATCATGGCGCCAATCAAGCGCGTGGTGATGCCCCAGCTGGTCTGCCACACATAATGGTCAGCTTTGTCTTCGCCGATGTATTTCACGTCGAAGACCTTGGCGAAGTGCTGGCCCAAGTTGTGGCTGGTGCCCATCTGCAGTGCCTTGCCGTCAGGCATAATGGATTCCAGCGCTGTGGTGTAGAGGGCGCCTGCGAATTTTTCGCTCTCGCTCTTGGTGCCGATGAGCACGGGTATGGCGAGGTAATTCTCTATCATGTCGCGGTACATGTTCAGTGCCCACATGACTTCGGCTTCGGCTTCCTCGGCGGTGGCGTGTGCGGTGTGGCCTTCCTGCCAGAGGAACTCGCGTGTGCGCAGAAACAGTTTGGTGGCTTTGGTTTCCCATCTTACGATGTTGCACCACTGGTTGATCTTCAGCGGCAGGTCGCGCCAGCTGCGTATCCACTTGCTAAACATCGCGTACATGATGGTTTCGCTGGTGGGACGCACCGCCAACCGCTCATCCAGAGGCGTCTCGCCGCCAACGGTTATCCACGCGACTTCTGGAGTGAACCCCTCAAAGTGCTCGGCTTCCTTTTTAAGGAAGGCTTCGGGGATGAACATGGGGAAGTAGGTGTTTCGGTGCCCTGTTGCCTTGATTTTTTCGTTGACGACGGCTTGGATTTTTTCCCAGACCGCGTAGGCGTCGGGGCGGATAATCATGCAGCCCTTTACAGGCGCGTAATCAGCTAACTCGGCTTTAAGGACAACTTCAACGTACCATTCGCTGAAATCAACATTCTTCTTAACGGTAACACCAGTATCAGACATAGCCAATCTCTTCTTTTCCAGTGTTATGCTATGTGCTGCATATAAAACCCTAACGGATAAGCTCAGGTAATGCTATGGAAGAGAAGGATGGCTGCAGGCCGGTTTTGCCTTTAGGAGACCACCGCTAAACATACTTTTTTTCGTTGTCACAGTACCAACGTTGATACTGCTGGATATAGCGGATTGGGCTTCTGCAGGAGGGGCACGTCGGCGTTGAGGTTGGCGGCGGTGGAGGCGGAGGAGGCAGCGGCGTCTCTGCGGTTTGTGTTAGTGGGGCTCCGCATGAGGTACAGAATTTTGAGGTCTGATCGTTTGCTGCTCTGCACTGTGGGCAATTCCCCTGAGAGAAAGCTGCGGAAGCTGATTGCGTAGGGGGAGCTGCTTTTGCTAAAGAGGGCGCGTTTTGCATGTTTGCCTTTGCTTGATTAATAGCTGCGACCCATTCTTGGTTGCTGTTGCCGCCGCCTACGACATAGGCGTGTACGGGTTTGCTGGTTCCAGTGCAGTCAACATGGATGTATGATTCACCCATCTTTTTACCTGCTTCAACGAAAGTTAAGTTTTCAAGGGGAATATAGTAGCTGCCTTCACGGGTTGCGAACTCGTCGAGTTCTGCCTTGGACACTGAGCTCTTTACCGCTTGAGCTGCAAAGACGCCGCCGACTCCCCATGCAAGCGCATGTGAAGCGCTGCCTTTTGAGATGTATACAAGCCGCTTATTGGTTAAAATCAGCGTTCCCAACTCGGCGAATGCACCTGCTTTCAACCCGAAAGATGGAGGAGAACGAGATTCATGATCCTTAACGCCTGATTCCTGTCTTAATATGACTTCGACTTCAGACAACGATGGCACCTATGATTAAGGGGCGTGTTAGCGCTTTAAATCTTTAGTGAATCGCCAATCAATGTGGCTTTGGGGGGCAGATTGCCTGCTTGCCTAGTCAGAGTCCAGTGTACCCTATGTTCTGATTGACACGGAAAATATTCACCAATCATTGGAGAGGTTTATCTGTTGGCTGCTAAGACTTGGCTTTCTGCACGGTTCCGCCTTTATATAAGGGGAGGGAGGTAGTGGTGGAGCAGCAGACGCCCGCAGCTATGTCTCTATAAATAGAGGGGGGGTAGATAGGTGCAAGCAACAGAGACAAGCGTCTAACCGTTACTGTTTTGTTGCCTCTATCTTTATGCTTTCAAGGGGCAAACCATTATACTGCAACTCGCTGATTTCCCTGTCTTCCCCGAGGATGTTAACCTTGAAACCTGCCGCCTTAATCTTAGCCAAGTAATCATCCCTATGCATCGCGCCAGAGACACAGCCGCAGAGCAGCCCCTCATCTTCAAGCTGCTCATCGCTTAGCTGCCCCAGCAAAACAATGTCGGAAACATACATTCTGCCGCCGCTGCGCAGCACACGATGGGCTTCGCTGAAGACTTTGGCTTTGTCGGGTGCAAGGTTAATGACGCAGTTGCTGATTATAACATCGATTGAGCCATCTTCAAGGGGCATGTTTTCTATGTCGCCAAGCCGAAACTCGACGTTTCCGTAGCCATGCTGCTTGGCAAGCCGCCTTGCCTTAACAACCATCGCTTCAGTCATATCTAACCCGATGACCCTGCCTGCTTCCCCGACTTTTCTGGAAGCCAAGAAGCAGTCAAAGCCTGCGCCGCTGCCCAAATCAAGCACCACATCGCCCTCTCGGAGGCTGCCAAAGGCAGTTGGGTTGCCGCAGCCTAAGCCAAGATTCGCCTCGGGAACAGCGTTCATTTCTTCATCGCTGTAGCCGATGCTGCCTGAGATTTTCTTCTTGGTTGCCTCGTCAAGCGCGCCGCAGCCGCATTGGCAACAGGAGTTGCCTGTGTTCACGGCGATTTTTCCGTAGGCATTTTTAACGATTTTCTTCACATCTTTTTCCATATGATTCATCTCTTTTGGTTATCGCTTTGACCATTGGTACCTGACAGCTTTTTGCGCCGTCTTAATGCGATAGATACCAAGGTGAGCATAACAGGAATTTCGATAAGTGGTCCAACCACCGTTGACACGGCAACCATGGGCATTGATGCAAAAGCTGTCAGCGCTATCGCAATGGCTAACTCGAAGTTGCGCCCCGTGCTGTGGAATGCCATGGTTGAGGAGTCCTGGTAATTGTAGCCCATGCGGCGGGTGGTAAAGTATACGACGTTAAAGAGCAGAAAGAAGAACAAAGTGACGGGGATAGCCATCTGCCAGACAATGGAGGGGTTATCGATGATTACACCACCTCTTAAAGCAAACATGACCACCATCGTTGCCAGCAGCGCCAAGAGCTGTAGCGTGTCAAAGTAGGGTATGAGTTTTTTGTTGAGCCACTGCTGGGATTTGTGCTTGATAACTTCCCTTCTTGTTATGGCACCCAGCAGCAGAGGCAACCCCAGATAGAGGAGTATGCTTTCGCCAATCGTGACTATGTCGATGCTTATGTAAGTGCCCACCAATACGGCGATGAACAGCGGCGTGGCGATTATCTGGATAATGGAGTTCCACGCCATAAGAACAATTCCCAACGGCCCATTTCCCTTGCAGAGGTCAGTCCAAACAAGCACCATGGCAATACAGGGGGCCACACCCAGCAAAATCAGTCCAGTCCACAGGTACCTTGCCGTTTGAAGATCAATTAAACCCAAAGAGGGAAAGATGACCTCAAAGAAGAGATAGCCCAAGGCAAAGAGTAGAAAGGGATTTATCAGGTAATTGAAAAAAACGATAATGGAGGTTTGCTTTGGACTCTTGACGGCCTGCTTGAGCTCGCCGATCTCGATTTTAGTCATGGCTGGATAAATCATAAAGAAAAGACCAATAGGAATGCCGATTTGAAGGGTTGCACTGAATTCAGGGAAGTATTTGCCTAGTGCAAGCCCAATTACGATGGCTATTGCGATCCAAAGCGCAAGTAGTTTGCTAACCCAGTTTAGCGTCTCTGGTTTTTCTTCGCAAGCCATTTGGGTCACCTTATCAGCAGAAAGCGTTTTCAAAGGCTTCTTTTGTTAAAGTGTTTACTAACTCGCCTGATAATGCATCGACCACTTCAAATATGCGTTGGTCCACGATGGAGTACATTCGTTTTGTCCCATCTTTGCGGCAGCGAATTATGCCAGCGTCCTTGAGAATTTTTAGGTGGCGGGAGACGAGGGGCTGGATGAGGTTTAGGTGTGGGACGATTTCGCAGACGCATTTTTCGCCGTCGCGTAGGTAGGCGATTATTTCTAGCCTGATTGGGTCTGAGAGGGCGTGGAAGACTGTGGATTTGAAGCGGTTTTGGTTATCGATGGTTGACATGAGTTATCAACACAAATTAACTTCATAACAATATTTAAAAGTTGTTATGAACATAATCTTTGCAAGGAGAAAAAACATGCCAGAAAACACATACCAAGGAATCCCCCGCAACAAAATCCCCTGGGACCCCAAAATAGACTACACCAAATGCACCACCTGCGGCAAATGCATAGAGTTCTGCCACACGCACGCCTTCAAACTAAAAGAAGTCAACGGCAACAAAAGAACAGTCGTTAACCCAAACCACTGCGTCGTTTTCTGCCGAGGATGCGAAGATATTTGTCCAGCAGGCGCCATATCTCATCCTAACGAAGAGGTAACTCGCAAAGTAATAGATAGTTTACGAGGCGAGCAGAAACCATGAAGAAACAAAAAATTCTTTTCATCTGCACCCACAATTCTGCTCGGTCACAGATGGCTGAAGGACTCCTAAGACACATCTATGGAGAAAAATATGAGGTTTTCAGTGCAGGCACAAACCCAACAAAAATTAATCCTTTAGCGATTAAAGCCCTAGCTGAAATAGGAATCGACATCTCAAAGCAGCACTCCAAAGGCTTAGAAGAATTCAGCGAAACAGAAATCGATTTAGCAGTCTCCGTTTGCCAAAGCAGCGCCAAAGTCCTCTGTACACTCTGCTCATCGCCCGTAACAGCCCTGGGTAGGCCACTGATAATTAATGCGAAATTACACAAAACCAAAGATTATTTTGTGAAGGGTTTTCAAGATCCCTCTGAAGCGGAAGGGTCAGAAGAAGAGCGGCTTTCAGCATTTCGACAGGTACGAGACGAAATCAAGGGGTGGATAATCGCGTTTTTTGCTAATCTAAACGTCAACCAACCTGTTCGGTGATAGAAATACACCCATCCTAAGCGGCCTATTCCTTTTCTATTTCGATCTTTACGGTCTTTACGTCATCAGTTCCATGCAGGGATGAGAGCATGCCCAGTATCATGTTTTGAAGGATCATCTGGGGGAAATCCTTCAAGGGGACCTTAACACCGTTTACTTCTATGATGAACTTCTCTTTTACAGTGAGCGGGCAGCCTTTTGTTTTAGATTTACCGGAAACTATGGCTTTGGCGTTCTCGTAGCATGTAACGTATCCACATTCTCCGACGGGGTGACAAAATGCACAATTCTTAAGATTAGGCAACATCACAAATGCCTTTTCTTCAACTACGTTGGCGAGTTCTTCTGCTTGACATTCGATATTAAAAAGAGGAATCTCAAAGGCAGATACCTGTGTTTGATCTTTTGTTTCTGCCACTGAACCGGAAATGGCAATGGCAAGTCCATCTGAAAAAGAAGCGGCTTCCAAAGCGGTTTTGGCAACAATAATTTTTGCAAAGACTTTCTCCTTATCAAAGCCCTCTAAGAGAACATAATCCATTTCATCTAAGAAAGGAACCAACTCATTCAAGCATAGTTTCTTTTTAATGAACATGGCCGTCTGAGCAAGCGGTGAGGCAACAACGATTTCTTCACTCGCCGCCCTAAATTCCATAGTTTCCCCAGAACCTTCAGGAATCCCTAATGCTTCTATGCTCTTCATTTCTTTGATCATAGCCACATGATGGCCTCTGCTCTTGAGAACCGAAACTAACTTTTGGATTACAGCTTTATTTTCGGAATGATCGCCGCCAACTACCGCTACAAATTTGGGCATTATTATCTCCCTTGGCAAACAAAGAGGCGGTAGGGTATTTAAATTTCAAAAATAGGTCAATTCGGGAAAACGTTGAGGCTGTTTGTAACTACCCAAGAGAGCCACGGATCGCGTCTGCTTTTAACCTTAGAAAATCCAGGGCGTCTTCATAATCAAGGCAGCTATCGCCAGCCTTTTCAGGATTTGAAAGAGAGCATCGCCCATCCCTGTAGTTGATACATGTTTTCTTGTCGCAGAAAATCGGAGTTAAGGGGCGCCCACCTCAAAGGGGGATTAGGGGATTTTTGGTTGTTTCTGTGTGCCCATGCCGTACCAGAAGAAAACCTTCACCACTATAGCCGTTAAGACTGCGGCGAGGATTCTAGCGAGAACTGTCAATGCAAAGCCAGTGATTCCGGTGACGACGTTGGCTGGTGACATCTGGAATATGGTGAAGAGCACTATGCCGCCGACTGCTGCTGCAATGGTGCCTGCGATGAGGATTCTTTTGAAGTCATCCGAGCGCTTGTTGAGGGCGCCTGCCATGTAACCGATTAGCATTGGGCTTAGGATGTAGGCTATCAGGACTGTGCCGGAGCCAGCCGCGCCATGGAAGCTGCCGGACCAATAAAGCGCATAGAAGGTGCCCATCAGAAACCCTGAGGCGCCGCCTGCCCATTGATTCCAAAGCAACCCAAGCGCTAAGGGCACCCCTACAATTACGGTAAGTTCAGTTATCTCCATTGTGAGGCCGAGGACTATGCCGGGTTCTCCGCCGATTAGGGATTGGAGTTTTGAAATCAATACGATAACGAATACGGCGACGACGGGTAGGATTACTCCGAAGATGAGGTCGTTTTTTGTCCATTTTTTCCAGTTAAGGCTCACATGGGGCACCTGCAAGATATCTATCATTCCATAAATATATATAAATTTTGTTATATAGTCTCTACCGTGTCAAACAACTGAACTCAAGACCTGGCAAGAAGAAAACAATGCAAAGTTTCGGTTTTTAAAAAACAAACTGAGCCGCAGGGCGACAGAATTCAGGCAAAGCGGGGTTAAACCTCTTTTTTAAGCACAGCAGATATAAGGAAGTCCACCAATATTTCGGCAAAGAAGTGTCAGTCATGTCAGAGAAGTTGTCATTAGTCACATGTACAAGCTGCGGAAAACCGATTCCACCGGGCAGCGAATCCACAAAGTTCCTGTGCCCCAACTGCGGCGAAATCCAGATTAAACGCGACGGCAAATGCCGAAAGTTCGGTCGGCTCTACCGATGCCCCAAATGCGGGTTCCAAGGACCATAAGAGGCAAAAAACATGGGCGCAATTCTGGTAGTCTACAAGGTTTTCCCCGAAGACATAGTTGAGGACTTTGAGCCCCTTAAAGAAAAAATCAAAGCCATAATCCCTGAGCATAGCTCAGTTGAAGGCTGGGGAACAGAAGACGTTGCATTCGGCCTTAAAGCGCTCCTGGTTCAGCTTCGTTTTCCCGAAGACAAAATGGGCTTAGTCGATGAATTCGAAACTGCCCTAAGCAAAATCCCCGGGGTCAGCCAAGCTCAGAGCTTCAACATCCGCAGGACAAGCCGAGACTAAACAGGTTTTTATACAAAAACCACCATTTTCTTCTTAAGCAAGCATCTGAAGGTTTCTGGTGCTACGCTTTAAAGTTTATATACAATAAATCGCCATTCTCAAACACATACCCTCGAGTAACACAATTATCTGGAGAAAAATTCTATGAGTGAAGTTCAACTGCGCGTCGGAGACGCACGGCAAAGAGATGTCGGCAGAGGAATCGCCCGCATCGACCAACGCACCATGCAGAAATTAGGCATCAGCGCTGGAGACGTAATTGAAATCATAAACAAACGCACCACAAGCGCTATTGCTTGGCCAGCATACAGCGAAGACCAGAACCGGGACATCATCCGCATCGACGGGTTCACCCGTAAGAACAGCGGCGTAGCCATTAACGAGTACGTGGTGGTTCGCCCCGCTAAAGTGAAAACTGCCATGTCGTTGACGCTTGCGCCGGTGGATATGCGCCTTAACGTGGATGAGGACTTCACCAACTTCGTCAAGAACCGCCTAATGGAACGCACCCTAGTAGAGGGCGACACCACATTGGTTATGATGCTGGGACATGCCATCCCCTTCACGGTTTCCAAAACGCGGCCGCATGGCATCATCAAAGTCACAACTGAAACCCGCCTCACCATCCTCAACGAACCCGCCCCCGAAGGTAAAGGGTTACCCCGCACAACCTACGAGGACATCGGTGGACTCCACGAGGAAATCCAGCGGGTCCGAGAAATGGTTGAGCTACCGCTTCGCCACCCCGAACTTTTCCAGCGACTCGGGATTGAGCCACCAAAGGGTGTGCTGCTGCATGGTCCGCCGGGCTGCGGCAAAACGTTGCTGGCAAGGGCAGTGGCTAACGAATCCGAAGCCAACTTCTACAGCATCAACGGCCCGGAAATCATGAGCAAATTCTACGGCGAATCCGAAGCGAGGCTACGCGAGATATTCCAGCAGGCCCAGCAGAACGCGCCCAGCATAATCTTCGTGGATGAACTCGATGCAATTGCTCCGAAACGGGAGGAAGTCACCGGTGAAGTTGAAAGACGCGTCGTCGCGCAGCTTTTAGCCTTGATGGATGGACTTTCAGGCAGAGGCAACGTTATCGTTATAGGCGCAACTAACCGCCCCGGAGCACTTGACCCCGCGCTACGTAGACCAGGCCGCTTTGACCGCGAAATAGAAATCAGTGTACCTGACAAAAAAGGGCGATATGAAGTCCTGCAAATACACACCCGCGGCATGCCGCTTCACGGCGTTGACGTCCCTGAAGAACAAAAAACAGGACAAGACGTTGACCTAAAGAAACTTGCAGGCATGACGCATGGCTACACTGGCGCCGACCTCTCCGCGCTGAGCAGAGAAACCGCCATGAAGGCGCTGCGCAGATATCTGCCCCAGATTAACCTTGAGGAAGAACGTATACCCCCCGCGGTGCTTGAAAAGATGGAGGTCACCATGGATGATTTCGTGGGCGCCTACAAGGAAGTAACTCCGACGGCTATGCGTGAAGTCTACATTGAAGTCTCCACCGTGCACTGGGATGATGCAGGCGGATTAGATGATGTTAAGCAGCACCTCAAAGAAGCCGTGGAGTGGCCACTTAAAAACCCCGAGATGTTCACTCGCCTAGGCATCCGTCCGCCAAAAGGCATCTTGATGTATGGTCCGCCGGGCTGCGGCAAAACGCTGCTGGCAAGGGCAGTTGCAACGGAAAGCGAAGCCAACTTTATCTCCATTAAAGGCCCTGAAGTGTTCAGTAAATGGGTCGGTGAATCCGAAAAAGCAATCCGCGAAGTCTTCCGTAAAGCCCGCATGGCAGCGCCCGCAGTGATATTCCTCGATGAAATCGATTCGCTGACTCCTCGACGCGGCATGGGTATGAGTGACAGTGGCGTCTCTGAACGCGTCATCAGCCAACTTCTCACCGAGATGGACGGGATAACGACCCTTCAAGACATCGTGGTTATCGCAGCTACCAATCGCCCCGACATGGTTGACTCCGCGGTTATCCGCCCCGGACGCTTCGACCGCCTCATATATGTGCCTGAACCAGACGATAAAAGCCGACTGCAGATCTTTAAAATCTACACCAAAGGCATGCCTATCAATCCCGACGTGGACGTAAACCAGCTTGCAATGATGACAAAGTACTACAGTGGCGCAGACATCGAATCGCTGTGCCGCGAAGCCGCCATGCATAGTCTTCGCCACGACGTGAACGCCCGAGAAGTCCACATGAAGGATTTCCAAGATGCCATGAAGGAGATGGGCCCCTCGATTACGCCGGATATGGAGAAGTGGTATAAGAGCTTCATGCAGCAAATCCGACAAGTACAAAAGCCAGCAACCCCAGTTGCATAACAGAAGTGACCGCTTGATGCCACAGATGAAAACATGGAAAACCCGCCCAGCATTCTCCTATATACTGGAGGTTCTCCAGAAAAAAGGAGACATGACCGACGACGACCTCTACGAGCAAATCAAAGACGAATACGAGGACCTGGGCTTTAAGGACTTCAACGAGTTACTTATGGACTTGGAAGTCAGCGGTAAAGTCCGCACTTCCTCGATGGCGCGGGGCAAACGCAGAGTAGAACTGGTCCAGTAAAGGGCAAACCCCTTCCTGTTTTTGCGGCTCCAACTGATTGCCTTTTCTTTGGGGGCTATTTTTCTTTCTTTTGGTGGCCATGACCCAGATATGAAGATGTGCATAGAAGATACTGCTTCAGTTGAGGTTTGAAAAGCAGGCGGAGGTGAGTTGGAGCCTTCGGCGGGATTTGGACCCGCGACCATTACCTTACCAAGGTAACGCCCCACCGGGCTAGGCTACGAAGGCGAATTATGTCTCTGCCCCCAACACAAATGCGATAATAAATAAAATGCTTGCGGTCAACATGCCTCATCTCAACGGCAAAACAATCAGATATAGGCTTTAAACCGCGGGTTGGGGCGGCAAATAAATATTAAAGGAGGCAGAACTATCTCCATACGCGCATACAAGTGCAGGGGTCTCCAAGCCAGGTCAACGGAGTAGGGCTTAGGACCCTATCGCGTAGGCGTTCGTGGGTTCGAATCCCACCCCCTGCACCATAATGTTGAAAATAGAAGGGGGTTTGTCCAAATGGCGATAACCCTAGAAAACAACACTAAACAAGTCCTCCAGCATTTTCAAGAGCACCAGACCGCACCAGTAAATTAAGCGTTGATTTAATGTTCTTGTGTCTGAGCCGTTTCTGCAGCAGAACTATATTTCGTGTTTTACCGTATTCTCGTAGGGCGTCTTGTCTTTGAGTTTTTGTAGTCATTTCTTTAGCACTTCCTTTTCCTAAACAGTTTATGCCCGTCAAAATCGCATACGAAATCAAAGCCAGCCTCGATTAGAACGCATGCTTCAGCCTCAGTCTTTGCCACCTTAGAGATGTAGTCTATTTCGTCTTTGAAAAGTGCCTCTTCGAGTTGAATGTAAATCAGCGTATTTTTGATGTTTTTGTGGCCAAGCCGTTTCATCACGTAGATTACGTCTTTGGTGCGGTGATAATCCATTGTGCCACCCCAAGTTCGCAACGTCTTAAACATGATTCTTTTTAGCCGTGGATTATTGAGTTTAGCGGCTAAGCTTGTGCGTTGTCGTTCAAAGTTAATTCTGAAACTATCAAGGTCCATCTCTGGCGGGGCAAAATAGTATTTTCCGTATGATCGTGGTAGGTTATGTAGCATTCCAACTAGCTTTTGGCTCATGTTAAAGATTCTTGGGTTACTGTTTTTTTCAGGCGTAATGTTTACGGTGTTGGTTTCAAAGTCGAAATAGTCCTCATCGCAATGCCAGATTTCCCCGGGTCGAGCACGTGTCTCTTTTAGTAGCTGCAAGAATACGCCGACTTTAAGGCTGCAACCTGCTATCAGTTGATCGATTTCGGTTTCTTTGGGAACAAACGGTATCTTTGCAATGCCAGTATAGATTGGTCTTGTCCATGTTCCGCCAACCATTGTTAAATAATTGCTGTAAGCGTCGACTGCATTGCCTTTTCTGCCTTCGCACCATTTCTGTTTTGAAATAATTGTCTTCACCGATTCTGGGTCGTAAAAGTCTGCTTCGCGTCGCCAAAGAATCTTTAGCAGTCTTGTGCGTCCATGTATTGTTGATGGTCGATAGCCTTCCTTCTGTAGATACCACTCGTATTTGGCAAGTGTTGTGTTGATGTCAAAGGTTTCTTTCCGCAGAATTACAGTTTGCTGTATTTCTGCAACCAAGTTTTTCGCTTCCTCTGCGCATATTTGGCGAGAAGGTAGTATGTCCAGATCGCTTTTTAATTTCTTCGTTTCAATAGATAGGTCATCTTTCAACAGGTTTTTTGCCGTTTCAACGCCTACAGGATCACTAAAACGCAAACCACATCGACGACAAAGCCAACGCTGGATAGGCTCTCCAAACATCGGCGAGTAGGTTCCATCGCGCCAAACAGTCGTAGTTTTAGGTCCACATTTGGGGCAAGTTGGGTTTAGGGGGCTGCTGCCGGCAGAGCCGTCTGCTGACTCTGACTTACGAGATTTGGAACCGGCTTTAGTGCCAAATATGCCGTCTGGAGAAGGCTTAGATGTAAGTTCAGCCATTCCCTCCCACCGCCTAGTTTAGACTTACAGTTTTGTGGTTGCCAAAAAAGAGGATAGGTTTGCCTTTGACGTCCTGCAGATAGGTTACTGGGAACATTTTTTGGAATATGTCGAGGGCTGCCTGGTTCTCAAAGACTGGTACTGCATACTGCGGCGCCTTCTCTAAGTGTTCTTGGCAAAATGGAGCAGAGAGCTGTGTTCTGCCGCTCTCATAGAAAACATAGCCACAGAAACCCGCAGTTGGGTTTCCGCAGACAATGCAACGTTTGCGATTCAGCCTTCTCCTCAAGGTCTCCGCTTCCTACTTGAAGAATTGGTCGTCTCGCATGTTTTCGCTGATTTGGATATAGCGGCGTTTTTTGCAGAAATCCAAAATTTTAGTTAGCAACGGGTCATTGCCAGCCGTGAACTCTTTTTTGAAGCCGATCCGTCCGGTTTGAACTCTTATCTCAATGATTCCATCGTTGCTAAGCAGCTGGTAGAAACCCAATTTTTCCCCAGCATATTCCTCAAGGACATCCCAGTCCTCAATTAAATTTACCAACTTATTGTCACCTAAACCGTCTTGCAGGCTAGGCATAAAAAGCATCTATCACTGCAAAGCCATGATGGCTTTGTAAGCGCCGCAAAGCCAAGTGTCAAAAAACGTACATATAAACAGCAGTTAAGGAGGCTACCTTGGATTGGTTCCGAAAAGTGAGCCATTAGGCCTTCTGTAGAGTGATTTTGTCCCCGTCTAAAACCCAAACAACTCTGTCTGTTTCTGTTAATTGAAGTTTATCCCTTACTTCGCTAGGAACTGTTGTTTGGAACCTGCTTGTTAAATTGGTCACGGCTAGAATTTTCAAATAGACCACACGTTGTACTTATGAAAATCAATATTAATTGTTAATGAAATGGAAATAATATAAATAATGAAAATAATGAAAGTATTAACAAACCGCTAAAAAGCGGGCGAGGCGATTAAGATTAGCGAAAAAAAAGAGAAACCAATAACCGAATGCATCGAAGTCACCGGCATGGAACCAAACAAACGACGCCTAATATTCATAGACGGCATGAACAGAAACGGATTCTCAGCATTTATCAAACACACACAAAACAACCAAACATATTACGTCTTCATCTACGAAAAAGCACTCTAAAATCAGGAAAGCAAATCGATTAACTCTGCAAGCTGCTCATCCGTGGCGTTCTCAAGAAACTCTTCAATGTTCTTCTGGTCAAGTTTCAAAGCGGCTTTTCCTTTAAGGGTAATTTTGTATAGTTCTGAAGGCCACCCGGGCTTAGTGACTTTTTCGCCCTCTTTGGCGATCCATCCACCCCTTTCGAGCACATCTACCCGTCTGTAGATCGTCTTAACGTCTTTATTCCTAAAACCCTTCGCACTCTTAACTATCAGAAACAAGTCATATTTTGCTAAAAGCTGCCCCGAGAAAAGAATCAGCAGTATGACGCGGTTTAGGGTTGCCTCTTTTCCACTAAACACCTTAAGCGGTGTACCCTTACTTTTCTTCCGCGCCAAAGTTCACTACTCCCCCTAAAGCTTTGGAAGGAATATAGATGGCGTCGGAACTAGGCTATCACATTAACCCATGCATTTTAAGTCGTTTTGTCTGAGGCAAAATAATTCTAGTCTAGAAATGCCCTGAGGTAAAATTCAAGAAGGCGCCTTTAAATAGCAACTTTGCTAGGTCTATGTAAAAAATAACAAGACACCGATAGCTTTAGAATGAATTTTGCCGAAGTCTAATTGGTGCATTTCTAGACTAGAAACGTTTTGACGGGTACTTTTCTATACTAGGAAACGGGATATCAGGTCAAAAGGGTAAGTGTGGCGGGGCGCCTCATTGAGGCTGCTTATCGATTAACATGATGTGGGTTATGTTTCCTTCTCTAGTTGCTTTAATCTCAAGTTGCCGATGACGCAGACACCGCAAAAACTCATGGAGCTCTTTAGGAAAACGCATACATACTTCTTCATATTCACGAGCCCCCTTCTTTCCATGCTTCTTAACAATGTAGAATCCGAGCTTAACCATACGTCTCAGCTCCCGTTTGCGTTTGCTTACCAGTAGTTTGAGCAGCGGCCTTAAACTGTTCTTTTGATAACTGGTTCATCAGCCAGCGGGCTGCTTCTCTTAGAAATTCTTCTTTAGTAGAATAACCTAACTGCTTGTTATTAGCTATGAACACCTCAATTTCTTGGACCAGTTCAAACGGCATAACCACTGACTGATGTAGCAGTGCTTCTATTGCATCTTCATAGGTTTTGATTTCACCTGATTTAGCAGTTAATTGCCCAACAATAGCTGTTAATTCCGAATGAAATTGATCTGATATTTTCAGAGTCTTCACTTGTCAGCTCTCCAGGTTAGTAATCTTGGAAAAGATTAGCTTTTAAAACAATATGTCAATTCGTACTTCCAAGACAGGGGAGAGGCGAGTGAAAATAACGGTTGAATAAAGTTAGCAATCGTTCATAAAGCTTAAGTTAAGTTCAATACAATTCCAGCTTATCGCTAATCAATTTGCAGTCTATTGGAGATATATGCTTTGAATAGTAATCCTCCCGAGTATACTTGTCCTCTTTGTCATTCTTCTCTTGAAAGTGACGAATACAATAAAGCAATCGCCGAGTTAAGAAAGAAGGTCTCAGAAACTTATGGTGAAGAGAACAAGAAGGCTAAACAAGAATTTGACCAAAGAGTAGAACAGATTAACAAATCTCACAGGCAAGAAATCGATAACTTGAAAACTGCATTTTCGGAGCAATCAAAAACCCTAAAAATTGAAATGGAAGGTAGCTACAAACGACAGCTAGACGAATTGAAAAAGACCTACGATAGCCTAGGGAAGCAAAATCAGAAGAACTTTGTGGAATTAGAGAAGAAAATTAGAGCTGACTGTAAAAAAGAAATTCAAGAAAAAGAAAAGCTTCTTAGCAGTCTTAAGCGAGAGCAAACAAGACTCGAAAAAATAGCATTCGAGAAAGGCAAAGCAGATGCTGATATCGACCGCAAAAAACTTCAGAACGATGTCAATGAAAGGGACCTACTCCTCAAGCGGGCTAAACAAGAGACTGATGAACTAAGAAAGCAATTACAGCAGAGCCAATCAGAACTCAAGGGTGAAGTTGGAGAAATAGACCTTTACATCAATTTGACACAGGCTTTTGATCAAGATTTCTTCACTCGACAAAAAAGAGGTACCTCAATGGGCGATATTGTACAAAAAATAAGAACACAATCGGCTTCATTGGAGATGCCAATCGTCTATGACAATAAACAGGCTGAAAGCGTAACTGCTAAAGATATCGAGAAGGCCAAAAAATACAAGGAAGTTCACGGCACTGAATACGTTATAATAGTTTCCAGCAACTTGCCTAAAAAAGATGTAAAGAACGGCTTGTTCGGCGAGAAGGACGGCGTTCTGCTGTGCCATCCATGCATACTGGTCGATGTGGTTAAGCAAATACGCAGGGCTATCATAGAAATCTCAAAGCAGTCAGAGAGCAAAAAAGACCGGGAAAGCAAAGAGTCAAAATTATACGATTACATTAGGAGCACAGAGTTTGCTTCAACTGTAGAAAAATTGCATGATGTCTATCAGAAGTCAGCTGACTTACAGGATAACGAGGAAAGAGCGCATGCAAGACTGTGGAAGGAAAGAAAGAAGCTGCAATCGCAAATAAACGATGTCTATAGCGGAATTTGCACGGGCGTTGATTGTATAATTCAAGAAAAGCTACCTATGCAGGACTTAGCGATTGAGGACAATGAAAAGGAGCAAAAAACTGACAGCGAGCAGCTGTCCCAGCAACTATTAGTGAAAAGGAAGAAAAAGAAACTGGAAAACGAAGACCAGATGGTTTAAGCTCTGAACA
Source organism: Candidatus Bathyarchaeota archaeon (assembly GCA_026014735.1). NCBI lineage: Archaea > Thermoproteati > Candidatus Bathyarchaeota > Candidatus Bathyarchaeota archaeon. The sequence continues at coordinate 810,092 of JAOZHT010000002.1, forward strand.
GTGTTAAGCAATGGAAATCTTGTTTTTACCCAATGAGACACTATTTCTGACTTTCAAACTATCTAATGGTTCTGGATGGCTAACGAGCCATCGGCTCATTTTATGCTTTCACCCAACAGGCCACCTTGAAGGCAGCCCCCCTGCTTTGTACCATTTAAAGAATTTTAAGAAAGCGCAAATCAAGGGTTCAGCATTAATCGTGCAATTTCAGGATAAAACCATGAAAATTAATCTTCAAATATATTCATCAAGTCTCCTTCAAGAAATCAAAGAGTACATAGAAGAAGCGGCAAAAAATTGGAGCGCCTCTAAAACGACTAACTGCTAATATGCTAGATGCTCTTATGCTTGAAGCTCAAAAAACTAAAAATACGCTAAACTACTTCACCGAGGTGTGAAATTTTTATCGGTAAGTCATCAACGCAAGCTAGCGATTTATAGCGGCAAACTGATTTGTGAATCTGGGAACGATTTCTTATGAAATCGTGGAAATCTAATGTTGCAAAGGTTGCTTTCCCATTTGTTTCAGCCCAATTATATGCGTCAACAAATATTTTGGCGTCATCTCGATTGTCTACTGAGACTTGAACAATATCTTCACACATCACATCTGTTGACATTGGTATTAGGGGTTTTTGAACGTAGCCAAACGCAACAGCAAGGCCCTTCCTAGTCAGGGCATCTTTATCTCGCATATAAGTTAAAACTTCTGTTGGTTTTAGCTTCGCTAAGTCTAAGAGCAAATCCTGAAAATGTTTTCTGTCATTCTTGTTAGTACTACCAGTATCAAAGTCTGTAGGCTTACCACCAGCTTTCAGGAACTTTGCCATTTTGACATAAAGCTCCCTACGCCTAGCAAGACGTCTTTCAATTTCCCCATTGACACGATGACCTGTATATTTATGATACCCGTTTCCAAAGAATCTCTTGCTTTGTTCTGTCCATTTCCCCGGGTAGGCAAACGCAAAAAAGATGCAACTATCGATAAAGAAGCGAGTCATCGGTTCACTGTGGGTTCTTTTCGTAAATTCTTTCAATCTCAGAAACTGAATCGATAATCCGCTTGTTTGTCGTAGAATGAGTTTTGGCGAAGTATGTACTGTAGGGTAAATCTAAATTGTCATCATGGATGGCTTTCTTGTATTCATTGACTTTACCTTTGGATTCAACAATTTGATAGGGTTTTTTACGTAAGCGTTTCGCTTTCTCTTCTACTCTCCTAAGGCCAGTTACTGTTTCAGCCGAAATTTCTATCGCAAATGGAAACCAAATGTAGCAATCAAAGAAATTGCCCGATTCAAAAATCCAATTGGACCATTTTTTCATTACTTTGTCTTGACGACCACTTATAGCATCGATTTTCAAGAGGGCTTCTTCCAAGCTTGAAAAGTAATCGATTACTAAATCGTTTAAGTCCTCAAATTCTTCCCGAGAAAAGGCCGCCATTTGAAAAACCGATATTTGGTTCCTTGTTTCTTGCAACCAGCTATGATATTTATCATATGCCGAAAAGGGGTAGCGGTTTGGCTTGGAGAGCTTTCTATAAAGCTCTAATTTGGATATGTATACTTCGCTTAAGTTATTTGGTGCATCTTCATACAGAGAATCTAAGTAGATATCCATTGTCGGAGGTAATTCATCAATTACTTCCTTAATCGTTGATATGGCTGGTTTAATATCAACACCTATTTTTGCTACTTTTGAACGCATTCGTTCCGGATTAGGACTAGCTAAATAACGGTTTTTTAAAGCGTTAAAGTCTTGGAACCCCGCTAATTGGGTTGAGTGAACAAAGCAACCATATCTAAACCAACTCATAGTTACCGGAATATCAGTTTCGGTAAAAACCTTGTAGAGAATTTTATGAACATGCCAGTGCTTAAAATTCTTCTTGAACCAATAGTTGCTATGCTTGGTTTTCATATAATTTATTATTTCAGCAAAAGCCCAACGGACGACCTCATCTTCGTCTTCAATCGTCTTTAACATTAGAAGTCTATCCTTAATTAAAAGCTAACACTTATTAATTTTTTCTTTTAATGTATTTTTGCAGTAACTTAAAGCTTGTGAATCATCGATAACTTCCAGACTAATAGACTATCAAGATTGGTTAATCTCCGAAAAAACGGACAGCAAATAGTTAAATCTACATCGGTATATACCATAGGGCTAATATGGCTAATTTCCAAGAGAAAGTCACCTTCATTTGGGACCTTGCAGACCTCCTCAGGCACGTTTACAAGAGGAATGAGTATCAAAAAGTCATTCTCCCATTTACTGTGCTGAAGAGGTTTGACTGTGTCTTAGCTGACACTAAAAGCGATGTCCTGCAAGCCTACAATAAATACAAGGACGAGTTTGAGAACTTAGAACACCTGCTTACAACCACATCTAAGCACCCGTTCTATAACTACTCAAAGTATGACTTTAAGACACTGCTTGAAGACCCAGAGCATATCGAACAAAACCTCATTCATTATCTGGACAGCTTTAGTAAAAATGTCCAAGATATTTTTGACGATTCAGGATTTAAAATAAGAGGGCACATCGCACAATTATCTAAAAATGACCTTTTGTATTTACTCGTGAAGAAATTTTCCGAGACAAAGGTTGATTTGCACCCAGATGTGGTTTCCAATCAAGAGATGGGTCTGATATTTGAAGAACTAGTCAGAAAATTCTCAGAACAATCAAACGAAGAAGCAGGCGACCACTTCACACCAAGAGAAGTTGTAGATTTAATGACCCACCTGATGTTCGAGCCGCATAAGGACGAGTTTACAAGTGAAAACTTAGTAAAAACGGTCTATGACCCAGCATGCGGTACAGGTGGAATGCTGACTGGCGCTAAAAACTATATTCTTTCGTTGAATAAGAGCGTGGATGTTGCGCTATTTGGGCAGGAGCTTCTTGACGAAATTTACGCCATTTGTAAGGCAGATATGTTAATGAAGGGAGAGAACTCCGACAACATTAAAGGCCCTAAAAGTACATTATCGAAAGACCAATTTCCAACAATGAAGTTTGACTACATCATATCTAACCCCCCATACGGGAAGAAATGGGAGATGGACGAGCAACCCGTCCTAAAAGAAACGGAAAGAGGATTTGAAGGAAGATTCGGAGCTGGGACACCAAGAATCAACGACGGTCAATTACTTTTCCTTCAACATATGATATCAAAAATGAAGATCAATGGGGAGAAATCACGTATCGCCGCGATTACTAACGGGTCACCATTGTTCACTGGTGATGTGGGTTCCGGGGAGAGCAACATCCGGAGATGGATAATAGAAAACGATTGGCTTGAAGCAATAATTGCTCTTCCAAGTCAATTGTTTTACAATACCGGAATTAACACGTATATTTGGATTTTAACAAATCAAAAATCTGTCGAGCGAACTGGAAAAATTCAACTTATCGACGCTACCTCATTTTTCAAAAGAATGAGACGAAACCTTGGCAATAAAAGAAATGAAGTGGGTGAAGATGATATCAATAGAATAATTTCTCTTTACACCGATTTTATTGATGGTAAAAATAGCAAAATACTGGATAATCAAGAATTTGGCTATACACGGGTCGTAGTTGAGAGACCTATGCGACTTAACTACTGTATATCAGAAGAACGATTAGAAAACCTTTATTCAATCCAAACTTTTTCAAAGCTTGCTGAAAGTAACAGTAAAAGTGCTCAGCAAAAACTTGAAGAGGAAACGAGCGGTAAGGAACACCAGAAAGCGATAATTGCTGCACTGAGAAAAATAGGTACAAATACTTACAAAACCTGGGGACTGTTTGAGGAAAAAGTGAAAGCAGTTCTCAAGGAATTTGACTTAAACTCTCATTTAATTACTGCAATTATAATTGCCCTATCAGAGCACGATGATACCGCTGAATATGTGCTTGTCAAAGGTAAAAGACAGCCTGACTCTAACTTACGCGACCAAGAAAAGGTTCCGTTAAAGCAAAGCATAGAAGCATATTTCGAAAAAGAAGTCAAACCTTACTATCCTGATGCTTGGATGGATACAGCGAGAAATGAGATCGGCTATGAGATTAATTTTGCTAAATATTTCTATAAATACAATGCCCCGAGAGCACTGGACGAAATAGATAAAGAAATCAAGCAAATTATTGCTGATATACAAGAGCATTTGAATGAAGAGTTTTAGGACAGGGGCTGGCGATGAAACTAAATCCTTATCCCAACTACAAGAAATCTGGTATAGAATGGTTTGATGTGATACCTCAAGAATGGCATGTGAAAAGGCTGAAGCATATTTCAAACGTCAGGATTAGCAATGTTGACAAAAAAATTAGAGATAATGAGCCTGAGGTACTACTGTGCAATTATAACGACGTGTATAAGCATGAACATATTACCTCAAAACTGAAATTCATGAAAGCAACGGCATCTCTGGGACAGATTAACAAGCTTCGACTGCGAAAAGATGACGTTATAATCACAAAAGATTCCGAAGAGCCTGATGATATTGCAGTCCCAGCATTGGTTACAGAAGATTTACGAGAAGTTGTATGCGGGTACCATTTGGCGCTGGTTAGGCCTGACCAAAAGCAAATCACAGGGGATTACTTGTTTAGGTCGTTTCAGAGTAAAAAAATTAACGATCAGTTTACAATTGAGGCCAACGGGGTAACACGTTTCGGAATAAGCACTTATCCGATTCTAAACGCCTTTTTTCTGGTACCCTCTAAGGATGAGCAGCGCAATATCATGAGGTTTCTTGATTTACAAACAACAAAAATTGACGACAACATCGCTAGAGATGCTCGGCTTATCTCGCTTCTAAATGAGAAAAGGATCGCTGTAATAAACCACATAGTAACAAGTGGGCTTGACCCCCAAGCAAGGCTAATCGATTCAGGAGTGGTATGGATTGGAAGTATACCTGAAAATTGGAAAGTAGTTAAAGCAAAATTACTGTTTTCGGAGATTAACAGTAGGTCTATCGATGGTCATGAGGAATTGTTAACGGTTTCTCACATAACTGGGGTAACTCGAAGGTCAGAAAAGAAGGTCACTATGTTTCTGGCAGAGAGTTTTGAGAATTACAAGAAATGCAAAAAAGATGATTTAGTTATAAACACTATGTGGGCATGGATGGGTGCCATGGGAATCGCCAAAGAAAAGGGAATAGTAAGTCCAGCGTACAACGTTTATCGAATGAAAAATGACAGTCTTTTACCTGCCTACTGCGATCTGCTGGTGAGAACACCAAAGTTCATATCAATTGTAAAAGCGAACTCAAAAGGGATATGGGATTCACGACTGAGATTATACCCCGAGTATTTTTTCGAGATATATCTTCCCATACCACCAAGAGAAGAGCAAGTAGAAATCGCTAAAAAAATACGTCAAATTAGCGACCATTATAATCTAATAGTTGATAAATTAAATAAAGCAATAGCATTGTTGAATGAGTATAGAGAATCTCTGCTCGATGATGTGGTTACAGGAAAGGTTAACGTTCAAGGGGCAACAGCATGACACCCAATACTTCCGAGAAAGGATTTCAAAACGACATTATTGCTCACCTAGTTTCAACCGGTTATCAGAAAAGAATTACGTTAAATTTTAACAAGGACTCTTGCCTCGACCCAGAGTTAACTCTGAAATTTATTCACGACACTCAAGAAAAAGAATGGATGAAATTCGAGAGAATATATGGCGGTAAATCTGAAGAAAAATTCCTTTTTAGGCTTATTAAAGAGCTTGACAGCAAGGGCACGATTCATATTCTTAGGAGCGGATTCAAAGACTCAGGCTGCGACTTCAAACTATTTTACCCCAAGCCATACAATAACAAGAATCTCGACCTGTTTGAAAAGTTCGATAAGAACATCTTTTCGGTTATTGATGAGCTTGAATACCAAGAGAAAGAAAAGGGAAACAGAATTGATCTAGTACTTTTCATTAATGGATTGCCTATTCTTTCTGTAGAATTAAAGGACACATTCTCCCAAGGTGTGGAGAGAGCGATCAAACAGTATAAAGAAACGAGAGACCATAGGGAGACAGTATTTCAAAGAATGCTTGTCCATTTTGCGATGAGTGACGAAAAAATATATTACTCTACAAAGCTTGCAGGGCCAAAGACCGAGTTCTTGCCCTTTAACAAGGGTTTGGAGAACCCTGAGGTGCCAGACAATTACAAGACTGCCTATTTATACAACGACATTCTTCAAATAAACAAGCTCTCCAAACTAATTTCTAATTTCATCTACATGAAAAAAGACGCTAAAACGGGTGAGGAAAAACCCATTTTTCCCCGGTATCACCAGTTTGAATGCGTCAACATGCTTTTAGAAGATCCAAAGATAGGTCAGAATTTTCTAATTCAGCATAGTGCGGGAAGCGGGAAGACAAATACCATCGCTTGGCTATCCCACGGGTTAGTGAACAAATTTGACAAGGAAGACAACCGACTCTATGATATGGTCATTGTTGTTTCCGACAGAAAGGTCATAGATAAGCAACTTAGAGACCAAGTGCAGGGGATTGAGAAAGTTAAGGGAATGGTTGAGGTTATCGACGAAAAGAAGCATTCCTCTGACTTGTTTGAAGCTCTAAAAATGGGACATAATATAGTTGTTACCACTATCCAAAAATTTCCTCATATACTTGAGGGAATTAAGGAACTGCCAAATCGCAAGTATGCCGTTATAATCGATGAAGCCCATTCCTCGCAGGCAGGAGCTAATGCAAGGGCGTTAAAGCGTGTTCTGACGACCAACAGCTTGGATGAAGCTGAGAAATTGGACAGTGGCGACTTGGAAAAGTCAGACGAGGATTTACTAAAGGAAATAGAAGCGGTAAAATCAAGGAAGAACATTAGCTTTTTCGCATTCACTGCTACCCCAAAGAACAAAACACTTGAGATGTTCGGTTGCCCCAAAGCTGACAAGAACGGCAAACTAATCTTGAATGAAAACGGAGAGCCGGAGCTTTTCCCTTTTCACCTTTATACTATGAAGCAAGCTATAGAGGAGGGCTTCATACTGGATGTTCTGCAAAACTACATCTCTTATGAGACCTATTTCAAGCTCTTCAAGAAAATTAAAGATGACCCGGAGTTTGATGAGAAGAAAACAAAGAAGCTTCTCAGAGATTTTGTAGAAAAGAACCCAGTTGCAGTCGCCAAAAAAACCGAAATAATGCTACACCATTTCATGAACTCAAGCGCTCACAAGATAGACGGTAAAGCAAAGGCAATGATTGTAACCAGATCAAGACTGCATGCGGTTCTTTACAAGAAAGCATTTGACAAGCTCATACAAGAGGAGAATTGTCCAATAAAAGCGCTGGTAGCTTTTACTGGCGTTGTGAAGCATGACGAGCAAGAGTATACAGAGGACTCCATGAACAACCTGCCGTCAAGGACCACTATAGAAAGTGCTTTCTCGGCAGACGAGTATAAACTCCTAATTGTGGCGAACAAGTTCCAAACAGGGTTTGACCAGCCTCTTCTTCATACATTATATGTTGATAAAATGCTTAATGGAATCACTGCTGTACAGACGCTGAGTAGAGCAAACCGAATCAACCCGGGAAAAAGTGACACCTTCGTCTTAGATTTTGCTAACAAACCTGAGGTAATTCAAAAGTCGTTCGAGCCATACTATGAAGTAACTTATCTTTCGGAAGCTACAGACCCTCATAAGCTCTATGAACTGCAGGATAAGTTGCTTGATTACCAAATATTTGAAATGAAGGATGTCGAAAACTTCTTTTCAAACTGGAGACGGAATGTTTCCCAGCCTAAACTACATGCGATTCTAAATCCAATAGTCGAATCTTTCAAACAGAAGAGGGGTAAGGATCAGGTTGACTTCAAGAAGACCCTTAACAGGTATCAAAGCATGTACGGGTTCTTGTCGCAACTTATTCCTTTCTCAGACTTGGCCCTTGAGAAACTGTATCTCTTTAATAAGTTCCTTCAGAAGAAGCTACCCACGATTAACAATCCGCTCTCTTTCTCTGTTCTAGAAGACGTTGACATAGAATCCTATAAAATAGTCAACAAGGGGCAAAAAGAGATAAAGCTAAGTTCTGATGGCGAACTAAAGCCTATCTCTGCCACCGTTGGAAAATTCGCTCCTGAGATAAAAGAAAAACTATCAAAAATAATCAGTGCCCTTAATGATGCGTTTGGTACAGACTTCAACGAAGACGACAGAGTATTTCTGGGAACCATCCAAGAAAACCTGCTTAAAAACAAGGACTTACAAAAGAAGCTTGAGCATAATTCCAAGGAAAACGTAAAGGTCATTTTTAACAGATATTTCGATGATGAAATGACCAAGCTATTGAATAGCAATATGAAATTCTATAAACGAATTGTAGATAACGAAAAACTAAGAGAGAAGCTCAAGTCAGCTCTTTTCGACCTGGTGTATTATCAGTATGTTAGGCAAAAAAAGAAGACTGATAAAGTGAAAGCATCAAAAAAGCCTCCTGATAATGGTTGAATAGTTGAGAATTTTTAAGATAAATCGCAGAGATAATTTCTTAGGTCCAAAAAACGTATTTGGTGGCTAATATGCCCCAAATAGGTTAAATCAGTCTTAAAATAGATGCAAAAAACGATACAATTCTTCGATGAACAATGAACCAACACGAAGAACCTTTCTCCAAACTAAATGACCTAGTTTTCGTCTACACTAGCCAAGAAGCAGTAGAAGACGGCATCCTATTCGACCTAGATCGAATCTTAACCAAAAACCCCGCCAAACCCTTCTTTCTCAAATACGTCACCACCAACCTGCTCAAAAAAGGCTACCTCAATCCCCCAAAAGAACCCGACGTCGAAATCACCCTCAACATCCCAAACCTCAAAGACATACTCAACCAAGCAGCCATAATCTTCCGCAAAAAACCTGCCGACGACTACTTCGCCAGCGGCAGAATCGAACTTCCTGATGGCCAAAAACAACGTATCTTCATCGCCGAAAACGAAACTGGCAGATACACCGCAATGCTCCCAGAAGACTACTAATCCTTTATTTTTTTATTTTTATCTTGTCGATGATAGGTCTTAAAAACTCTTGAAAACATACTAAGCGCTATGTCCACGAGGGCAGAAGTTAAAAGAATAAAGTATTTTGCACGCAATAGAAAAAGGCGATTGAAAAGAGTTTCATTCATAGCAGAATTACCCAGCGGTATAGAAAGATTGGATTCACAACTAAGCAGGAAAGACTTACCTGTTGGACAATTACTACGGGCAAAACAGCAATTTTTAGCTGGTTTTTTTGAAGATAGCATTTTGAATTCTTCTTTTGCTGTTGAGTATGCCCTTTTGATTAAGCTTGATCAAGAGTTAGAAATAGAGAAGAAACGGTTAATCGCGAAAAGGAAAAGTGGTTTAGGTCTTTTTGAAGCGATAGCATTAGCAGAAGAACGATGGATTAACAAGGCACTTGCTGATAACTTGTGTATCCTAAACAACTTGAGAAATATGTCAGCGCATCCTGGCAACTGGCTTAGTCTCTATAGCCAGTTGAAGTGCTATTATGAAAATCCTGACAAGGCTAAAAAATGGGTTTGCAAAGTAACCAAGCTGGCACCTCAGCAAATCGAAAAGAGGTTTAGTAATAAGCTAAATACTGTAAAGGGAAAGGAAACTGTTAAAGCACTTAAAACGGTAGCCGATGGTAAATTAGGCGATTTGCCTGATCTTTCATGGGCGGCAAGAAAAGATACTTTGGACTTTCAATTTGATGAGATTAAAAGCCTTTCCCAACCCCTCGCAAATGACTTGGTGAACAAAGGAAAAGTAATAGGGTTAACAAAACGACCAGAGTCAGCGCCTAAGTATTTGCTAGCTACATACAAATTCTCTGAAGAATTGGCCTTTAAGTCACTAAAGATTGCTCATGAAGCTTTATGCCAATTAGGATATGTAGATATATCGAAAAACACAAATACTATAGCTTAATCAGGACGTCTCCAAAAAAGGTAAACTTTTGTTTGATTTAGCATTCCCACGAGTTTTATTAGTTTACCCAATTCAGGCAATTCGGCTCTATGCACAGAGTTAACATAATCGACGACTTTTCCAAAGGGCTGATGACGGCTAGCCGCAAATTCCCTCCTAAAGCGTGTATGGCTGTTTTTAATGAAAGCTTCTTTTAGTTTATCGATCTGCGCCGGTTGCAAGCTCTCAAGCTTTGCCATGACATACCGTTCGCTGGCTAAAAGTTGCGAATCAAACCCTAACTCTAAGAGCGCTTTAGAAACACTGGAAATGCCCTTTACCGTTTGCTGTTGGGCTATTTTCTGCATGCCCGCCTTTTCAGCGAATGGACTATACTTCGCCATAACGGCAATCAACTCGACATATCTGAGACCGACCAGCGGCATCGTCTCACGAATGAGTTTGGCGCCTAAGCCTACAGTGCGGTATTTTGGGTGAATAACCACTCGGTTGATTATGCTTAGTTGTTTATTCATTTCCTGAATAGTCATTCTCGGCAGCACCATTCGTCTTCCATAACAGGCTGGTGGAGGGTAACTATAGACTATGACGCCGCATAGCTCATTGCATCTTACTAGGCGAAAGATTTTTCTTGGAACCGCAACTTTATGTCCGCGATAATGGAAGATGCTGAGTTTTTGCCAGTCTTCTCTAGTACCTTCTTCAACCCGCATTTCTCGGATTAGGCTGCATTCGATCGCTGGAGTGTTTGGGTAGTAGTCTATTTTGATTTCTTCCCCAAACCGTTTGCGGACTAAAACGCTAGGTTTTAGGTCCTCTTGGAGATCGCTATGGGTTGTCGCTGCTATGACTGCTTTGCCTTGTTGACGGGCGATTTTTTGCAGGTTGTAGGCGATGATTTTAGCGGTGTCTCTGTCCAGACATGCGGCGAATTCATCCATGAGCCACCACTGCTTGCCGCTCTCGATTAGTTTGGCAATTCGGTAACGGTACCGTTGGCCGTCGCTGAGTTGGCTGTATGTGCGCAGGAACAGAAAAGCATCGTTTAAGCCGACTTTGCTTAGCAGCTCTAAACCTTCTTCGACTGTGCCTCCGACAGTTTCGATCAATGGTTTTTCAGCCTCTACAACCACATCTGATAGGTCAACAGCCTCCTCGCCCAAGTCTGCCTTGATTGCACGTAGCAATACACTTTTTCCGCTGCCGCTATCTCCAGTAATATAGACGATGTCTCGTGGCCCAATCTTCAGCTCAGCATCCAGAACCTTGAACCGCTGAGCGTCGTCAATGCCCAATCCAAAGGCTTCTGCTACAACCAAGCTTCTAGGGGTCGGTTTAGTGTGAGTTTCATAGCTAATGTTAAACGTGAATTTACCTTCCGTCCGGTCGTAGATTCGGCGGAATTGCCTTATGCGAAAGTCTCTTTGGCGTCTCATTTCTTGGTCACCTTGGAATAACCGTTAGGAATGGTTCGGGTTCCATCTGTACGGTAGCAAACACGGCTAGCGCGATACTCCAAAACACGTCGTCGTGGGTGCCGTTTGGGTGCGAGTAGCCTATGGCGCCGTCCTTGCGTAGGTCATAGCGTTCAACGTTTAGCTCGGTGCAGAGGTCGCCTCTATACGGTCGTTCCCAGTTGAGTAGTGGATAGTAGAATTGTTTGTTCATCATGCGCTGTTTCAATAGGCTTGCCATTTCGCTTTTTCTGGGTACACTAAAGTTGACGCCCTCAGCGTTCTCTATGCCTGCAGTTTGCATGTCTGCTATTATGCTTGGGCCTTCGCGGGTGAAGTCCACTCTGATTTTTTGGAAGCCGCCCCATCGGTCCTGTAGCGCTTTAAGGTAGCCGAGAACTTGGGCGTAGAGTGTGGGTTGCTGGAAAATCTTTAGGTGCCGAAGGAAGAGCTTATCGTTTAGACGCTCAACCACCGAGAGCACGCAGTAATCTCGGGTTTGTGCCAAGTCGAGTCCAGCAAAGAAGTCGCCTTCAGAGCTAGCTTCAGGGTTGAACTCTTGGAGGTCTTCGCCGCAATTCTTCACCGTACCTACGCAGGCAACGATTAAGCTTTGAGCCAGCCAAACGTCTTCGTCTTCCGCCCATTCGGCTTCCATTTCTCGACGCCAACGTTGCGGATCATCCCCGAACTGACGCTTAATCTTCTCAACAATAGCAGGCTTAAGCGGACCATTAGGTTCAAGGGCATCACTCCACCGAACATGCGACCGTGCAAAATCAGAATAGTCTTTGTGGTTGCACATCTTCCAGAAAAGCGAATCCGTATTCCAAGGCGTTGACGTCGCGATTAACTTGCCGTTGGTTGTTCCAAGCGTAAACAGGATTGCATCATAGAGCTCTTCGTCGTTAGGAACGAAATTTGCTTCTTCGATCCAGATTACTTTGAAGGTTGGGCCTCTGATTGTATCGGGGTTGTTTGGGAAGGCTTCAATCATGCTGCCATTTGGCAGAGTGATCCTTGTTTTTTGGATGTGTAAGCCGGGCTGCTGTGGAAGTTTTCGACAGAAACCGCCCATGCGGCGTATGTTGAGTTTGGTTTGGCGCCAGCTTGGACCAACAATCGCTATGTAGCTGTCGGGATGCTCCCAGGCATACTTGAGAAGCAATGCTGAAACTGAAAAGCTCTTACCTGTTTGGCGTGCCCAACGTACCGCGGTGAACTGGTTCTTCTCAAACATCTCCGCAAGTTCCATTTGGTAGCGGTAGGGAGTGAACCCGAAGACTTGTTCAAAGAAGCTCTTAACGTCGCTCCTTAGACTTTCGACCTTGCGTTCACCTAACTCTTCAGCAGCCGCTATGTCAGAACGGAGCCCTGCCCTTTCCTCAAGGAGTCGGTCTTTATGCATTGCTCTGGGACTTTTTGAGAAGTTCCGCATACTTCCGTCTAGCCTCCATTAATTCCTCTTCCATTTCCCGATAGTGAACGTACTCCGCAAACCGCTCCTGGTACACCTTAACACCTGCGATTATGCCGCGTAAGCGCAAAACCTCAGCCTTATCCAGCCCCGGCGTCTTTAGCGCCTCCAGTGCGGCTGCAAGAATCTTGAGTGTCTCCTCGATGCTGGGCAACTCTTGGGGAAGCGTCAGTTCGGTAGAACAACAACAATTGGAATTTTTCGGCTGTTGTTGTTCTTTCAGTAAACCGAATTTTAGGAGCTTTTGCCGTATGGCTTCTTCAGTATAGCGACCATCAAAACTGAACACTAAGACTCTAAGCTCAGTAGTCCCCGACTGGTACCAATCTCGGAGTTTACTCTCATCTTCTGCAGGCCAAGGTTTACCCTTCGTCATGTCTTCTGCCCCACAAACAACCCAATGACCGTGCCGCTTAGCCCGGTAATTGAAGCAAAAATCTCAGCGTTCCAAGTATGCAAAATGAGTAGATGCGCTAACTCAAGAGCCGACATAAACGCCGTCATGCCTATGGCGAATTTGACGCCCAACACAAGCTTAGCGGGCGGCTCTTCTGCGATGAAGCGACCTCGCTCAAAGCGTCTGCGAGTTAAGGCACGTTTAATAGGGTCTGCCATCGATGCTCAACCTCCGCTGCGCAAGTGCTCTGCGAAAAGTTCTTGGGCGATTCATGGAGCGATGCCCGCCCATCATGAAACTGTTAACAAGCCTACTAGCCGAATCGGTTGGAATATGCTCTTTAACCAAAACCGTTACGCCAAGTGCCCAACCGATAGGGATTGCGGTGTAGTCTAAATCGAACAGGCCATCGGCATAGCGGAAACTGTTCTGTGCAATCACAATATGCTTAATTTTATCGCCGATTAAACCGACAAATATGCCCCAGCTTTTCACTGGGACATCAATAGTCATACCTGAGCCGCTGCTTTTACCGACCGATGCATCGCACCAGTCAACGGCGATTAAGTCGCCGGGTTTAATGTTTTCAAAGAGTTTTAGGATTTGCTTACTCATTTTTGAGGTCACCGTCTTGCCTTGTAATTGCTTAGGGCGTCCGTTCTGGCTCTCAAGGCATAAATCCAGTCCGCCATCAGCTGCTTCTGATATCCAAGATTCAAAGTAACATCCAGCGTGTTGTTTTCTGCCAACAAGTGATAGTCTACGCTTTTGACAAGAAAGCTAACAGCGGAGATGCTTTCGTTTGGCAGAGTTACCGCAATCATATCACCGGGCAGAATGGGCGAGGTTCCATAATCGATTAGGGTACTTTTTACGACCAGCGAAGTTTTGGCTTGTTTTTTGTAGGCCAGTATTGATTTGGCTCTGAGCATGCATTCGTTGTCGCTGTATAGGTCCTCAACGATGTCAACATATTGGCGTTCGCCATAACTGGCAATGCTTGCGGCATCGGTTTGCACATTGCTATACCGTGCACCGGTGAAGTAGAGTTGGCCATGCCACACTTGACCACTCACGCCGGCAGTAACCAGATAGGCCGTGACGGTAACAGTGCGGATGTTCTCCCAATCAAAGTCACTCGGAGCCGCCCAATCTATTGCGTGGTCGACGCCGACATCAAGTTGAAATGTTGACCAATCGTTACTTGCAGCTATGCTGTTAACGGTTGAGAGGTTACGCCCACAGACCCGTGACGAGGAATCATGCAGGATTACCAAGAAGCCATCAGACTTAACAAGGTCATCTCGCAATAGTGCCAAAAACAGTTTGGGGTACATATTGCCGTTTACGGTTACGGTGAAATAGAAGACGCTCACGGCATTGTAGGCAGCGCCCGTGGTGTTCTTGATGCTTGAGGCAGCCGAACCATATCTCCGAGTTCCGTCTAAGGAAAGGGAGCCGCCGTATCCTGTCCAGTAACCACTGGCTGGGTTGAGGCTTTCGACCGTTTCATCAACGTCTATAGGTGTGCTTTTTGTGGCAGCGCCATAAATAGTGACTTTGTTTCTTACAGAGAGGATATCTGATTCCGTTTCTGCCTCTTCAATCCGTTCAGTTAGGCTGACGGAGCTTGTTTTGGCGCCTCTGTGGAAAAATTCAAAGCGACCATCCGGTGCAACCCTGAAATCATATCCGATAGCGCCTGCTTTGTCACTGTCCTGTGCGATTTGTTTTAGGATTTCCCAAGCCTGCTTATTCTCATAGTCCAAGCGGGTAAAGGTTGTGTCGGTGTTTTCAACCAGCTCAACCGCGCCTCTTACATGAGGCAGACCCGAATGATAATCCAGCAGATGCTTGACGATTTCCTCGCCTTTCATGAGGGCGTAGCCTTCGGTGACGTATTCGCGGAATAACCGCTCGCCCCAGTCACGACCCGAAACAGTAACATAATGTTCGGTAGCGTTTGATTGGAACTTCATGTTCTCGTTTCGTGTGGTGATGAGCTGGGGACAGTTGCCGCCTCGACCCATCATGATATAGCCGTCTTCGCCAAGCGCGATTGGAGAGCCGCTTGGGCTGTATTTGCCGTTCCAGTTTTGGAGACGATAGGCGAAACTGCTGACTTCCTCGGTTCCGCCTAAGTGCACGGCTAGCTCCTGAATGTCAGCCTGATTAATTGAGCCGCCTGTTACCCCTGAGTAGAGAGTTATGGAGGGCGCTGCTGGTTCGCTCATGTGTCCTCGACTCCTTGGCGATAGATTGCCATGTCACCAGACCGCACGATGCCCCGTGTAACAGTGGTGGTTTGGCTGGCTGTGGAGTTGAAGTTCTGCATGCTTGAAGTTGCCGTGTTCATGCTGTTGGCAAAGCTGTACATTGCAACCGCAGCAGCCGCTATAACAGCGATACCCACACCAGTGAGAGCCAAGAAGGTTCCGTAACTGATGTTTAGGGCGTTCTGTGCAGCTGTGGCGACCCAACAAGCGGCAGAATACACTTTCTGAGCAACAGCCACGCCCACACTGGTAGTCATGAAGGTGCCCATGACTGAGACAACCATCATGGCGCTGTTGAACACCTTAGCTTGCGCGTCATCAAGTAATCCGAATTGGTTAGCGATGTAGCCAATAGCCATGCCCGAAGCGCCGATGCCAGCGATTGCAGCGCCCAAACTCTTAATCCGAGCGCTCAAGGCTTCAGCGTCAGTTTTAATTCTGCCAAACTCGTTACTTGCACGATTAACCGCCCGAATAGTTACGGCAATTTCGCGGAAACTCATAGCCCCGCCTCCGCTTTAGCTTGCTCAATGGCTGAGGTTATGACTGCTTCGAGTTGTGGCAGGTACTGCTGGATTGCTGGGTAAAGATAGGGTTGTGCCTGCATGTATTTGGTGCCTAGCTCGACAGCTAGGGCGTAGGTGGCGACTGCGCCAATTTCAGCTACCCATTCCTGAATTTTCGCATAGATGGTGCTTCGAAGATAACCTGTCCGGACGGGAACAAGGCGCATTGCTTCGGCTTTGACGTCGGCAGCCCAGCTAGCCAAAAAGCTGTGGACCTCACGCTGCATGCCCGAATCTAGCCTTTGCATAGCTGCCTTGAATTCTTCTACGCCTTGTATGTCGCAGGTTACTTCTAGTGCCGTTTTGCTTCGCGCTCCGCTTTCCGTTTCTCTTCTTCAGCGATTTCGTCCATTATGTTCAAGATGTGGCAGAACTCCTGAATTGTTCGGGCTGGCTGCTTGGCAAGTTCGGTTGGTGTCCATCCGAAGGTTTGGCATAGCCTAAACTCGACAAGAGTGCTGTGCGGCTTTCCTCGTCTAATTGCTCTAGTAAAAAACGCAGGTCCTCCCGCGACATGCCGTTTAGCTTGTTGGCTACTTTAGAGAAGAGTTCCCCAAGCTCGATGGGGATGCCGTCTTCTTCGCCCAGCAGCTTTTCAATGGTTATGGGGTGGGTTTGGGGTTGTCCATGCATGCTTGCCATGATGGTTTCAGCTTGTATGGAGATGAAATCGCTACTCTCCACGTCACCGGACAGCTTGTTGTATTTGGTGTGTTTTTGGATGATGCGGTTGCGTTTTGCCCAAGTTATCTCTTTGAAAACGTACTTGCCCTGGTATTCTTCGCCGAATCGGTTGTCAATTTCTAAGGTTTCTTGCTTCATGCTTGTGCCATCTCTAAAACTTTTAGACGTGCCTCTATCGCCGTCTCCAAATCAGCCAAAAAAGCCTCCTGTAAATCCAAAGGAAGCTGGCTAATCCGTTTGGTAAAACGGTTCATCAGAGCAATCGTCTGCACATAAATTCTGATTTCATTTTTTGGCATGGTTTTTGCTCCTATGAAATTGTTAACGGTCCTCTAGCCGTGAAGGGCACCTTAGCGTAGATCAGGTCCTCGGATTTGCCGCTCAAAGAGAAATCTTCCCATTTTGTGTGCTCTACGCTCACTTTGTTGGTTCCGCCTAACCCGAATTCTAAACTGGTTTGCTCGGTGTCGGCTAAGACGTCGTCGGCTTCCTGTTTGCTTTCAAACTCAAAATTGAGTTCCCCTGTCAGCAGCCGTTTACCCCAAGTTAGGTACTTTGCCAAATGCCCGTTAACTGAACGGATGACTGGGACAGGTTTGCAAGAGTTGTCAATCTGCAGTTTCCAAGAAGTGACGCGCTCGCAGGTTACACCGCCGATTTTGACATAGCTTTCACTACCAGAGACGGCACCGGCATAATCGGTGTATGAAGCTCCCGTAATTTTTGCGGTGGTGACTTCGACGTCTTGGGCTGGAAATTCGGCTTCGCATTCTAAGATGCCGTCTATGTCGCATGTTAGAGTGGCTTTGTTGAATCTGGCGCCCTTGTAGATTAGGCTTATGATGTCGGTTGCTGTGGCGAAAATGTCTTTGTAGTAGAGCACTTGCAAGGATAAGCTGATGTTGAGTTCTTGCTTGACGTACTGGAGAAAGTTGATGGGTGCATCCGATGGGATCGGATACTTAATTTTCAGAAGCGGCTGTCTTAAGCCCCGCTTTAATGCGACCAGATCGATTGAACCGGTGCCTGAGACTTTGATGTTGTTTGGGTTTATGTCTGCGTCTAGACTGCTGCAGGAGTGCCCAAGCAGCGCTGGGCTAGCTGGAACTACTCCAAAGGTGCCCTCCGGCACATAGTAGAACTTTTCTTGATCTGAGTGATAGGTGTCAACCATGTTTTTCACCTGTAACTATGAAATGGCAACTAACTCGAACAGCCAAGCCACGATTACGATTTCTTCAGTGTAGAGAAACGGCTTAACCTCGGTTACATCGACGTCTCGGTAACTATGAACATCGCAGAACGTGACGCCTCGCACGTCAACGGTTACTTGCACAAAATCGCAGTACAGTGTGGCAGGCGAGACCCCATTTGATGGGTTGGTTGTCCTTGCCATAAGGTATAGGAAGCCATCATCGTTGACGTAGCTAGTGAGGTTAGGCGTTAGAGTGATAGCCAGCGTTTCATCTGTGCCTGAAACGCCAGTTTGTGATTGGCTCCAAGCGCCAGCCAAGTTATCCCAAACTTTTAGAGTAACGCCGTTTCCCACTGGAGCAAGCCCAAAACCTTCAAACGCCAAAACTACACGCTTTAAACACTGCTGTCTGGCTTCATTTCGGCTCTCTCCAGCTTTAACACCTATTTTGAAGCGGAAAAGCATAAACGCAAAATCGCCACTGCCAGTTGCGCTTTTGGAGTGCCTATGGTCGTCGCTTCCCCAAAGGTTCGCATACTCGGGATTAGTCAATTCTGCCCAGACTGTATTAGACGGCACAGGTTCGGTTGTGGCTGCCGCATCATAGACCTTGTGAGTTGTAGACGTCGAGTCGATTGGGTAAAAGTTGTAGACTGTTCTGCCGGGTAGGTTGCGGTTTTCGGGAACAATCACCAGAAGCTGCTCAAGAACTTTGTCACGCAGGACTCTGCCGACATCTGAGCTTGATGGCTTATCAACGGTAGTTACGGTTGCTCGGAGGGAGTAAATGCGCCTTCTTAGTTTGCCGTCTAAGGTGTGTTTCTGCGCTTGGCAGGGCTCCGAGGTCTTTGAGATGGTGATTTGGGCGTCGTAGTCTTTGAGCAGTTCCCGGTCATAGTTAGCTTGAGAGCAAAGGATACGGGCTAAGCCGCCGTCATCCTTGACAACTCTTATTCGAGATTCGATGAGACGCAGAACTGTTATGACGGGGTTTTCTACTTCGCTCAACTTGCGATTAGCCTCCTTGCGATGCTCTTGAAGTAGAACCGCTGATTCGCAAACATGAAGGGCGTCACTGTCTGGATTTCGTAGTCTTCGCCTTGGCGCCTAATCTTGTCGTGCACTCGGACGGGAAGGAAAGTGTACAATGCCAAGTAGTCGTTTAGGTAGTAACCTGCTTCTAACATGACTTGCTCGGCTTTTAGTGAGGAAACAACGGCTAGCAAATCCAAAGATTCGCCATAAGTGACTATGGCGGCGGCTTCTCGCACAGGATAAAGCGTCACTGTTTCGCCCTTAGTCTTCAGAATCTTGGTGAACTGGGTTACTGGTTCCTCGTAATGGAGGAAAAGCTCGGCTAGCCAACAAACAGTGACCATTGCCTGCTTGTTTTCAACATAGCTGTAGTTTGTGTGTTTGGCGCCCCAGAACATGAATTCCGCTGCGTGTTTGCTGATGACTTCTACGCTGAGTTTTAGGCTTGGTTTGTCATGGTTGCTGCGGATTTTCCAAAGGATCCCACTTGTGACGGCATCGTAGTAGTCGCATGCGGAGAATCGGCCAATGACGTCTATGTAGCCAGCCCAGCAGACTGCAGGGTTATAAGCTGGGTACTTTGCGCTAGCTCGAATGTTGTTTAGGGCATTGTAGACTTTCTGGCAGCTGACGCTCCAGCCCTCAACCTCATACAAACCCACTAACGCATAGGCGAATGGGTCATCGTAAACCTCGTTCTCACTTAGGCCCACTCGGTGCCATTTGCCGTCCGAAGGGTCGAAATCCAACCAGAGGTTCTCAAAGCCCGCTCTCAGAAAGCCAACCGCTTTGCTTATGATGCCGTTGTAGACTGCAAAGTTGGGTATGTCGTACTTTTCAGCAAGCGCTTTCAAACCAATAAGCCCATAAAGACATTCCACATCTAGCTGCAAAAGCCAAGCATCGCCAATCGTCACTGCTCTGGCGAAGCCGCCGTAGGCCTGCTGGTCCTGCATCGTTTTGAGAAAAGTCCCGCCTGCTAGCTTTGCAGCATCCAAATAGTTTGAGTTGGCAGTAAGTTCATGGGCTCTAAGAAGTGATAGAATGACTCGGCAAGCATCGACACTGTAATAGTAGGTGCTTGTTTCGTTGCTTTGGAATCCGCCATAAGCCTTTCTTGCTGGGTCGAGGCATTGCTGGGTTAGAATCCAATCGGCTAAACTTGCAATTTTGGAGTAGATGTCGGCTTTTTTGTTCTCAAATTGCGGAGCAGAGTAGGCGTTATAGAGAAAGTCGATTGCGAAGCTAGCCGCTAAAACACCTTTGCCAAACGCGGGGTCGGGCGTATCAGGCGGGATAACGTAAACGTTGGGCGCATAGTCCATAACGAATTTGTAGTATGCTTCAGGTACGGTTCCCATGGCTAAGCGCTCCCCACATAAGGCGTTTTTAGGCTGGCAAGAAGCCGCTCAAACTCAGATTGCAGCACCGTTAAGCTTGGCAGAGAAGAGTTGGAACTGTTCAAATCGCCAACGCTAAAGTTTAAGCCGATTGCTGAACCGCCAGTCAAATAGCAGACCGCATAAATGGCTGCCAAGAGCGTTATGGCTTCTTTTTGGGCGTCGGTGCAGTTTTGGTAGTCTATGTCAGTGGATAATTCAAGCTCTAAAGTGACCTCTGCTCTCTTAATCATTTTTAGAACTTTAGTATCAGAAATATCCGAATCGCTTAGATGGAGAACATCTCTAATGTCCTCAATAGAGGTAACGACCAAGCTACAATCCCATGAACCCTTGCAGTTGAGAGTTCAAATAGCTTGAGAGCCAAAATACGATAATATCGTAAACGTGACAATGTATAAAACACGGCAAGCTAAAACCTCAAAGAAGCCCTTTCAAGCAAAAAACACTATACATTATTAGCCCAAACACGTTAGTTGCTAATTGAGTTAATTCTTCAAAGCAACGATGAACTTTGAGCGTTTTTATTTGTCAATTAATTTTATTGTAGTGGCGCTCAATCTATGCGGGTAGCACATCAAGTGATAATGCGCGAATGGATTATTCACTAATCTTTTAGGAAATTCAGAATTGTTAACCGTTGTTGCTTCTGTTATTAATTTAGCCCAGCTTTGAGGCTGTTCATAAAACGTTTCATTTTGCACGCCTTCCTCGCAGTGCCATGTAAGAAGTTTCCATACAGGTTGCGGCTTAAATTCACATTTCAAAATTTTAGTAAGGTCTTTCCAGAGCGGCGTAATAGACGCTCGCTTTTTTCGTTTAGCAATAAGATTTACTATAGTACTCATATGATAGGAAGAACCGTGAAAAGAATAAGGTTCACTTTCTTCTCCGAGGCTATATAAGCGATTATACTCTTCGCTGATAACTTGTTCAGCTGTGTAATAAGGGTCTGGAAGCCCTTTGCTATCCTTCAATTGGTTTTCAACAACTATATTTGCCAGCAAATCGATTAGGATTTTTTCTGAAAGAGAGTCATTATGCAGAGATAGCAACAGACTCATTTCAATAAAAAAAGGCGTTGCAGACTCGCCCCAATACCATAAATCGGTATAATGCTTCTTAATATAATCAATAACCTGTTGATCCAACGAATAAGAAGAATCAGCCTTTTTACTAAAAAGTTCAAAGGCGGACAACCAACCAAGGACCATTGTTAGTCTTGATTTGTAAAACAAATCGCCATCCCATGTACTTTCCAAGAAATTTTTACGACTGAAAAATTCTTTCTTTAATGAAATGAATTGTGTTTTGATTTTATGGGCGACTAAATTGAAAGAAGTTTCCCAGAGCTCAGGCTCCAAGTCGTATTTTTCCGCAACTGCTAGCAAATAAGTACCGAATAGGGTCCATCCATCAATTACAGCAATATGATTTTGACATTTTTCGAAATTTTGCATTGTATACTGATATAAAAGCAGTCCACTTTCAATCTTCCTTTTCAATTCAGGCTTTGTTTCCTTTCCCTTGAAGAGCAGAAGCTCAATAAATTCTGAAGTTATTTCTTTATTAATAAGCGCTTTTCCATCTCTTAGAGTTAATTCTAAAAATAATTTGAAGTCAGCCGGCTCCACAGGAAGAAGCGATTCAGAAACTTTCAAAAACCTCTTCAATAAATCATATTTTGTGATAACTTTTAGTTCAGAGTAGCCTCTTTTTTTATTGCTAAAATTTAGGTCATCAATTAGTACCCGTACAGGGTCTGTCAATTCACCGTTAGTTACCAAAAAAGCGCTATGGCCGATGTTTTTATCAATTCCGGGAAAATTAATGGGAACTTCAATCAATTCAGTAATTTCACCCTTGATGGCTCGCCATTCGGGTAGTCCAAGCTGACCACATTTTAATTGAAATGCACAAGGTACGCCCTTTTCATCGAGAGAAATAATGTCTTTGCCTTGTTCCATTTGTCCATGGGTTGACAAATGAAGAACAGAATAATTTTCCGAAAGTAGATACTGACAAAATGGTACCTGATAGCCTATCTCGTTTGTATTAATCAACCAGTTTTCTATTACTCTCTCGATCAAGCCAACCCTTCCTTTTCTTTTCAATTATCGCTTTTTGCTTTTCTCTAAATTCTTTGCTATCCAAGTCCTGTTTTATCTTGTCATAATCTTGTGGTGTAATAATGATAAGAGGCATTATTGGGTTACCAGAATCATCAAAACTCATTTCTATTTTTTCGAATGTTTCCAAAATAGATTCGGCAGTGATCCCTGTTTTAGATGTTACTACATTACCCGTTGTCTCAGTTACTTTTTCAAAAACCCCGATAAAGTGCTTATTCATTTTTTCAGTCATATCTTTAGCAATTTCTTTTGTTCTTGAAAACACCGCATTAGGACCTTTTTGTATGATTTCTTCAGTAGTGATCTGAAAATCGGAAACAAAGGTGCCATAGCTTGTTTCACTAGAATATCCGTCTATGCTCTTAATGGCTATTCTATCGCCTTCATGAACTATCTTTTTTGGAATACTGGCCTGTAGAGGGTCTTTATTTACTTCATTTCTTATGATGACTTCTAGTTTTCTGTTAAGCTTGCGTTTGAGAATGGGATAGTCAGGCAACATATTGATTGGTTATATAATTAACTGATAATTAAAAATTAATGCTGCATAGGTGTCTAAATTCATTCACATGTCATTTTGGCGCTTAATTGCTGATTCGCTTTTCTCATCCCAGAGTTCCCAACCGAATTTGACAGCGTTCTTGCGGAACTCTTCAGCTCGAACCAGCCCCAATTCAGCGGCTTTGATGAGGTCAGAGGGCACAAGTTCAGGCGTTTCGGGACTACCAAAATTCAGCCTAACTTTCGCTTTAGCAGCATTTAAACCAGACTGCGATACCGTGACAGCGAAGATTTCTTTCTCAACTTGCCGCTTGATGTATCGCTGAACGGGTTTTATTAGCATGTCTTGAAGGTCTAAGGCTGCCCTAGCCGACGCTTCAGTGAAACCAGGAGTACTAAACAATCTTGGCAGAGGCGTTTCGCATCCAAGATAGAACTGGTTTACCATATGGTCGATGTAATACTCAAAACGTGCCCTGGGGTCGATGGAAACTGGGTAGACACCGACGGATTTGGCGCCGCTGAAAAGCCACTGCCCCTCTTCCGGACGGTTCTTGATAGCAGATTCATACTTTTTGATAGTGTCCTCTTTCTGGCCTTCCAATTGCACTACTACGTCCGGACCAGCGTATTTGACAAAGATGTTTGGCAGAATCTTCTCAATCTTGGCTTTCATCCAAGCATATGAGGGCCGCTTATCCGTGTCAACGGTCAAAGTGTGAAGTAGAACCTGCAGCAAGCCCACGCCGAACCCAGATGGAACATCGCCGTTTAGGCGCCAGTGGATAACAGCTTCGGGCTTTAGCTCGTTTCCAGCGTTGCCGCTGTAGGTGGCTTGGAGCTGGTAGCCTGTGACTTTGTAGGGAATTTTTAGGTTAGGTACAGAGCTTAGCCCAATGCGTTGGACTGAATCAATCGGCATTCGCAGCATATCGGCTAGCCGTTCAGGTGTGAGTTTGAGCCAGAAATCGTTACCGCAAGCAATCAGAGGCTTGGCCATATCGTTTAGTAAGCCGTCAAGGTTAATGTCTTCACAGAACCGGTCCACTGCTGCTTTAGCTTCGGCTGCTTTGTCGTATTTCTCGTCAACCGTGGTGTAGAAACCCATGCCAACCGTTGAAGCCGCCAACAGATCAACGCTGCTCTTGCAGGTTGGGTCTCTGTCGTAAAGCTTCATGACGTCTGCCAGTGGGATGCATGAGGTGTCAAAGAACACTCTATCCTTTGGGGATGCCACGCCTGAAGCGGGTGCATAGGAGAGTACTTCACGGATTTTTCTTAGGACACTACTCATGCAGGTTAACCTCAAGGATTCTTGTTTCCCAAAAAAGAGGGAGGAAAAATTGTTGTTAGAGCAGCTTAGGTCATGGTCTGCTTTACGTTGGTCATTCGGGCAATAGCTTTAGAGCGAAGGATACCAGCGCCAAACCTTGTGGTTCCACGGACGCCGTACTTGCCAGTTTTGACGTCTTCCCAGTCTTCAACGGTGACGTCTCGCCTCAGAAGCATAACTGATGCCACTCGGGTGTCAATTGCATACATTGTTCCGTTTGGTACCAGAGTGCTTGATTGCACGGTCATGCCAAGTACGCTTCCGATGGTGCCTTGTGCGATGTCGGTTTCACTGCTTGGCAGGTAGACAGATTTTACGAATTTGTCATCGTTTAGCAATTGGTGTAGTTGCATCTCGTTGACGGCTAACACGTTGGGGCGCCAGTGTTCTCTTCGGACAGCCTCATGCAAACTCAGAAGTGACGCCCAGCTAGCGACAAGACCGCCGCCAGCTAACTCAGCGCCTGTTGCTAAGTCAGCGGCTTGAACTGCAGCGTACAATGCCAAGATTACTTCGGTTTCGTTTTGTCCAAGTGCTCTACCTACGTTGTCAACGGCTTTGCTCATAACGTTCCAAGTGGCATCTTCGAGGTATTCGCGGGACCATTCATCAGAGGATTCGGCTAGCTGGTTAGTGTAGATGTCTACTGTGGAGGGTTTCTTTGAGCTTAGCCTTGTTACTGCGCCTTCTGCATAGCGGTAGCCAACTGCGCCTGCGTCAAGTGGGAAACGCTCCATCGCTTCAGTGGTCGGCATGACTGTAATGATGTTTCTGCCAATCAACTCAGGCCATGCAGCATCCACCATGGTATCGTGCATTCTGCCAAGAGCGCTTGCCATATCGCTGAAGAAGCCTTCTTTCACGCCCATCTGCGAGTAGCGTTTGAGGAATGGGTGGTCGGCTTTCTGCTTGAGTTTCTCATAGACTTCTCGCTGGTCGTTTTGTTTTGCCATTAGGGCTTCAAAAAGTCGAGGTTTCATCGTTATCACTTTTCGACATCGATGAATAGTAGATCGCCGTCGGTTGTGGTTGATTCAAGGGCTGTGCCGAGTTTGCGGTTGTAGAATATGGTGTAGGTTGCGGCGCCGCCTTCGTTGACTGCTTGGTCAACCAGTGGGGCTACTTTGTTGCTTCCGGCTGCGCAGACTGCTTTTCCGCGTGTTATGGCTCCGTTTGCTGTAACTTTTACTCTGCCACGTTTAAGCACCGGACACATTTCCGCTGCCAAAACCGTTTTTGTGGCAACGCCTATAGCATCATCTCCGCCTGGGCTAGCCGAAACTTTATCATCGGCGCTTAAGTAGACGGGTGAGCCTTTGGTGATACCAGCAACAGCTTCATAAGATTCGATGATGGCGTTTGGGTCGTCGGTTTCTCCAACAGCCATCCAAGCTTTGCCTGTTCTATCAGTCATCTAATCAATTCGATTCTCTGTTTTGAATTTCCCAAAGTTCGTCCTTTGGTACTCTCCCTCATAGAAATGAGCATAAACACAGCTAGCTGCCTCCAGCTTTCTGCTCTAGCTGCATAACTACTCGGCGCAGTTCCTGACACATGCGCTGTGGTCCTAAACTCCAGCTTCGCTGAACCATAGTCGAGGGCAAAACGGCTTCAACCATTTTAGCAGCTTCATAAATAGCTATCATCTTGGGCGGATTCTTCAGCAAGCCGTCACCCGGGACTTGTTTGCGCAGGTCCTCGATGGTTTTTTGCGCCTCAGTTAACTTGCCCTCTGTTTGAGTAAGTTTTTCTAAAACTTGCACGTTAGTCTCGGGAATACCGGGAACAGCTACAAGGCTTAACTCGGCATTATGCAATCCATGCGGAACCTTGCCATCGACAAGATCGACGGCTTCATAGTCTGCGCCGACGCTGACATGCTGAATTAGGCCTTTGCGGATTTTCTCAGCTGTTGCCTCGTCGTAAATTTCTGCTTCATACCAGAGGTTGTGGCCATCCCAATCGGTCTTTGTGACTTTGCCTATTGCGTTGGGAACGGCAACATGCTCGATATAGACTGGAGAATTGGCCAGTTTGCTCGTGAAGGCTTGCAACTCCTCAGAAGTGTAGATGTTGTGGTTTCGACTCATGCCACTGCACATGGCAACGCCACGAATACTCAAGGGTTTACCTGACAGAGCTTCAAGAACAGTGAAAGGTAAAAGTGAAGCTACATGCTCTCTAAGCCGCTTGCATTCTTTACAACCAACGCCATCCTGAGACATAACTAAATCGCAAAAACAAGCCGTAACAATAGATTAATGGCTTGAGAGCCTAAAAATGATAATATCAAAAAAAGGATAATGTATGCGGAATACAAAGCACTTTAGCGATTTACTGTCTGTAGTTTACCCCATCGTTAACATATCGTTTCTGTCAAGCGTGGGTGGACCATACAAAATATAGGCTGGCCAGCTGAAGATTGTATCTGACGCACCCTTCTTTGCCTCATTCCGTGCTAGTTGCATTGCTTCACCAAGACTATGATTTTTATATCCTAGAAACTTTCGATAAAAGACATCTGCAAAAGTTAACGCCTCTGGTTCAAGAACGCTCCACATGGTTCCAATAAACGCATTGCCTCCTTCGTTCGCCAGTGCATAAGCCCAACTATACGGTTTCCAAGTCACCTTTCCATTTTTCGGGGCATCAATGCAGGATTCGCATGCGTTAAAGAATGAAAGACTCGGCGCTGATGATTTCTTTAGTATAGCCGAAAGCTCGCTTGCCCATAAATCCTTGTCAGCAAGGAAAATCTTGGCTTTATTCCAACTAGTTCCACCATGACCCGTGAAGTGGAAAAGGTCTACCCCTTCTTTAAGTTCATCAACTACAGCTTGCCATGTCGCCTTTTTTCCTACAAGGTACTTTACGGGTATGTCATTACTCTCTAGAGTCATTCTAACCCTATCTGCTTCATCTTCTGCGTTCGCTAATACGCCGACTTCTGGTCTGCAATCGTAGTTTAACCCAACAACCAAAGCTTTTCTACGTCTGCTTTTCACAGGCGAAGGAGACCATGATAAGGCGGGTACGATTCTAAGATGCCCTAAGCAGACTGCTTGACAAAACATCATAGGCTCAGGTAAGCCTTTGATCTTAGAAATACGACCTAATTCCCAGGGTATTTTAACAGTCTCTTTATCAAGTGCAAGGGCTATACTGCTGTTCCCATCTGCCTCGAAAGCCAGATTTCGTAATATCCGTGAAAGGATACTGCCAATCTTACTCTGCAAGATATTAAGACTATAATTAAAGTCGGTTAGTTTCGGCCTTTGATTAGTATTACCCATCATTTCGACTATCGTTTGATAGTGAATTTGTATTTTCTTTTGGGTTTGAGTATCGATTTTTTCAACTATTTCCATAACTTGCATTGAGGATGGATCGGTAAGCTCGCATTCAAGTTTGTTATCTGTCTTTGCCCTAATTCGTAAAATTGGGTAGTCCTTGGTCATAACGTTGTGATTGAAGCTTACTGAATTTAAGATTTACGAATTTTACCCTTTAGCTTTTAGGGATAATATGTTTGGATTTCAGGCTGTCGATAAATTGTAAATCAGCCTTTGCAGTCTCAAGTTTCTTGAGAGCCGTCTTTCGGGCACGGTAAACGTTTGGTGTCTCTATTTTCAACTTCTTGGCAATTTGATAATCACTTAAGCCCTCTGAATTTAACCGCAAAATCTTCCGCTCACGCTCTGTCAATGCCATAACTATGTCTCCTCTTCAGAAGCGCTATGCAGAGTCACGCCTTCGGCTAGCAAGTCTTTCTCTGATGCTTTGTAGGCGTCTACACCAAAGCTCGTCATAGCCCAGCACCAGCCCCGCCGCTCAACAACCGCCGAATCCAGTTCCTTATCCAGCCGCTTGTTCATGCGTACAATCCGTCGAGTAACCTGATGACGGGCAATCTTGAACTCAACCAATTTGGCGGCTATGTCTTTAGGCAACAGCCCGGGAGCGCCTGCTTCAAACAGCACCTGAAGAATGGCTTTGTCAACTTCATCTTCACAGGCTGCCTCTTCGATAAGTGACTTCTCAAAGTGCAGTGAATCCTTCAGGCCTGCAAAGATTACTCTGAGCAGCAACTTGATTTCGGCGACGTCTTGGTCGAGTTTCTTGTCTTTGGCAAGTAGGTACTTGAGTTTTCCAACCTTGTCGGCTTGGCTACGCTTAGCTTTTGGCACTTTCTGGGCTGAAATTGGCATGTTTTGAACAGGTTCATCGCTTGCTTCCATCTCAAAATGCACACTCCAAGGTTTTCGTTCCATAAACGCTCACGACTTTTAGCACTCGGCAATCTACACCAAGCAACCGTAGAAAAGCAACTTCCAAAAAGCATGGACTTTTTCCATGCCCTTGGCATACCGCTAAAAGTGCTTTTGAACAGGTTTCCGCATCCAAAAACGCCCCAAGAAGCCTAAGAGACATAGCCGTTACCTCCATCAGCAGAAGCTTTAGCCACGCCTTGACTGCCCTCAGGATCAGCAAGCTTGCTTAGAACCTCAGCAACCTTCGCTATATCGTAGCCCATCCTGTCAAGCTTGGTTAGGCTGCCTGCGATTTTCTCCAAATCGTACAGAACATTACCCATTTGTCCCTCCAGCTTTTTGACTCGCTCAGGCATCAGCAAATACTCGACGGCTGCGTCACGGCCAAGATGGTCAAGCTCGCCCTCGTCTTCTCCCGGGCTATCATCAATAACCCGTTTAGGAGAGCTCACGGTAAAATAGCGATTCAGCAAATTGGCGACTGGGTCGTCGATTCCCAGCTCATGGCGCTTGTTAATCTGCCCCTCACCCAAGACACAACCATACTTATTCGACAAGCCCTTAGCGACTCGATCAGCTAAGTTCTTAGCCAAAGTCACTAGCTCTCCTGGGCTGCGACCATACAGTGTCTCAACATGCACAATCCAAGACGTCGTCGTATGCCTGACCTTAACGCCTTGTTCTAAACCCAAAAGAGCCGTCCAATTCTGCATCTCAATCCGCTTAAAATCGCCCAATGGATAAACCCCCTCACGCAAGACTGGATACTTGAAAAAGCACCTATGCAGTCGGAAGACGCCGCTGCTGAAGAGAACGCCCTCACATGATATGAGAAAGTTTTGACCTTTCTCGGTTAACTCGTAATCGACAAAATTGCTGCGCTTCAAGCGGCGAATTAAACCAGCCTTTTCCATCTTTGCTACATAGTAAGCTACGTGCTGTTTGCTCCATCCACGGGCACGCCCTATCTTGGCAGGGTACATTTTGACCTCTATGCCCTTGAGGATGGGGATGACTCGGGAGCGTACAGTAGAGAAGTCAAATTTGACTTTGGACTTTGAAACGCCAAAATTTTGACTTCTATCTGGTTGCTCTGCCAAAAACTTAGCGCCTCCTGGATTGTTTAAAGTTGTCGCAGGCGTCAGAGGAAGCCACACGGCCTACTGATCTTCTGCCCTGCATCGTCGGTTCCGAGCAGCGCCCACACCAAAAAACGCAGTCCATACAGAAGGAGCCTTGAGAGAAAGCTTCAGGCGATTTAATGTTTGCACTAAAAACGTCAGATTGCCTTAAAAAGAAAGAAGAAAAAAAGGAAGATTTAGCGAAAAGAAACCTTGTTGGTATGGCGATATCGCCATAAGGTTGGGAGTCCGAATCCCACCCCCTGCACCATTGTTTTGTTTTTTCTTACAGCAGCGGAGCCGACTACCAGAAACCATCAACTATTCTGAATTCCGCAAACTACATAAGCCCAAAATATAGCATCAAGGTCTATGTCACTCAACATTAAGAAGATAATGGCTGGCATCTGGTATCTCGCCCTGATCATTGTCGTGGTGGATGCACTCTTAGAGTGGGGCTACCCACATAGCGACTACTACCCTGGACCTTGGCAGCCAATCACACAACTGCTCGCCCTACTTCTTGTCTTAGCAACAGGCATCCCAATAATGCTATATCTATGGAAAAAAACACCCAGTCGCAAACTCTTCTTCGCTCTTCTGGCAAGCACGCTCATAATGGTAACTGTCCTCACCCCTCATGCTATGGCCTCAGTCGAACGAAGAGCCCGAGCACAATGGTACATCGACGACCTAAAATCGCAAGGCTTAAACATTGTTGATGCGGGTTCAAACCATTATCGCCATGGCGGAGGAGCTACACGCATCGAAAACTACTCCGACGTTACCCCAACCGCCAAAGCCATAAACTGCAGTAGGATTCAGGTTCGCTGTGGAACCCCGACCAGTTTCCTATTCTTCATGGGAGACGGACTGCAGCTCGTCTTCTGGGCGGATCCACCAGACGGCGTATATCAATATGGCGGCGAATACCTATACTATGCACCCTACGACTCAAGCAGAGGCATAATACTGCTACCAGAAGAACTCGACCCAATACCGACATTACGCTAACATGGATACTGCAAAAAATGCTCCATGGAGGAGTACAATTTTAAATGATAGAGCTTTTATAATGACATAAGCGGTTGTAGTTAGAGAAAAGTTGCCGTCTTCTTACTACTGCAAAAAATGTGGCAAAACCCACACTTACCGAGAATACGCCCAGAGCTTATTCTGCAAGGAATGCGGCACCTTTCTAACACAGGGCAACAAACCAAGTAATTTCATGCCTCCGTCCCAAATCAAAAAGCCGTCCCAACCCAAACCAGCAAACCTTCCCCAAAGAGAAGCCCTCCCGCCGAAAGCGCAAACCCAACAAACCCCTATTGCACACATTCAAGAAATTCCTGCACAAGACGCCTGCTACGGAGAACTGGAAAAGCCCCTTCCGGAAAACATAAGCGCCTACCTGCAAAGCAAGGGAATCAAGTTTTATTCGCATCAGGCGGAAGCCATAAACAAAGCAAGGCAAGGAAAAAACGTAATCATCGGCACCCAAACGGCTTCAGGAAAAACCTTGGCGTTTAACATCCCCGTTTTTGACGCCCTCGCAAACGATGAGAAAGCAACGGCACTCTACCTTTACCCCTCAAAAGCCCTGACAAACGACCAGCTTAAAGTTTTACAGGAAATCGAGGCAGGCACCGGCATCAAAGCAGACTCTAACGTTTACGACGGCGACACACCAAAAGAACAACGCTCATTCATAAGGGAAAACTCGAGAATTATTTTGACTAACCCTTACGGTTTGCATCTGTACCTGCCCTGGCATAACCTCTGGCGGCGTTTTTTCCAGAACCTAAAGTACATAGTGCTTGATGAAGCGCATGTTTATCGGGGCGTTTTCGGCTCAAACGTAGCCATGCTTCTGCGAAGACTGCTGAGAATCTGCAGTTTCTACCACGCTGACCCCCAAATCATACTTTCATCAGCAACCATAGCTAACCCGCAGGAACACGCGAAGAAACTAACCGGAAAAGATTTCGAGATAGTTTCAAACGATGGCTCCCCAAGAGGCAAAAAATCATTCATCTTCTGGAATCCGCCCTTCATTAACCCGCAGAAAACAATTCGCTACTCAACGCATCAAGAAACCAAAGGCCTTCTAACCGCAAGCGTCATGAAAAACTTGCAAACGCTCTGCTTTACGACCTCGCGGCAGATGGCTGAGCTTATAACAAGATGGACCAAAGAAGACCTGAAGCGAAGAAACCCCAAGCTGTACAGCGCAGTAACTGCCTACCGGGCAGGATACCTTCCGCAAGAGCGGCGTGACATAGAGAATCGGCTGAAGAACAAGAGCTTAATAGGTTTGGTTTCAACAAACGCGTTAGAGCTCGGCATCGATATTGGCTCATTGGATGCAGTGATTATTTCGGGTTACCCGGGAACCGTCATTTCGACGTGGCAGCAGGCGGGACGTGCGGGTAGAAGCAGAAACGATTCAACCGTAACTTTGGTTGCCTTCCAAAACCCCCTTGACCAGTACTTCATGAAGCACCCAAAAGACTTCTTTGACCGACCCCATGAGCAGGCAATCATTGACTTGCACAATCGGCAAATCACTTCAGGCCACATCATGTGTGCAGCCGAAGAGCTACCCCTAACCGACGAGGACCAAAAATTTTTCCCAGAAGTCTACAAAGAAAGCATCCAAATCCTTGCAGAAAAAAACCTCCTCAAAAAAACCCCGCAAGGCTGGACTTACAGTGGACAAGAGCGGGCAACCAGACTTGTTAACCTTGACAGCATCAGCGGAAAAACCGTAACAGTACTCTGCAGCGGGCGCATTCTTGAAACGTTGCCCTTAAACAAGGCTTATGAAGAAACCCATCCGGGCGCAATTCTGCTGCATCAAGGAGAAACCTACCGCTCAGAAGAACTAAACCTCACCAATTGCACTGCGACGGTTCGCAAGGAAAACACCAACTATTATACTGAAACCCAGAAAACCGTTGAAGTAGCAATCAAGAACACACTGGCGCAAAAACATCAAGGCCTCAAAACTGCGTTAGGCGAATTGACAATCACTGAGAGTTACCCGTCGTACGTAGTGAAATCCAACGATGTAGTCATCAAGAAACATACGCTTGATTTGCCTTCTTCGTCTTTCCAAACGGTAGGATTGTGGTTTACTGTTCCCCAACAGATAAGAGAAGAAATCGAGGCGGCGGGCTTGGATTTTGATGGCGGCTTGCATGCTCTTGAACACGCGATTATTGCGATGGCGCCGATGTTTGCTATGTGCGACCGCTGGGATATAGGCGGGTTGTCAACAGCCGACCATGCGGACACGGCCGAACCAACGGTCTTTGTTTACGATGGCTTTGAGGGGGGAATCGGGATTTCGGAAAACCTTTACTCAAACATTAAGCCGCTTCTGGAGAAAACGTTAGAGTTGATTGGGACCTGTGAATGCAAGGAAGGGTGCCCATCATGCATTTATTCGCCTAAATGTGGAAACGGGAATGAACCATTAGATAAGAAGGCAGCACACATTATCCTGCAACGTTTAATAAAATGAATCCCGAGACGTCTTTCAAAAGCTAAGGAAATCATTTTGTAACTTAGGAGATTAACTTTGCCGAGAAAGCCTGTGATTATGGAGTGAAGGCTTAATTGCTCAAAGACGCGGTAGGTATCTACCAACCCAAAGCAGCGACTTCAGAATAAAAAGCCAACAGCTATAACGATGACTATTCCCGCGGAAAGATAACCGTATGACTTACGAAGGGTACATTTGCCCAATTTGCAGGGCTGAGTGTGCAAATCTCAGTGAACTACTGGAGTACAGCCTCAAGAAACACAAGTCTTAGAAGAAAGATTTTCAACCAAAAGTTCATGCCCCTAACTAACTACAGGTTTTTTCTATCGAAGAATAAGCAAGAAGTACCTTTAAGAGATAGAAGGTTCCTTAAGATGCCGTTTATACTGGTGTATATTTTGTCTCAGAAAGTTTATGGAACAATAACAAATTATCGGATCGGACCTAAATCGCAGGCTTCAAAAGTATGCCTAATCGAATTCGAAGGCGTTGACTCTGCCGGGTCAGCTGGTAAACTGATAGGGCAAAAGGTTAAGTGGAGAAACGAATCAACATCGCTTTTAGGGAGAGTTACGGGTCTGCATGGCAGAAACGGAGTGGTTAAAGTAACATTCAAACATGGCGTTCCCGGTCAAGCAATAGGAACAGCTGTTGAAATTATAAGTTAGTTAAACACTGGGGATTAAATTAATTAGCAATTTGGTAAGCGTAAGATGAAGACAATTAAAGGTTGGAGAACGATCAGCAAAGAAGGCGGCTACCTTAACGAAAACACAGGGCAGAC
The DNA here is from genome assembly GCA_026014735.1 of Candidatus Bathyarchaeota archaeon. Lineage (NCBI taxonomy): Archaea > Thermoproteati > Candidatus Bathyarchaeota > Candidatus Bathyarchaeota archaeon. The sequence continues at coordinate 844,227 of JAOZHT010000002.1, forward strand.
TTTGACTATTAGCAAAAAGCAATTCGGCCAAACCTACCATGTGTCACTTTTTGTCGGGAAAAAAACCGATGAAGCTGATAGCAAACGCATCTCACCCGAGTTCGCAACAACCTCCAAAGCCCAAGCCTACGCCTTTAATTTGATGGAGAAACATCCAAACGGTATAGCGTAACGGTTTCTTATTTTATTGGGGACAGAAAGCAGCCTATTGCTTAATTGCAGCAAACACTAAAAGCAAAGTATTAAATGCCCTGGAACGTGAAGAGAACTGTGGATTTTACTATGTACGAATACAAAGTGGTTTATTGGGAGGATGAAACAGGGGACTTTTTTATTGGAACATCCGTAAAATCGAAGTTCCAACAGGAAATAAATGAATTGTCACAAGAGGGCTGGGTTGTAAAATTCTCTAACCTAGCCGCATTACCCCCTACGAATGCTGAAAAAAGAAGAATTAGCGTCTACGCCATGCTTGAGAGAGAAAAAATTCCCGCCCCCTTTAGAGAACGCTCTAAAAAATAGGTCATAGCCCCTTGGCCTTTTCAGTCATTAATGAGCGAAAATTAGCTTATACATATGTAACGCCTTTGAGCTCTTCACATATTCTTTAATCAATTGAGAATAATATTGCTTAGTTAATTTCCGTACCCTGACTTCGTCGCTTCCATATTTTAAGTGAAGCAACTCATGAATCAGCGCAGCTCTAGCTCTATTTCCCGCATACTCAACCAGTAGATATTGTCCATATTCCTTCCTGAATGCATCGCAAAACTTCAACGGTTTTGGGTAAATACGAATTTTTCCGTTAATGGTGTTACATTTTCCAGCAATAGTTAACCCATTTTTTCTTGGCGCAGGCAAAATTTCGATACTAATGCTATCAATATTTTTTTGAGGAATCCTTTCGATATTCAACATATCGGATAGAAATTCTTGAAAGATATTTTTGTTTAGCGCTTTGAGGGTAAAGCGGGAATATTTAAGATAGAAACCACTATTAACAGACAAATAGCAGTCGTTATCTTCGGTATTAGCTATTGATATTTTGCTGGCGAGTACATTACTTTGTTTTAACATTTTACATCTGTTAGTTTATAATTGATTGGTTTTAACGAGAAAAACGCTGTTTTTGCTTGCCTTAGCCGCCTTACGCGAGAATCCATATGCGTTAGGTCTACTTTCTGGGCTATGACTTGCAGAACATTGGATTCCTACAACCTGTTTATTTTGTGAGATCCAAACAATTCGTCCCGGTCTAGTGCATTCGGGGCATTGCGCAAAATCCCCTATTTGCAGCATTTTGAATCACCTTTTTTGTTGCTATTGTCATCTTTGCAGATTGCTTCTGCGCTGAAACCAAAAGTGATTTCTACAGACGACCTAAATGCGGCAACTATGATATTTAATATGTCAATATTTTGTTTCATTTCTCTCTCTTCTAGCGAAATTAAGAAAAGTAAAGTGTTTAGCTAAATTCTAAGCAGGAAGACTTTTCAGTGTATAATATGCACTACCAAGCTTATAAACAACTGAATCTTGAAGATGTTTTCGGAAACGCTTGATGTTGTTGATATCGTTTGAGTGGTGGTACGCTTTAGTGAGTTTTTACTCACAAAGAGGGCGATTTCATCGGCAATAGCCCGCTTTCGGGCTTAGTAGTTTTCTTCACACACAAAAAAGTACCTCCAAAACAGGATAAGTACCTCGTCTGAACTGAGGAAGCGCACAGGCACCTTATGATTACGAAAAAACAGCGCCCTCATAAAGCGATCCGCCACCTCTCCATTTCAAATATTTTTGTATTAATGAAAATTCGCAGGGGCATTCACCAACCTGCTCGCTCACAAAAGGGTTTTCATAATAGCATATGTTTATAAGTTATTGTGCACATAATATGATATGTACATAAGTGACTAAACAAAATAGTGATACGTAATCATGGGTCGAATAAGTGTAGATTTACCGGATGAGCTAGAAAAGCAACTCAGAATTAAGACAGTTCAGAAGTTTGGTGGAAAAAAAGGCGACCTATCCCGCGCCGTAGAAGACGCAATAAAAACATGGGTCATCAAAAAAGAATAAGCGCCAAAAGCTTACACTAACTGCGTTTTAGTGCCCTTTCTAACGAAGAAAGGTATTAGGGGAAGCCGACTAGCCTCAACGTGTGGTTTAAGATTGCGTAAGGAACCAAGTAGTCGTGGTCCCCCCGGTTTAGAAAATGTGCAGCGTGCAATCGCTAAAAGTTGAAAGACAAGGCTAACAAAAAATTAGCGCTTGTACAATATATCAAGACGGCAAACTCTCTCCCATGGATGAGGTTGACGGCAGAGTTAGCCGAGGACTTGAAAGAATTTCAAACAAGGCTCCGACTGCAGAAGAAACAAAGGTAGATTAATTATTTATGTTAAAAAGAATCGAAGACTTTAAGCAAATAATCAATAGCCAAAAACAAACAAGCTTCAACCTGAAGCTCAATGACCAAGTATTGGGAATGAGTTTTCTTGAAAACACGAAGTATGCATTAGCAGTCGTTCGAAAAACGCCCTACATCGATAACACCGCCCTTAAAGAGAAATACATCAAAAATCGAGAGTCCTATCACCAGAAAATGAACCTCGCGTTTCTCAGTAGAACAGGCAATATGTCCGTCGAAGCCTTTGACAACCTTTTCAGTGCAGTGGAATCAAATGACACCTCAACACTTTGGGAAAGAAAAGCCAGTCTTGCTAAGAGCATCAACGATAACAAAATAGATGTTATGGGCGCCCTCATAGGCGCGATTTCATCCTACATTAGCTCGATTGGAATTCTACTGCCCATAATACTTGGAGTTAATGAAAGCGGATTGGCAGCGTTCTCAAACTACCTTATCATAGCTTTCCTTGGGTTACTATTATTCGGATTATACGAAGGTTACTTTAGCCAATGTAGACTCAAAAGATTGGTTAAAGAACACAAAGAATACAGCTGTGAATTCAATGAAGTAACTGATCTACTCGAAAGAAAGAAAGATTTGCGAATCAGAGATAGACCGTTCCTCAAGGATTGATAGAATTGACCAAAATAGAAATTCTCGAAACTCAACAGGAAAGCGAATTAGACGATGAAACACTATTCACACTTTTTATTGACGGACAAATTGCATCTTGGGCTAAGACCACGCTGTACAGTAATTTAGAAGATATACATACTGCTTGCCTGGAAAAACGTAAAGGCTATGGTCGACTGCTGCTTGCTTTTATCGAAAAGACTGCCCGGGACCATTGTGCAACTTCGATGAGAACCAGCAATTTCGACGCTTGCAACGATGAAGCGACAAAATTCTTTACGAATGGAGGCTATGCGATTAATCCATCCATCTCTGGGTTGAGCACTTCTGTAAAAGCAACCAAATTCTTCAGTAAGCGATGGATTAGTGATGAATGAAGGGCGCTAAAACGGCTCCATACTCGGCACTATTCTATGGTGACTTTATTCGCTTACCATAAGTGGCAATTGAAGGATTCAAGTACCCCTTTGAAACTTAAAATATAGGTTAGCACTAATAAGGACATAGATTTGATTTTTATGCCTATTTCTCATTAACTTACCTGAGAAATGGGAAGAATTTTTGAAGGGTTAATACGAAGAACACGGGGAGTTGTAGGCAGGTTTCTAATTATTTTGTAGAAGAAAAAACCATTCGCCAATATTTAGAACCCATCTGGCTAGGAATTCGAGTTTACCGAGGCTTAATCTCAAACATGCTTGGTGCAAAGGTTCCACTCTTTTGTGGGCACAAGTTGACTTACAATTGCAACCTTCGCTGCAAAATGTGCCCTTTCTGGAAAAGACCCAGCCCCGATCCAAGCTTACCGCAAACGAAAGCCGTTCTGAAACAGATATACAATTCAGGCGCCGTTGGGGTAGCATTTGAAGGTGGGGAACCGTTGCTTAGGCGTGATTTGGTGGATATTCTTGCTTTTTCCCGGTCTCTGCCTTTGCATACCAGTCTAATAACAAACGGTACTCTGCTTAAATCCAGAATAGACGAGATAGCCCCCTACATTAACGGTGTCGTCTATGTTTCGTTGGATGGATTAGAGAAAACGCATGATGCCATAAGAGGCATCGATGGAAGCTTCAGAAAAGCCTTAGGAGGCATAAATGCAGCTAAGGAAAAAGTTCCTGTAACCATCAACATGACAGTAATGGCGGAGAACGTTGACGAAATCGAAAGCTTGGTAGAATTGGCCAAGAAGTTGGGAACAAAAATATCCATAGCCGTGGCACACGAATACTGCAACACCAACGCATCTTCACCCGCCAACGGTAGAGTACCGAAAATAGCACATAGACTCATCGAAATGAAACGGGAAGGTTACCCAATTGTTAATTCAATCGGTTACCTCAAAGTGATCGCTAATGAGAAAAACTGGCAATGCAAACCTTGGACTATGATAAACATTGACCCAAACGGGAAGGTTGTTTTGCCTTGCTATGTCCACAACAACTACGCAAGCAGCACTTCTATCTTTGAGGGGGGCATTAAAGCCGCTGTTTCAGGGTATGACTGGAAAAAAATAGAAAACTGCCGAAAATGCAGCCTTCACTGTTACGTCGAGCCTTCACTGGTGCTTTCAAGAGACATTAGCGCTTACATGCATTGGGCTTTTCATGTAAGTATCTGAGGTCTTGAAAACAAATATATCGAAACGGAACAGACACAGCTTGCCTGATACGTGAATAAGGGTCGCTCTATTCAGGAGCGTTAAGTATTGGTGAATGTTGGTCAATGTTTTCCCTGTTTGCCATAGCGCTTTCGCGTTTTTTTCTGAAACTTCTAAACCATTCTGATACGCTTTGTCCTGTCAAACGGTCAATACAATCGTTTCCTATGCGGAGTGTCTTGCCATCTTGGCTTTCAATAACAGAAACCTCGTATATCGGATAATTCCCACACACATCACATTGCCTGTAAGGTACTGCAAAGTAATTGTCGATTAAGCGATAAGTTTTGTTCTTATATTGGAACGGGCAAACTTTGCTAATGTACTTTGCGGCTGTTCTATTCAGCTCCAATAAATTATCGTCTGTTTTTGTCAAGTTAATCCACTTCAACTCTGAAAAATTGGTTCTGCCATTAACATTAAACCTTCTATGGCGGCTTCCCTTATTTCCCAAGTGCCTATGCTTACGATAAACAGCACACACTATTACTTAATGTTACTGAAGCACTTCCGTCTTTCTGCAAGGTCTTTTCGAGTAATAATTATACCTGCGAAATTAACAGTGAGCGCCAACAGTGAATGCTTAGAACTCACTTGTTCCCTAAACGTGTTTAAATCCCTGTAGGGCAATATATAGGTTGCAAAGTCAGCGGTTCTTTAACAGTTGAAATTGTCAAGTCTTCAGTCTCTTACTGGTCAAATCTGCCTTATTCGGCATGACTCATAGCTGTGAGTGGAGCCCCGTAAATTACTAAAACGCTGACTCTGCTAAAGAATACTAAACCTAACATTGAGGAATAATATGGCATATTTAACGCAAACCCAAAGTGGTCAACCTGTACTCATCTTGAAGGAAGGAACCACCCGAAGCAGAGGCAAAGAAGCCCAAAGAAACAACATTATGGCCGCCCAAGTCATCGGTGAAGTGCTTAAAACCACTCTGGG
>JAOZHT010000003.1:354179-426952 GCA_026014735.1 Candidatus Bathyarchaeota archaeon
ACAAACCCAGTTATGGCCGATTACAGCTGGTCAGCCACGTTGAACGTTGCTACCTCATCTTAAACCGTATTTTGAATAAACAATTTTAATTAAGTTCAATCCCCTCCCTTTTTTAGTCCTGACTACTCTTACCCTTTCTGGGTAAGCAAGTAAAGGCTCAACAGCTCGTGGTAAAAAAGATGCGATTCAAACGAAAACTCGTCGCGCTAATCATAGCGGCCCTCGTTATCTTAGTGTGCTTCATATCAGTTATTTATTCTCAAACCCAAACCGTAAACTCCGTTGTTACCCCCCAAAACTGGATGGATGGCTGGAACTACCGTAAAATCCACCAGATTCAGGGTTCAACGGGCGCTGGAACAGACTACCAAATCCAAGTAACCGCTCACTACACAAGCGGTTCCGATTTAGGCTCAGATGTTTACTTAAACGGAAAATGCCAAACAAACTTCGGTGACGTCCGCTTCACAGGCGGCGACGGCTTAACCCCGCTTAGTTACTGGCTTGAAAGCAAAACCGACGGCGAGAACGCGGTTTTCTGGGTTAAGGTCAACGCTAACTTGGACAGTAACCAAACCATCTACATCTACTACGGCAACCAAACCGTCAGTAGCGCAAGCAGCTTAGAGGCGACTTTTCCCTTCGGCGACGACTTCTCCGGCAGCAGCCTTGACAAGTCGAAGTGGCACTCCTTCGGCTATGGATCAATCACCGTGGCCGATGGCAAATGCACGTTGGAGTCTGCCGCAACCGACCGCGGCTGGATCTATCTTCTGGGAAACCAGCAGTTCGACGTTAACTATTCAATCCGCTTCAACTCTATGGTGATTGAGCAGGGAGATCACCGCTGGACCCATCATGGCTTCGCCACCATCTACAATGACTCCAAAGTCTGGGGCCGAATCGACGAGTACCCCAACTACATCACCGCAAGCCAGGAAGCCACATACTATGCCTGGGCGCTTAAGACCCGTTCCTACCAGAACACTTCACGAACCGACCTCTCCAATATGGCTCCGGCTGTAGGGCAATACTTCACATTTGAAATCCAACGTAACGCAAGCACCAACGCGATTTTAACCTGCAATGGGCAATTGGAAGGCACCGTATCCACTAACGTCTCCGCTGAACCCATGGGTGCGATGTTCTCCGCAGACAACACCGGCTCATACCTCTATTCGGTTACGGCTGTGGACTGGGTTGTCATCCGAAAATACGTAGCCACTGAACCCCAGCATGCCGCTTGGGGGACAGCCGAAACGGTGCTGCCTAACAGCTTTCTAAACTGGGGCGACGTTTCCCTAATGGCTACCCAACTCGATTTTTAAGGTGAAAAAAATGTTAGTTGAAACCCCAATTTTAGATGAATGCCGAATAATCAACTTCCCCAAAATCACAGATTACAGGGGAAACCTCTCAATCATCGAAGGCAACAATCAAATTCCCTTCGACATAAAACGCGTCTATTACCTCTACGATGTCCCCAGCGGCGCCGTCCGCGGCGGACATGCCCACAGAGAACTGCAGCAAGTTATCATCTCCTTGAGCGGCAGCTTCGACGTGCTCCTCGACGATGGATGCAGCCGCCGCAGAGTCTTCCTCAACCGACCCCACTATGGCCTCTACATTCCCCCGGGGGTATGGCGGGAAATCGATAATTTCTCCGCGAACTCCGTGACGCTCTCTTTGGTCAGCCAAGCCTACAATGAATCAGATTATATTCGCGATTATGATCAATTCAAGCGGTGGGCAGCCAACGCATACAAGTAAGCAGAAACTGGTAATCATAGGCGACGGCGAAACCGCTGAACTTGCATATGACTACTTCAGCGGCGACTCCAACTTTGAAGTTGTAGCTTTCAGCATCGAAGAAGCCTTCATGCACCAAAAAACCCTCCTGGGCCTGCCCGTGGTTGCCTTCGAAAAAATCGAACAGAAATTCAACCCAAACATCCACCACGCCTTTGTTGCGGTATCCTTCACCCAGCTGAATCGCCTCAGAAGCCGCCTCTGCAAGCAAGCCAAAGCAAAAGGCTACCGACTTGCCAGCTACATAAGCCCCAAAGCATCCGTCGCCGGCAATGTCGAAATCGGCGAAAACTGCTTTATACAAGAACACGTCAGCATCCAGCGGGGCGCAAAAATCGGCGCCAACGTCACCATCTGGGTGGGCAGCTGCATTGGGCACCGATCAGTCATCGGCGAAAACTGCTTTTTAGCTTCACATGTCGCTGTCTCAGGCTTCTGCAGGGTAGGCGAAAACTGCTTTTTAGGCGTTAACTGCTGCCTTGCGGGCAACGTGAAAATCGGGGATGACTGCGTCCTTGGCGCGGGCGCGGTGGTCACCAAGAATTTGGAGGGCGGCAAGGTTTATGTGGGAAACCCCGCTAAGCCACTTGGGGGCAGCAGCGTTGAAGCATTTATTTGCGGAGAAAAAACACTATGACTAACCTTGACTTAGCAAACAATCAGGCGCCGCCCCTCAAGGTTTTGCCCTACGAACCCAAGTGCCGGGCGGCATGGGACGATTTTGTCGCTGCCTCCAAAAACGGCGTGTTCCTCTTCAACCGGGGCTACATGGATTATCATTCCTACCGCTTCACGGATCACTCATTGATGTTCTATCAGGAAGACGAGTTAGTTGCATTGTTGCCTGCGAACCTCGACGGGGAAGTGCTGCGCAGCCACGGCGGCTTAACCTTCGGTGGAGTCCTCTCTGTCAAATCCATGAAGACCCCGCTTATGCTCAAGGTTTTCCTCTGTTTGCTTTCGCATTGCCGTGAGGCAGACATAACTGGGGTAATCTACAAACCCGTACCCTACATCTACCACTCTGTCCCCGCCGACGAGGACCTCTATGCCCTCTTCAGCGTTAACGCGGTGCTCTCAGCCCGCAACGTTTCCTCAGCCATATATCTGCCGGCTCTAAAGGGGTTTGACGATAACCGCCAAGACAACATACGGAAAGCCAAAAGAGCCGAGATAGAGGTCCGCGAAACCAGCGACTACGATGCCTTCATGAAGATAGAAAGTGAATCTCTGATTGCCCGACATGGCGTGCTTCCAGTGCACAGCGCCGACGAGATGAAACTTCTAGCCCGCCGGTTTCCCGACTGCATCAAACTCTACGGTTCCTACAAGGATGATGTGATGCTTGCCGGCGTCATCATCTATGAGAGCCAATGCGTGGCGCATATGCAGTACGCCGCCAATTCCCCCGCGGGCCGAAGCCTCGGCGCACAGGACATCATCGAGGATTACCTGATTAACGAGCGGTACCGCAGTAAACGCTACTTTGACTTCGGAATCTCCACCGAGAAGATGGGGCAGGTGCTGAATTTGGGGTTGATTAAGCGCAAAGAAAACTTTGGTGCAAGCGCCGTTATATATGATACTTACCAAATAACTGTGTAGGTGAAAAGAGTGGTTTTAGTCAGCGCAATGATGGGTTCCTACAACTATGGGCGATATCTAGACGAAGCCATACAGAGCGTGCTAAACCAGACCTTCAAAGACCTTGAACTCATAATCATCGACGACGGCTCAACAGACGGCTCCCAGAAAATCATAGAGAAATACCAATCCGCTGATCCAAGGGTTAAAGCGGTTTTTCACAGCAAAAACATGGGGATACCCCGAACCATAAACGACGCCTTTACGCTGGCAAGGGGCAAATACGTGGCTTTCATAGGCTCCGATGACGTCTGGGCCCCCGCGAAGCTAGAGCGGCAGCTTGCCGTTATGGAGAAGCATCCGGACGCCATCGTGTGGTCGCAAGCCCAAATCATCGATGCCGACGGCGCCCTCACGGGGCAACTGGTCACTGACCTTCTAAGGACGCCTAAACAAAAAAGCGGCAACCTGTTTCAAGAGCTCCTACGGGAAGACGTGGTTTTCGGGCAGAGCCTACTGGTTAAAGCTGAGACAGCCAAAAAATTTCCCTTCGACGAAACGTTAAGGTTCGTTAACGATCATTTGTTCTTTGTGCAGTTAGCCAAGCAGCATCCCTTTATCTTCATCGATGAGCCGCTGGTGAAGTATCGGATTCATGGACAGAACGCCACCTCCAAATTCCATCGGCTCTGGTTTAAGGAGCGGATTATGCTGCGCGAATGCCTGCTTAGCAAGTACTCCTCGCAGATAAGTCGCCGTTCAAAGGCAGATATCTACTACAAGATTGGGCACGCCTACAGTGGACTTCACGAGAAATCGTCGGCGCGTCGATTTTACCTAAAAGCCCTCGCCGCCAACCCCCTCCGCTCCGAAGGAGCGCTGTATTTGATTCTTGCCTTAACCAACGGTGAGGGCGCCGTGGGAAGCCGCCTTGAATCTTCATATAGGGATTTGGCTTCGCATTTCTCACAATAACCGTATGTTCCATAATGGAGAGAGCTGGGATGATTGAAAAGAGTGGAAGATTACCAATCGCAGAGAACCGACGCATATTCCAGCACACCCTAGAACATGCATCTTGTGCGTATAAGAAGGGCGATTTGGATTCCGCGATGGTTTGGGCTAAAATCGCCGCGCACTTCGCATCCATTCGGCATCCCGGAGTTTACTTTAGCCCCGACTTGGAGAGGCTGCTTCTGGAAATCGCGGAACGCATACGCAATGAGCCCCCTGATGTAAGCGGCGCTTTTTTTTTGAAGAATAAACCAAGTTACTCTGGCAAGATGCGTTTTCTTCATGTCTTAACCGAGGGCTACAGCAGCGGTGGGCACTCCAAGTATGTGGCAAGGTGGATTAGAAACACCTTTGACGGCTGCGTGCATAGCTTGGTTACCACCGCCCAAGTTAATCCGCTTCCCGGCGAGCTCGAGGAGGCTGTTGCCCAGTCAGGCGGATACTACTGTTCACTTGGTGAGTTAACGCCGTGGTTACCGGAGCAGGCATTGCTTTTGCGGTTGTTTGCACAGAATTGGGCTGACGTAAGCGTGCTTTTCACTCATCCCTATGACCCCGTTCCCATGGTTGCTTTTGGAGTCGACGGGGGTCCCCCAGTGGTCCTGGTTAATCATGCTGACCACGTTTTTTGGCTGGGTGCCTCCGTGGCGGATATGTTAGTTGACTATCACTTGTCAGGCTCGGAATTGGCCACTCGACGACGTGGAACCCAGCGGTCAAAGCTGCTTCCAATCCCCCTCAGCATGGACACGCCAAGCGAAGCAGCGCCCCCCCAGGACCCTCAGCTAAGATGCAAAGACACCCTTCTGTTAACTGTTGGCCGCAAAGAGAAGTATTATCCATTCGGCAGCCTCAGTTTTCTCTCCGTTATGGTTAATTTCCTTAAAAAGCATCCCCGGGTAAGATTGGTTGCCGCGGGTCCAGAGCTGCAGGGCGATTGGAGCAGGGCAGCCGCTGAAGTTGAGGGCCGAATAGAAGCTTTGGGCGCCGTGGACCATAAGATGCTGGAGCGCTACTTTGCCTACGCCGATGTGTACGTGCCGAGTTTTCCCTGCGGAAGCGGCACATCTATGCTTGAGGCGGCGCTGCATGGTTTGCCCATCGTTGGGTTGTACGATAAGGAGTTGCCCCACGTCAACATGCAGGATGATGTTGCGTTTCAAGGCACCGGCGTTTATGTCTCGTCAATTGCAGATTTTGAGGCTGCATTGGAGTCAACTATAAACAACGCTGAATCAAGAAGCAAACAGGCCATGGTAGTCAAGGGAAAAATCTTGTCTGAGCATTGTCCGCCGGGCTGGAACCGTTACCTCGAGGAGGTACTGCAATCATTGCCTAACCAGCATACCGCACGGGTGCCCCCGTCTTTGGTGGAAGATATTGACTATACTGACCTCTACTTGGAACAGTCGGGTGCACAGTTGATGGCCTATGAGTTGCCCGAGCATACGTTGTGCCGATTGGTGCGCGCATACGCGAGTCACCTTTCAAGAGTTAGTGTCTTAGGTGTACACGCCGAAAACTTTATGACTGCTCTACCGAAAGTAGATAGTCTTAAAAGGAGCAAGCAGTTCTTGATGGACTCGAAAGACTTTGTCATATCTGCCTTCAGTTGACACACAATGTTTTTGGAGCTAAAGGAGTTTAGAATTTGAGCCTAGTAAGTCTAGTAAAAATCCCCAAAGATATCCAAGCGCCCCTAAAAGAGGCAATTTCTCAATCACTAAATCTGATAGATTACCGTTTTGACAAAAACATCAAACGGGTCGTAATCAAGCCCAACCTATGCTACTATTGGGATTCTTCCACGGGGCAAACGACCACGCCTAAATTCGTCGGGGACCTCATCGATTTGATTCGCCAGCAGACCTCCCCCGACGTGGACATCGCCATCGTTGAGTCCGATGCGTCGGCTATGCGTACCAAATATGCCTTCCGCATGTTAGGCTACGATAAACTCGCTCAGGAGAAGGGTGTGCGGCTGCTTAACCTCACTGACGAGCCATGCGGTAACACCGATGTTTCCTGTAACGGCAAAGTCTACAATTTTATGGTTCCTAAAGTCATCAGTGAAGCCGACTTGAGAATCAACATAGCCCACATAAAATACACCGTTAATCCCATCAAACTCACCTGTGCCCTCAAGAACATCTTCGGCTGTAACCCCTTCCCCAAAAAATCCAAGTACCATGCGGACCTAGGCAACGTCATCGTGGCTCTAAACAAAGCCATGAAATTCGACCTCTGCCTCATCGACAGCAACATAGCTGCTGGAGTGCAGCCCCGCAAACTCGGCTTAGTCATGGCAAGCCAAGATCCCGTGGCGATAGATGCCGCCGCCGCTAAAATCGCTTGGCTTGATCCCTCCAAGATTCCATATTTTGCTTTGGCTGAGCGGGAAGGATTGGGAAAAAGAGCATATGAGACGCGTGGGGAGCGTCTTGAGCATTTTAGGGCGCTTTATCCTAAGGTAACGTTTAAGATGAAGGTTAGGGCTAATTTGAAGCGGACTCTGATTGGGGTCGGTTTAGGTAAACGGCTGGGGCTGGTATAGGAGGGTTTGATGTGTCGGTTAAAAAGTTAGGAATTATCGGTATAGGCGGAATCGGGCAGCTTCACCTCAAACATGCCCTTGCGCTTGAACATGCCCAAGTCGTCGCGGTTGCGGATACATCTAAGCCTGCGCTTAAACGCGCCAAGGATATGGGTGTGAAGGTTACCTACAGCGACTACATGGAACTGCTTAAAAACCCCCAGCTTGACGCAGTAATCATTGCCTTACCCACCCATCTGCACCTGAAATGCGCCCGAGATGCAGCTGAAGCCAAGAAGCATGTTTTCCTTGAGAAACCCATCGCTGTCACCGTTGAGGACGCCAAGGAGGTAATCTCCTGCACTGAACGCAACGGCGTCAAATTGATGCTTGGGTATCCGATGCGGTTTAACCAGCATTTCCTCAAGCTTAAAGCTGACATGGAGGAAGGCTTAATCGGTGACGTTGAAAACGCGCATGCTACCTACATTTGTGCGGGGCCCTTTGTAACGCATGCTGATGGACATGGGCCAGTTCCGGTTCCTGAATGGTGGTTCAATCCCTTGTCCACTGGCGGCGGAGTAATGGTGGATTTGGGCTGCCATATCATTAACCTCATGCGTATGCTTTTCGGGGAAATCGTCGATATCCAGGGGCAGTTCGGCTACCGCTACCGCATGGACTTTGAAGATTCTGCAATGTGCCTGGCGCGGTTCGAATCGGGGACGCTGGCAGTAATTAACGTCGGTTGGTACTCGCAGGAGTATACTCTTCGGCTCGACCTTTTAGGTAGTGTCCGCAACGTTTCAGTGGCGCATATGCCGCCTAAATCTGTCCCTGCCATGTACCAGATGCTTACGCGGGGCATATCGAGCTTTAACATGCCTCATTTCGATGAGTTGCAGTACTTTGTTAATTGTCTGCGAAGCGACACGGCGCCTTCTCCGACTGGTCTTGATGGCTTAAGAGATATAGAGGCAATAGTCAAAGCTTATAAGAACAGGATAAATCTATAAGTCAGCGTTTGATGGTGCACGATGGACAAAGCTCTCGAGATGGGTAAATCTTCAGCTACAGGTAGCTTTCATCTGCTCCTGGGCGTCGTGGGCTCCACCGTCATCATGGCTTTAGGCACCATCATCCTTAACATGCTGCTGCCTGCTTCAGACGTGGGGCTCTATGGCATAGCATTGATTCCTGCCTCCATGATCAACTTCTTTAGAGATTGGGGCGTAAACTCCGCTTTAACTAAAGAGATCGCTAGGCTAAGGCTACAGAATAAGAACGCTGAAATCCATGACGTCATCGTTTCCGGCGTTGTCTTCGAGATCATAAGCGGCGCGTTGCTGTCGCTGGTTTGCTTCGCGATTGCTTCACCCCTCGCGGTGCTTGTCAGCCCACAGGATGCTTCCCCACAAATTATCTCTGACTTAACACTCTACATTTCCGTTATGTCCCTCTCCGTGTTTGCTGGTGCAATAGCGGCTGCAGCTGGGGGAATCTTCGTCGGCTATGAACGCATGAAACTAAACAGCCTCACCCAAGTGCTTCAGGCAATCGTGAAAACCGCGCTTGGTCCATTGCTGGTGGTTTTAGGCTTCGGAGTTTTAGGCGCCATAACCGCTGCTATGGTTTCGATTCTTGCAGGCGGAATCATCAGCATCTCCCTTGTTTACTATGCGCTGTATAGGCCCATACGCGGCAGCAAAGTCGGCAAAGTAGACATAAAAGCCACCCTGAAGCCGATGCTGCGCTTCGGTCTGCCACTCACTATCTCCACAATTGCGGTGGGCGTTTTGCCGCTGATTTTTTCCCTATTCATGACAACCTTTGCAAATCAGGGCGATTTCAACGCGGGATTGGATGTTGGCACCACGATGGGGAATTATTTTGCAGCCGCTAACTTCGCGGTTCTTTTAACCTTCGTTTCTTTCCCCGTTGCCACCGCGTTATTTCCAGTTTTCTCCAGGGTAGACCCTCAAGCTGAGCCGGCTTTGCTTAGGAAAGTTTTTGCTTCCTCAGTTAAGTATACGGCGCTGCTTTTGGTTCCCGCGACTTTGATGCTTATCACGTTGGGAACGCCCCTTGTTAACACTCTTTATCCGGAAGGCGGCTTAATCAACTCGTTGTTTGTAGCCGGCGCCTCCCCTAAGTTCCCTGAGGCCCCTGTATTCTTGGCTTTTTCGGCGGTGGTTAACCTCTTTATTTTAGTCGGTAACATCAGCCTTTCCACTTTCCAGGCGGGCATAGGTAAAACCTGGCAGATAATGAAGCAGAGCCTTGTGACTTTAGGCATCGGGTTGCCCCTCGCCTACTTTTTAGTTGCCTTCTTCTACAGCTTCGGCGGCTCAGACCCTCAGGCATCCGCTTTTTATGCGGTAATCGGCGGCTTACTCGGCTCGATAATCGCAAATGTACCTGCCATGGTTTGGGGGCTGGTTTGGAGCTGGAAAAACTATAATGTAAAAGCCGACTTTGGGGTTTCCGCAAAAATATTTTTTTCCTCGCTGCTGGCTTCGCTGGCTGCTTATGCGGTGATTAGCTTTTTGGTTTTGCCCTGGTGGATGATATTGGTGGCTGGGTTTGTGGTGTTTTTATTTGTTTACCTTGCGGCGGCTCCGCTTTTGGGCGCCATTAACCGCTATGACATCGATAATTTCCAATCTATGTTCGGTGGTTTGGGTGCGGTGTCGAAGATTCTTTATTTGCCGCTGCTTTTTATGCGTAAACTCTGCCGCAGCCGACCTGAATAGTGCAGTTTGTAGTGGTGAATTGTTACTTCAGAAACCTTAAAGGCGACGTTTTCCATATAGTGACCGATATTAACTGCATGTTTCTGCGGTTATCAGCTAAAGGAGATTTCGGGTCTGAGTTCATTACGTAAAAAACAGGGTTCGATGCTTACTGTAGCGGGTCTCTTCATAGGCGCCGGCGCATTTCTGCTTGCCGCCTCGATTTTTCTTGACCAGCAGGTCGCTGCCTTCATCGGGTTAGGTTTAACTTTTTGGGGTGCAGTGTTGGCGTTGGCGCGCAGCGGCCGCTACGTGGAGAGTAGCCTGCTTGATAGCACTGCGCGTTCGTCTTACTCGACGATCGATCGGATGGTGAAGGACCTTAAGTTCAGTGGGCAAGCCTACTATATCCCCGCTTACCCTAAAGATGTCTTCATCCCCGAGTACCTGGCGAATCTTAAGGATCCCGTGGTTTTCATATCGGAAAGCTTCGACGGTAAACCTGCCATAGAGGAGTTGGCGGCGGGCAAATTTATCTCTGCTAAGAGCCCCGGTGTATTCATTGTTTCGCCGGGTTCCGGGTTAATTTCGCAGGTGGAAAAGCAACTGCAGCTTGACCTCAGCAAAATCAACCTCGGCGAGCTCTGCGAGGTTTTGCCTAAGTACCTTACTGAGAACCTCAATTTGGCGCGGACAGCTGAGTTAACGTTGACTTCGGAGGGCGCCGGCTTTAAGGCTTCGGGCATAATTTTTGAGAGCCTATACAGTGTCGAGGGTAAACCCGCCAGCGCCAGCATGCTGGGGTGCCCGCTGGTGAGTGCGGTTGCCTCTGCGCTTGCCAAAACCTCCGGTAAAACCGTGGTGATTAAAGAGTTATCTATGGCGGCTAACAGCAGCGTCAACGTTGTCTATGGGCTTTTGTAGGTGAACTGCATGAATTTTCCTTTAACTATCTCTGATTTGAGTTTGTGGCTGGCGGTGGTGGCGATTATTCTACTTATCACCTCCGAGTTGCTCTATGCTTCGCCTTCCTTCTCATCTAGGGTGTTGCTTGATAAGCGTATGCTGCGGTTTTGCGCGATTGGCTGCGGGTTAGGGTTTATGGTTACCGTGGTTATGCGGGTTATGGGCATGTCGGGCTGAGCGGCGCACTTGTGCTGCTCTGTTTTTTGCGGGTGGTTTTCTGCCCGGTTTGCTGGTTTCTGGGGTTCAGTTAAATTTGGTTTGGAACCCTAAATCCTTAAAAGCGTTGAATCTGTGGTTTCCCAGTTAACTGGAGGAAACCGCTTCGTTTGCAGTTGGACACATGGCGCTTGCCTACCTTTTAGGCAAAGGCTCCTCGGAGGCGCTGCACACCAAAATCAACGTTCCCGTACTGCTGGTTTTATCCATCCTCCCCGACGTAGACATCGTCTTTGACTTATTCACCGATCTGCAACTGCACCGGGGCCCCACCCACTCCATCATAGTTGCCTTCTTAATCTTTATCCCCCTCTTCATAATCTACCGCAAAAAAGCCATCCCCTACTTTTTGGCCTTGATTTCCCACTCGCTCATCGGCGACTTCATCGTGGGCGGGCAACTGATGCTGCTCTGGCCCCTCTCCAATGCCCAATATGGCCTTCACGAGCTAGGCGGTCCCTACATCAACATCTTCAGCGGCGTAAACGTGGCGTTGGAGCTCAGCCTGTTCGCCGCGGCGACTCTGGTTCTCTATAAAACCAAAGATTACAAAGTCTTCTTCGGCTCCGACCTCACTAATCTGGTGCTGATTATCCCCATCGCCACCGTGCTTTTACCCAGCACCATAGGCTTTCCCTTCTCGCAGTCACTGATCTTCTCAGCTCCGCTGCTGGCGCTTGCGCACATCTTCTATCTGGTGCTCTTCTCCATCGCCGTGCTTAAGACGCTTAGTCGCCTTTTGCGGGAGGGGCTGCATCCCCAGCATGGCCCGAGGGATTTGGCAAAAGCGCCTAATAGGAGTAATGCGTATTCAACGGTATGCAGCGCCTAGGCGTCATCTTGCCCTCCTCTAACACGACGGTGGAGGCTGAATTCTCCAGTGTGCTCCATGGCTCAGACATCACCGTCCACTACGCCCGAATCCCCCTCAGGGAAGTCACCCTAAAAGAGCTTGAAACCCTCGAATCCAACCTGTCCGCAGCCGCCGCGCTGCTCAAAGACGCCGACGTGGACGCTGTGGTTTTCGCCTGCACCTCAGGCAGCCTCATAGGCGGCGTGGGCTATGACTCCGCGCTTGCCAAACAAATCTCCGAGGCCGCCGGCTGCCCCGCCCTCACCACCTCCGGCGCAGTTGTGCGCGCGCTACGAAAACTTAGGGCACACAAAATCAGCCTCGCCACCCCCTACATAGGCGAAGTCACAGAGCGCGAAGTAAGCTTCCTCAAAGAAAACGGCTTCACCACCGCCAAAGTCTGCTCGCTGGAAATAAAAGACAACCTCACCATCGGACGCTTAACCGCCAAAGACGCCTCAATCCTGGCCGCCGACGTCGACACACCCGCCTCAGACGCAGTCTTCATCAGCTGCACCAACTTCTGCACCTTCAAAACCATAGCATCCCTTGACCGCCAGCTTGCTAAACCCGTCGTAAGCAGCAACTCCGCAACGCTGTGGGCTGCGCTGCGAGTGATAAAAGCCGAAGAACACCTCAGCCTAGGCAGACTATACGACTTGTAACTGTTGCAGGCAAAAGTTTTTTCCTAATTTTTACTGATTTTGTTTTTTTTCTTCAGGTTTGGTAATGTGGCAATATCTTAAATAATCTTGTGTTATATGCTATTATTGGCAGATATGAGGTGGTTGAATGGTTAAAAATGTCATAGAATTAGATGAGCGGGAAAGCCGCGTAATCAACATTGTCAAAGCAAAATATGGACTCAAAGACAAAAGCCAAGCCTTAAGCGTAATTATCAAACGTTATGAAGAATGCGAGCTTGAACCCCAACTTAGACCCGAATTCGCAGCAGAAATCGAATTAACCGCCAAAAACGGCAAATTCGTTAAAGTCAAGGACTTCGCGCAAGAATACGGACTAAAGTGAATGGCTTGTACAGTCTTGAAGTCGAAGAAGAAGTCTCTAAAACCTTCCACAAACTCCTCAAAAAAGACAAGGCCCAACTAGAGGCTATAAATAAGAAAATCAGCCAAATCCTAACCGACCCCCACCAATTCAAACCCCTAAAACATCCCCTAGAAAACTTCCGCAGAGTACACATCGGACCATTTGTACTCATATACCGCGTTATAGAAAATCCCCCAACAGTACAAATAATAAAATATGCCCACCACGACAAAGCATACCTATAAACTAATCTTTTTGAAGTGCCTTTTAAATCAGATTGAGCAATTCACAAGCAACTTGACCTAAGGAGTTTTTGACAAACAAGATGGCTATCAAAGCGGTATCCATGAACTTGCTTCTTATGACCGCCAACTTGCCAAACCCGCAGTAAGCAGCAACTCCGCAACGCTGTGGACAGCACTACGCACCCTTAAAGCAACCGAACACATCAGCCTAGGCAGACTATACGACCTATAAAAAATAGGAACCAACCGCAACGAAACGTTAACTCATCTTAAGCTCTCTTCAATCACTTTCCTTTCAGCATCCGAAATACTATACAACTCATACACCAATCGGTCGATTTGGGCATCAGTTTCCTGAATTTCCTGCTCCAATTGCGTTCGTTCATCGGTCAGTTTATCTCCCAATGCCACCAATCTTTCATTTAACGCCAGCATCTTACTGACCAACTCAGTCATCAATTCCTCTTGTGCCTTGGTTGGCGTTTTAATTGCTACTTGAGAGACGTAAACTGGTTTTTGCTCAATGAAACCGCCTTGCCGTTCAGCGCAAATAGATTTCAAGAAAAAAGACATCAAGTTGGAATTTAAAATGCCCAAAATATATCTCGAATTTGTGGGTAGAATACATGCAGGATTGTTAACATAATAGCCAGACCTTTCATCTATGGTGAAAGACGCCTTTGTAGTGAGGTTGCCCCATAATATCTTTGGAGCTTCAAATTTCTTATAATACTCCGTAGGATCCTGCATTTCATACCATTTGTAATTACCTGGTTTTCGCCCAGTTTTTTGGTCTTTACTTGTTTTAGGAATTAATTCAGCCTTGTATCTTTCTAAATGTTTGAGGAGCGAGGGATATTCTGAAATATTTACCCCCCGTCTGGCAAATATTATGAATTTTTTCTTTGACCTAATTTGGTAACGTTTCAGCTCTGCCCCACTTATAATTGGTTTGATTAATTCATAATTTTTTAGGTCTTCTTTCACTAATTCGATACTTTTCGCTTCGTCCACAATAAAGGCTTCATTTAAACCAGTTTTAATGCCATAATAGACCTTTTCGTTTACATATTCTCCAATTGGGGGACCACTAGCTCTGATCTTATCGAGAAGTTGGGCTCCAAAGTTATTTTGGATATGCCATTCTTTTTCCGATAAGCTGCTTTGGTCAATCAAGAAACAAGTATCTTTGACTACCTTATCGAGCGAATCAAATTTTAATGTTGATAGTCTACATATTCGAATTTTCGGATTAGGCTTGTTTATTTTTCTCATGATAATTATGCATGGATATATTGTTGCATCGGGAAAAACTGGTAAATCACCAAAATCTATCAATTCGTCTATCCAATATCTATCCAGAAATTCTCTAAGCTTTCTTCCGTACCCCGCTCTTAGCCATTTGCTAGATACTATCATTGCAAAATAGCCGTTTTCCTTAAGCAACTTTAGCTCTTTTTCAAAGAAGTAAACAAACAAGTCTGCCATTCCATGGTATGTCTCATAATTTGCTTGAAGGTACGGTTTAATCTCACTTAATTCCTCTTGCCGCACATAGGGAGGGTTTCCGATTATTACATCGAAGCCGCCACTTGCAGTTATTTCCTCGAATTCTTGTCCCCATTTAAATGCTTTTGGCCCTGCAACATCTGGGTCGTCGATTAAAGAGTTGCCTGTCCTGATGTTTCGTTCTAAAAGCGGTAATCTATGCCCCTTCTCTGCAATTTTTAGGAGAAGGTTTAGCTGGGCTATTTCTACGGCTTGCCTATCTAAATCTACGCCGAAAATGTTATTTTGCAATATTCTGCTTTTTGTTTTAAAGGGTATTCCTGAAACGTCAAGTTGGGTTTGGCTGTATTCCTTGTCATTTTGCCTATGGTACTCGTTTAGTATGTCGAATGCCTTGATGAGAAAGCTGCCTGAGCCGCAGGCGGGGTCTAAAATTTTAATTTTTTCAACTTCGGTTTTCTTGTTTTTTAGCAGTTTACCCAGCGTTTGCCTAACTATATATTCTGTGATGTAGGGTGGGGTGTAGTAGATTCCTTGCTCTTTTCTGTGGGCATGGTTTTCCGTTACCTTTGCGGTCTTTTCTGTTTTCCGAAGGATGTGACCTAAATATTGTTCATAGATGGTTCCGAGAACGTCTGCGTCAATAATTGAGAAGTCGTATGTCTCGTTATCTTTTGTAGTGTATAATCCCTCGATAACTTCGTGCAATACCTCGTTATCTAACTCTAAATCGTCACAGAGGTGTTTGGCAAAGATTTTGCTGTTATATTCCTCATCAAAGTGGAGAAAGGTTGCCCTGAGGCTTTTTATTAGGTTACCTTTGCCTTTGCTTTCCCATTCCCTGTAATTGGCAATGAGGGTTTTAGGCTCCAGTTCTCTGTCTTCGGCATTGCGGATAAACATGAGCCTGTCGAGTATCCGCTGGACACATTCATCAAGTTCCGCTTCAGTAATCTTCTTGGATGAGTTAAGTTTTGTAATGTTTTTGCTTAGTAGACTTCTAAATCGTGTGAAGTCAGTCAGCAACTGTTTATCTATCGAGGTTTTCTTGGATTTCTTGCCCCATTTCTCTGCCTCTGAATCAAGAAGCTTATTCTCAAAACTCTCTTTTGATAACAGACACAACTCATCAAATTTGGAGACAAACTCGCTGCAATGTAACGTAGGCTTTAACTGACTCAGCCACGGATGCTCGGTTTTAACTTCAGCGTTAAAAATCTTCAAACTCTCAAAATTTGTCAGAACTGCCCAAGTGCAGCCTTTGTGCCACGAATAGTTAATCGCCTGCTCAATAAATTTCCGGTTATCCAAATCCTCCCGGAAAGATTTTGCTTCTAAAAAGAATTTAGGAATGCCATTGATTCTAAAACCGTAGTCAACGCGCATTTTCGAGATTTTTTCTTCTGCTGAGACTTCGGTTGAATCGGAAGTTTCCCAGCCAAGAGCCTCAAACAGCGGAAGGATAAAGTCCTTCTTTGTCATTTCTTCATTGTACTTTGCAATCCTTCCATTTCGTACAAACTCTTGATACTTATTCACTAAAGCGGTTACTTGCTTTAGCGCTAATTCGCGGTCCATATCTTAGCCATAGGGTGATGTTGGAAGATAAAAGTTTGCCAGAAAACCGTATATGCAATAGCGATAATGCCCCTATAGAGTACGCGTAATGCATGTCTGGGCTATTTTGTGTATCGGAATGTGTTGGGGTTTGTTGGTTATTTTGGTTCATAGGAAAGGCTAAAAACGGCGATTTGAGGAACACTCTCTTTGAGAAAAATTGATTTTAAATTTTTTTCTCTCTTTCCTCCCTGATTAGGGTAACTGAGTCGGTTTTGGTTGTTCTTTGTTGGGCGTGTTTTTGGATGTCGTCGAGGGTTTTTATGATTTCTAGTTGTTTTATTCGTTCGGTGAGGAAGTTTTGGATTTCTTGGTTCCAGTCGTTGGGGGTGGCTTGGATTTTTTCTTTGAGTTCTTTGGGTATGCGGACGCTGAAAGTCTCGGACAATGTCTACACCCAGTAAACATTAGTGTGAGACAAGATAAAAATAATTCCGCGAAGGAATGGTAATCAAAAAAGCTCTGGTTTGAGCGTTTACTTTCAATGAAAATTCTTCGTATGGGTTGGTTTGGGCTGTTTTGTTTTGTATGGGAAGGTGTAGGTGGGTTTGATGTTTTTTGGGCCTTTCTGTGGGGTTGTGTGTGGTACAAGATGGCTTATTTGTGTGCGGTGTATTGGTTGGGTGACGGGTGGTCTTTGTGTTTGGGCCATGCTAGTGCCCGCTTGCATTGTGCTGTCTTTGTTTTCTTTGCTGTCTAATGTTTCGGTTGAATCTGCCGTTGGCTGCTTTATATAAGGGGAGGGAGGTAGCGGTGGTGCAGCAGACGTCGCCTCTATGTGCCTATATATAGAGGGGGGGTAGAGGCTGCCGAGCAACAGAGACCTCGATGATAGACTCTTAAGGTTCGCTGCCCCCTTCTCACCCATGAATGCCCTCACCGCCCAGCAGATCTGGAACCTCCCCGACCCCGAACTCACCGCGCTTCTGGACTCAGATATCCTGCGAACCCAAACCGGCACCGTGCGCTTCTACGCACCCAGCTTCAGCCCCTACCAAACCCCCGATTTCTGCGCGTCCACAACCGCTTTCCCCACCATATCCGTCACGGGCAACACCTGCGCGCTGGGATGCCGGCACTGCGGCGGAAAAGTCCTAAAAACCATGCAATCCGCCACCACGCCAACCGAGCTCTGGAACCTCGGCGTTAACCTCAAAAGCCGCGGCGCAAGGGGTGTGCTGGTCAGCGGCGGTTGCCTCCCCGATGGCTCGGTGCCTCTGGCTGGGTTTGCGTCTGTTTTGGCGCGGTTTAAGCGTGAATTGGCTTTAACGGTTTTTGTGCACAGCGGCATCGTCGACTCGGAAACCGCCGTTGCCCTCGCCGCCGCTGGGGTGGATGCCGCATTAATCGACGTGTTGGGTTCAGAGCAAACCATCCGAAACGTGCTGCGCCTCGAGGTTTCCCTTCGCTGCTACGCGGATTCGCTTAAAGCCCTCGACGCCGCCAAGCTGCCGGTTATCCCCCATGTCATCGTCGGATTAAACGGCGGCGCACTCGACGGCGAATATGCCGCGCTCCAAACCATCCAACAGACCCTCCGGCCCGCTGCAGTCGTCATCATCGCGTTTATGCCCATCCCCGGAACCGACATGGCCCAAACTCCCCCGCCCACGCCTCTATGCATAGCCAGAGTCGCCGCAGCCGCACGCGCCCTCTTCCCCCAAACCCCGCTTGCCCTGGGCTGTATGCGCCCCAAAGGCAAACACCGAGACCAAACCGACGTGCTCGCCCTCAAAGCAGGCGTGGACGCCATCGCCTACCCCAGCACCGGGGCAGTGCAGTACGCAAAAACCCTCGGCGCCAAAGCGGTTTATTCGCCGTTTTGCTGCGCCCAGATGTATCGGGATTTTAAGAAGTAAACATCTGTACCAAAGATCTTAAAAAACAAACCCTCCAACATCAGTCTGGTTGATATGCATAAAAAATCCGTTGCCCCCACCGCTTGGCTTGTTTTCTCCGCACTTCTCTCGGTAGTTAACGCGCAGGTCGCCGCCGCAAGCCAAGATGCCAATTTAGTGGGGCAAGCAGCTGCGTGGGCTGGGTTTGCTTTTGTGTTTGCTCTAGTCGGCTACGCCGGCTACAGGATAATTAAAAAATGGAGTACCCTGCAGCCTGATTAGCGCCTTTTCTCCTTCAGCATCAGGGCGGAAAGCACAATCGCCCACGCCGACACCGCCGCTGCAGAGATGGTTTCGGGGATAGCAACTCGGGGAACAAACTCTAAAGTTAGCTGCAGAATCCAGGGAACCGCCGCAACCAAACCGATTATCACGCTAAACCCAGCCGCGGCATGTTTGCCCTGCAGATAGCAGGCGCAGGTAAGGATAAAGAGCGCGATGGGGACAAGCGAAAAAAACGCCACTGAAACAATGTAGTGCGTGGGGGAGAAGTGCTCGTTGAAGACGCCGATTAAGACAAGCGCCACCGTGGCAGCGGCAAAAAACCCCGCGCCAACCTTCCCCAAGCGGCTAACCCCCAAGTAATCATACAAGCCCAAAACTGCGAAGACAAAGCCTAAAACCCCGCTGGCCACCAATCCAAAATTAAACAGGATGCCCGTTACACCCGAAACCACGCCAAGATCGCTTAATGCGTTATGGACCCAGCTGAACTGGGGATAAGTTGCAATCGCGCAAAGGATGCAGGCGAAGGCAACAATGGGCGTTGCAAACCCCGCGGCGGCACCGATTTTTCTTGAACAAACCATAACAATCAATTAACCGTATGGCATGGAGGCTTAAGAATTTTCATTGGGCGGCACAAACCGATTTAAAATCCAAAATTGTTATCTGCCCGATTAGTCTTCCCTAACGTAGGGACGACCGATTTGTTTTCAAAATATCTCTCATACACAGACCGCACCGGCGAAGCAGCCTTTGCCGTTTTAATGGTGATAATAATAAATGGATACGTTGCCCTCTCCGACTTAAACACAGGTTTCCTCTACATCGTAGCCGTTAACCTGGGCGCCTGCTTCACCTGGGGCACCATCGACGGCTTAATCTACGCTATCTCCAGCTCCATGGAACGCAACCGAGCACGAAGCAAACTGATAGAGTTCAAAGCCTGCGCACATGGAGCAAACGCTATGCGGCAACTAAAAAACAGCTTCAACGATACCGTCCTAGCCGGTTTTGATGATGAGGGCAAAGAAGCCATCGCTAAAGAAATCATGGCAAACGTGCCTAACGCCTCCATCCCCGAAAACAAGCTCCTGACGAGGGAAGAGACGATGGGTTGGCTCTCGATAATCGGCATCTATATGGTAGCGGGGTTTCTGCTAGCTTTACCCTTCCTTGTTTTGGAAGACAAGTTTATCGCATGGGTATTCTCCAATGTCTTAGGTGTCACATGGGTCACCTGGTATGGGATACAACTGGGGAAAGCAGCGGGTAAAAACCGCTGGCTTTTAGGCGCTGTAATGGCAATAGTCAGTGTTCTGTTCCTTTTCGGGTCGTATCTTGTGTGGACTTAACTGTGTTAGGTCATCATCGGTGACCCGACGATTCCGGATGCGATGCTGTCGATGCCGATGAGGATGAAAGCGATTGAAACGAAGAATGCGTACGTGAATACACCTATTATCGGGAAGAAGATGACGATTAACGCGAATACCGCGATGAGTATGCCGACGACGATGAGTATGCCCCGTAATCCGCCGCTTAAGTTGCCGGCTGCTCCGCCCACTGCGATGCGTCCTATGCCATAGATGAGTAGCGCGATACCGATGAGGATAACTAGAACTTCTGTTGCAAACAGCGGCACAAACAATATGAACACACCGAAAATAATCGCTAGTATGCCGATTGCTGCGTTGGCTTTGCGTGAACTGCTTGAGGTCCAGCTTGAAGAGGCCGCAGTTGCCACTCTAAGTATGCCAATGATTAGCAAAGCGATGCCGAAGAATACCACCAACGTGACCACGACAGCGGTGGGGAAAACCAGCGCCAAGACGCCTACTGCTAAAGCGACCAATCCCAGAATAATTTCTAATGCTCTGTATGCACCTGATGTTTTAGACAAAACAAATTTTCTCCTAAAAAATGGTTTTTTCAATAACCTGTAAGCTAGTAGCTCAAGCGCCTATAAAAGCAAATGCTGCAAATACGACACAACCACTGCAAACTATCTCAAGCGGCAAGCAGCATGCTAGGTGAGCTCAACGGTTCCAGCTACCCGCAGCTTCGCGCCTTCCAGATACATCAAAACTGCCCTGTCGCCTGACCGGTAAACCAGCGGCTTATCCAGCGCCAAAGTCAGCGAAACATTTCGGAAATCGGTGCCTTCAGATGCTTCTTCTACCTTAGCCGTTAAAAACTGCGCCCAGTGGCCAACATGCATAACCATGCCTGCTTTAAGGGGGGTCTGCCAGTACTTCACCAGCGAAGCCGTAACCTGCAGCTTGTTGGAGGTTTTCACCGTGGGGTCGTTGGTTAAGACGGTGCCGCGGTCAAGATCCTGTACCTCCACGTTTTTGAGGGCGAACCCCACGCGGTCGCCGACGCTTGCCTGCTCGAACTCATCGTCGTGCTTTTGGATGGAGCGCACCACCGCGGTTTTGGATCCCGGCAGCACGTTTAAGTTTGCATATTTTTTGACTGAGCCACTTGTAACTATGCCTAGGACAACCACGCCCACTCCCTTCACGTTGAAGGCATGGTCCACGGGTGTGGTGCCGAATTGCTCTTCCCCCGCTGGCTGTATCTGGGCTGCTTCTGCTAGCAGTTTTTCCCGGATAAGGTTCGGGTTATCGTCTAAGAATTCGAAGCCCTCGATTGGGGTGCCTTTGATGAGGGGGAGGATTTTTTCTTTAGGGATGTAGTTGCGCAGCACAAAGATGCCGCTTTTTATGCCGCTGCATTGAAGCATCACAAGCTGCTCGCCCAGCGACGCCGTCAACTCGTCGACTACCACAAGTGCTTTGGTTGCCAGTGCGCAGGCATAGAAGAGGGGCGCGAGGCGTTCGGGGTAGCGTGTGGGCTCGATGAGGGTGAGGGTGGCTTCGCCTTTTTTGGCGTCGTAGAGGGTGATGTCTGTGGAGGTGCCTTTTTTGCCGATTCCGCCGCTGTAGCCTAATGTGCCCAGTGCGGCAACAGTGATGTTTCCCATGCTGCATTACCTTTCGTTATTCGGCAATGTTGAGGGTGCCATAAAGATAAGCGTTATGAATACTGGGAGAATTTTTTAGCGACGGGTGGATGTAAGAAGATAACAGGGAAAAAGCCTTGGCTCTGATGATGATTCCGCAGGTGAGCGTTGTCGAAAAAAGGCTACGCACACGATAAAGTTATGGAAGAAAAATGCAGACGCTTCATGCATGGACGAAAGGTTCTTAAGCTATTGGGTATTCTTCTAAACGGCAAGATTCGGCGGACCGAACTGCCAATTCAGGTTACAGCCAGCCTCCGATGGGG
This sequence comes from Candidatus Bathyarchaeota archaeon, assembly GCA_026014735.1. Taxonomy (NCBI): domain Archaea; kingdom Thermoproteati; phylum Candidatus Bathyarchaeota; species Candidatus Bathyarchaeota archaeon. The sequence goes on from JAOZHT010000003.1 coordinate 375,722, forward strand.
GCAGGTTAGGCCAGCATAAAGGTTAAAATACTCCGATGAAGAGGTGAAAAGGTATGGAAAACATTTACGCAGCAATGCTCCTTCACAAGGCAGGTAAAGAAATCAACGAGGCATCCGTGACTAAAGTTCTCGAAGCAGCAGGTCTTACTGTTGATGCAGTTCAAGTTAAAGCATTAGTTGCTTCTCTCAGTGAAGTTAACATTGATGAGGCAATCAAGGCAGCACCAACTATGATGGCAGCAGCTCCAGTTGCAGCTCCAGCAGCAGAAGCCAAGGCAGCAGCTCCAGTAGAAGACAAGAAGAAGAAAGCAGAAGAAGAAAAAGCCAAAGAAGAAGCAGCACTAGAAGGATTAGGCGCCCTATTCGGGTAAACACGCCCACCTCTTATTTTTAACCATTTTTCCCAAACCTTTTCTTCACTTTAACAGCAATTAGCTCTGGCTCCGCTCTGCATTTTTGCTCATAAATAACAGGGCCAAGCTCGATGCTTGAAGAACCACGCAAAACAAGATTATCCTATAAACATTAGGCTTTACCCTCTATTCGCTATTAGACTGGCGTTTAATTGCTGATGCTTGCTCTAAGTGTTCTGCGCTTAAAGATTTGGCTGAGTTGCATCTGCCCCTGCAGGTTCCTTAGCTGCAGAAGCTTTAGCCTGGTTGCGTGTAGTAAGCATTTTCCATGCCACGATGGGTAGCCAACCCGTGATGATGCATACCGTCGCGGGGAATCCCTCGATGTTTAGGAGCGCGAATATGTCTGGTAGGAAAGCTTCCCAGATGCCGAATGAAACCGCAATTGCTGCAGCCGCGATTAATCCTGTTTTTTGGCCGTATTTTTTGGCGGTTTGAATTACAAGTATGCCTGCGAAGAAGAAGTCACCTAGCCCCAAACCGCGTAAACCAATATCGCCGGCGGAGGTTAAGATAACCGGGATGTTAGGCAGGTAAACCAGCACTGGTAGCCCCAGCCCCGTGAAGGTGTGTGCTGCAGCCACCATGGGTCCGCTGAAAACCAGGATCACGTCAACTATGGGCAGCAGAGCTGCGAAGATCCAAACGGTTTTCCAGTTAAAGAGCGCGGAAAGGTAGAGGATAATGAGTAGGGCAAAGGTGAAGGCGAAGACATCCATCAGAAGCGGGAACCAAACGTTCACTGTTCCATTGTAGAGGACGGCGAAGAATAGGAACAGCATCACAAACAATGCAGGCGGCTGCGCAGCTATGTACCAGCGGTGTCTAGTTACCGTTTTTAGTTTTTCGTAGATCACGACGCTAAAGCAGAGACCAGCTAGCACAAAGAAGGCGGCGGCTCGGATAATCGTGTAGGCATCGCTGAAGGGCGCCAGAAAACATGCTATGCCCGCGATTACGCTTGCTGCTCCGAAGATTGCTGAAACGATTTGTGCACGTGCCCTGTTGGTTTTGGTGAAGACGTAGCTGAAGGTGAAGAGCAGGGTAGTGTAGGATGCCATAAAGAGGATAAGCAGGATGTTGGGGATTAAACCGCCTGGGTTAACCATGGATGTGTAGGCGATGACGGAGACCATAACCACGATGAATGCTGCGAGGAAGAGGATGTCTCGGCTTTTGAATTGTTTCTGCTCAACCGTAGCCACTAATTTGTTTTCAACCCGGCGATTTAGAAACAGAGCCGCAACTATAACAATGAAGAGGGCAACAGGCATGGCTATGTCAAGAGATGGCATGAACTCACAACTATCCAAGGGCGACATTTATTCCTTTAGCCAAAACCCCCTGCAACCGCCCTAAGTCAGTAACTAAAGTAGACGTTAAAGATTGCAAGCGTTGCCAGCAGCGCCTCTTCCGCGCGAACCGTTACCGTGCCCTGATCCGGAACCGTGTTAACCACAAAATCCGCAAGCGCCCCCAGCGCTAAGCCCTCGTCAGCCACTATTTCATGCAGACCTCGCGATGGCGCTCCGAACCCAACTAAAACGCGGCTGCTGCCCAGCCACCTCTGCCCGATTCCGGCTGATACATCAGCAAATGCGTCGCCGATTTTTGCGGTTGCCACTTTGAGGTCGAAGTTGCCTTCTTTTGAGAGTTGCCCAAAGCTGCGTTTCTCCACAGTAACCCGGTAACCCCAGTAAATCGGCACTTCCTCGCGGTTTGCAGGCTGCACCTCCACGACTTCGCCGAGGCTGACCACCTGCAGTGTTAAGCGTTCGCCGACGCGGAACTGTTTTTGCCGCAGAAGCGCGGGTTGCTGCACGCCAATATCTACTGTTAATCCCTCTTTGTTCTCTGAGAGCACGATGCCTTCGCGGTACTCGCCGATTTTCAGGTGCTTGGTTTTGCCGCTTAATGGGTGATGTGGGGTGCGTAGCGGCGGCAGGATGCCTGCGTATTGGAGGTCGGGGTCGAGTTTGAAGAGGGCTTTGCGTAGGTACTGGGGCGTTTCAAGGTAGCTGAGTATGAGGGCAATGAATTCTTGGTCTCTTTGCTGGTTGGTTTTGGGGTTGTCGGGATAAACGATGATTTCGTCGACTCGGAAGATGGCGGCTGCGCGTGCGATTAACCCGATTTTGCTGGTTTTCTCGCGTAGATGCGGCGTATCCGAGATGACGGATGCTGGAATAGCGATAGAGAGCTTCTTTTTAGCCATGGCTTGTTTCCTGCTTGATGTTGTCTGCGTTGTGCTTAAAAGTATGTGTGGAGATATAAAACTGCGGGTCACTGGAGGATACATTCTTGACCACAAAAACCATTTTGGATGAAATCGAAGAAATCCGTGCGGTAGATAAAAGCGGCATGATAGATTTCTGCATCAACGCACCCAAACATTACCGTGAAGCCACAAAAATAGCACAGAAAATCAAAGCAAACTACCCTGTTCCAGATAACATAATCATCGCAGGCATGGGTGGCTCTGCAATCGGCGGGGATTTGCTCAAGGATTGGGCAAGAAACAAGCTTATTGTGCCCTTAGAGGTTAATCGAGAGTACAATCTGCCTGAGTACGCTGACAAAAAAACGCTTGTGGTGGTCTCAAGCTATTCTGGCGATACTGAAGAATCATTAAGCGCCTTTCTGGATGCGTTGAAGCGTGGCTGCATGATTTTCTGTGTCAGCAGCGGCGGAGAGTTGATTAAAGCTGCTAAAAAACATGAAGTGCCCTTTTTGCAGGTTCCCGGCGGGATGCCTCCGCGTGTGGCGTTGCCTTACATGCTGGTTCCTCTGCTGGTTTACATGGAGAAAGCTGGGTTAGTTAAGGGTGTAACCGAGGAATTGGAAGAGACCTTTACAGTTTTAGATCGGATAGTTGAGGAAAATGGTCCACAGCAGCCCCAAAACGATAACTTTGCCAAGAACACCGCGCATTTTCTGTGGGATTCAGCCCCAGTTGTTTATGGTTTTGGTTTCTATCGTAGCGTGGCGCAGAGGTTTAAGCAGCAATTTAACGAGAACAGCAAGTCTCCCGCGAAATGGGAATATTTCCCCGAGCTGGATCATAACGAAATTGTTGGTTGGTCAGGTAAAGGTGAACAGTGCAAATGGTTCAGCATAATCTTCATACGGGACGAGGATGAACCCGGCGAAATTGAAAGCCGTATCGACATCACAAAAGCCATCATCGAAAGCGTAGGCATCGTCACCTTTGATTTGCATGTGCAAGGTAAAAGCTGCCTTGCCAAGATGCTCTCCACTGTTGTGGTGGGTGACTTTTTGAGTGTTTACTTTGCAGTGGAACGCAAAGCAGACCCAACACCTGTTAAAACCATTGATTTACTCAAAAACAAGCTGCAGGAGAATGGGGTCCGAGAGGAAGTAATAGCTCAACTGGAAAAAGAGTAGCTGGGCTACCATTTCTCTCTATGAACCATCTCTTCCAGCGGCTTTCTTGACACCATTGTGTTGCGTATGAACTTGTTTTTCATGCTTGCACCTGACATGTACCCAAGCGGCGTTAACGCAACGACCTTTACGTTCTCTGGAATTTCCAGTGCCTTCTTAACTTTGTCTTCGTCGAATCCGCCTATCCAGCATGTGCCTAAACCCAAGTTTGTCGCTGCTAAAACCAGCTGCTGCATCGAAATTACTACGTCAACAAGGTAGTAGTCCATGCCGTTGCGTGAACCGCTATCTTTAGGGTTAGCGCATGCGACCACAACAGCCGGTGCTTTTTTTACGAAGCCCATAAACATGTTTGCTAAGTCTTCGATTCGTTTCTTGTCAGTGACAATGATGTATTTTGTGCCTTGCTTATTAGCCCAGGAAGGCGCCTGTCTTGCTGCCTCTAAAATCTGGGTTATCTTGTCTTCTTCAACTGGTTTGTCTTGGTAGTCTCGTACGCTTTTTCGGGTGGCGACTACGTCCATGAATTCCATAATTGGACCTTATGCAAGCAACCCTAAACTGCCTAATACAGATATCTAAAACAAAAAATAAAGAAGGCGTTTTAACGCTAAGTTAAGCGACGAATTTTTTGAATTCAGCCTCTGCAACTTCAAGCGTCAACATCTTGGGTGGACGCTTAAAACCATAGGCACAAACGGCTTCGAGTGCACCGGCTTGCTTGTTAGCTAACGCCACTTTAACTGCGCGGACAACGTCAAATAGGACTGAGCCTGCGTTGGGGGCGTCGACGGTTTGGAATTTAAGGTCTATTTTCATGGGTGTATCGCAGAAGTAGCTGCCGCTTATGAAGAAGTAGCTGTCGCGTTTGTTCTGCAGAAAATCCACGTAGTCCGTTGAGCCTGCGACGACTTCGGTTTTGTAGGGCAACGCGGAGGCGACGGATTGGGTTTTGATGGTGCGTTTGGTGTCGCGGGTGCGTTCCATGGTGTCGACGGATTCGGTTCCTCCGCCGACGTCTAGCTGGTAGGTTTCGTTTATGTGGACTCCGCTTTCGCTGAGGAGCCGCAGCAGGGTTTTGTGGAGTGCGGTTGAGCCGACTTGGTCGACGAGGTCATCGCCAACCAGCGGTAAACCGGCTGAGGCGTATTTTGCTGCCCATGTTGGGTTGCTGGCGATGAAGTTGGGGGTGGCGTTGATGAATGCGCATCCCGCTGTGAGTGCGGCTTGGGCGTAGGCTTCGGTGGCTTTGGCTGCGCCGCTGGGCAGCAGGTTTATGGCGGCTTGTGCGCCGGAGGCTTTCAGCGTTTTTGCCAGGTCCACGTCGGCTTCTTGGCTGAGGGTTATGAGGTTTTTGGCTGAGTCGCCGATGCCGTCAAGCAGGGGTCCCTTGGCTACTTTCACGTCCAGTTTGGGGACGTCGCAGACTTTGGGGGCGTTGTTGGGCGCCGCGAATATGGCTTCTGCGAGGTCTTTGCCGACTTTTCCGTTGTCCACGTCAAAAGCCGCTACAACCTCGATGTCCTTGGGCGCCAATCCCGCAAGCGTTGCGTTGCGTAGTCCCATGCTGTCGTGTTTACTGTAATATTGGATGCCTTGAACAAACGATGAAGCGCAGTTTCCCACGCCGATTAATGCAACTTTAACCGATGGCATATCATATGCACCTTGCTTGGCATTTAGTGGCGCTGTGCCTTAATAAAAGCTACGCAGCCAAGCCAAGCAAACCAGGCTACCCCAAAAACATCCGGCTGCTCCTGTGTGCTGCCTCCTACCCCCCCTCTATTTATACCCTCAACATCCGCCTAGCCCACATTAGAATCTGCCTGCACATGCCTATCTGGGCGCAACGGCGCTGCCTGTTCATGGCGTTTTCGGCTTTTTCCCTATGCAACTGCCAACGACTGCAATGCTCAAACTGCGGAAGCCAGCGTAGTCCAGAGCCGATGCATGGACTGCCGAAAACGCAAAATCCGCAGCTACAAATGCCAGAAATGCGGCAGCCAAGTTCCCAACCCAGAATACGGCGACCCATAAAAAAGCATCTTTTTCTTTTTCAAAACTAACACGGCAACACTTAAGTGTAAAATTATATATCCACCAAAACGCTAGAGCCCTATCGGTAGATACCCTACGCACAAAATAAAAAATTTAACGTTCTTGCTAATCTTTCTTCTAATAGCCTGCATCTGCATAGAAACCCAAGACATTACAGCACAAACCCAAACAAACCCCGCAAACGAAGACTGGCCAATGTACCAGCATGACCCAGCCCACACTGGAGCTACAAACAGTTCCGGCCCAAAATCGATGGTTAACGAAGTATGGAGAACTGACCCCCTGGGCGATGTAACATCCCCCTCTGTAGTAAACGGCGTTATATACTTAACAGGTTACGATTTGATCGCCCTCAATGCCTCTACAGGCGAAATAATTTGGCGACAAAGAGCACAATGGGATCCGCCACCGATTGTTGAAAATGGCATTGTCTACACTTCGCATGGAGCATTTAATGCTACAACGGGTGCGGAATTATGGAGTTTTCAGGGCGATAGGGCAGTGGCGGTAGCAAACGGAATCTATTATACGATGTTTCGGGAAAACGAAAACAGCAGTCACATGGTTATTGCTCTTAATGCTTCTTCGGCAGAGAAACTCTGGGATTACGGGGAGCTGTACGATACAATATCAGCGGGCATTACAATCAAAGAGGGGATTGTTTATTTTGGAACAGGTACTCATTTTTATGCTCTTGATGCCTATACAGGCGAACCATTATGGGAGGTACAAATGGGAATTATTTATGCGTCTTCCCCCGCCGTTTCAGATGGCTGCGTTTACTTTAGTAGTGTTAATGTAACCAAAAGAGACTATAACCTCTTCTATTGTCTTGATGCGCTCACTGGCAAAGAGATATGGCATGCAAGAGTGTATATGGGCTCATCACCTGCCATCGCACACGGATGTGTTTATGTTGGGGGAAATGATGGACAGTTTTTTGCTTTCAACGCGACAACTGGCGCAAAAATATGGAACTATACGGTTCGAACCTCAAAGGGGTATGGCATTGAATTTTCTCCAGCCGTGGCAGATGATGTAGTTTATGTCGGCGCTGACGATGGATACCTCTACGCATTTAACGCTTCCACAGGCATCAAATTATGGCGTTACAACTTAGGCGATGTCCTGCATTTCCAGGGATCCGCCGCAATAGCAGCGGGGCGTATTTATATAGGTTCAGAAGACAATTTTTTAGTAGCCCTTGAGGCCGAGCCCGCAACTGCGGCTTCAGAATCTATGGCTGAAGTCGAAATAGCATTGGTTATTTTGTTGGTGGTATTATTTGTTGCAGTTGGAGTTTTACTCCTAAGGAGACATAACTTGAAAAAGGCCGTCGGCTAACATCCGCCCTACAAGGGGTTTTCATTCGCAGAAACCTTATGCCTCTCTCGTCTTTTCGTTTTTTGTGGAACGGTACTGCTGCTCGGCTATTGAGCAATTTGATTTTAATAGGTGTGCCGCCTGTATTTTCCCTGTGAACCGGATGGATTACGCAGTTATCGCTGACTCCTATGAGCGAATCGAAGCCACCACCAAGCGCCTCGAAATGACCGACCACCTCGTCGAGCTGCTACGCAAGACGCCAAAAGAGGTGATTGCGCGGGTGGTTTACTTAACGCAGGGCAAGCTCTACCCTGACTTTATGGGCATCGAGATGGGCGTAGCTGAGAAACTCGCCATAAAAGCCCTCATACGCGCCTCAGGCGGCAGCGGCAGCGTAATCCAAAAGGAACTACAGAAAAGCGGCGACATAGGCGAAACCGCGGAGCAGCAGCTGAGCAAACGCAAGCAATCCACGTTTTTCAAGCGTGCCCTCACCGTCGAGCACGTTTACGAGACGCTGGATAGGCTGGCTAAGACAGAGGGCAGCGGCGCCGTGGACACCAAGATGGCGCTTCTCTCGGGGCTCCTCACTGACGCCTCGCCTAAAGAGGCTAAGTGGCTTATCCGCACAGTCACGGGGAACCTGCGATTGGGCATCGCGGACATGACGGTTCTGGATGCGTTGGCGATTGCTTATGGCGGCGGCAAAGAAAACCGGGTAGCCATCGAGCGCGCCTACAACATCTCCTCGGATCTGGGCAGAGTCGCATCCGTCGTCGCCGAGAAGGGTTTGGAGGGCATCGAGAAATTCCAAGTTATGGTTTTTGAGCCCATACGCCCCATGCTGGCGGAGCGGCTGGGCGCGCCCGAGGAGATACTCGAGAAATTCGGCGGCAAATGCGTAGCCGAGTACAAGTATGATGGCGAGCGGGTGCAGGCGCATAAGAGCGGCGAGAAAGTGGTGCTTTATTCAAGGCGCCTCGAAAACATCTCCAGCCAGTACCCCGACGCCGTCGAGCTAATCCGCAGACAAATCATTGCCAAAGAAGCTATCCTTGAAGCCGAATGCGTCGCCATGGACCTTGAAACCGGCGACATGCGGCCCTTCCAGGAACTCATGCATCGACGACGCAAATACGGCGTCGAAGAAGCCATCACCCAGTACCCCATTTCGCTTTTTAGCTTCGACTTGCTCTTCGTTGACGGCGAAGACCTCACCCGGCAGCCCCTGCCCCAGCGGCGCAAGCGGCTACTGGCAGCCATCAAACCCAACGAGCGCCTAAAACCCGCCATACAAAAAACCGTCAAGAGCCCCCGGGAACTCGAGGATTTCTTTGAGGAAGCCATCGAGGAGGGCTGCGAGGGCGTCATGTGCAAATCCGTCGGCGACGACTCCGTCTATCAGGCGGGCAACCGCGGCTGGCTCTGGATCAAATTCAAACGAGACTACCGTAGCGAAATGACTGACACCGTAGATTTGGTGGTGGTCGGCGCGTTTCATGGCAGAGGCAAACGGGTCGGCGCATACGGCGCGCTGCTGCTGGCAACCTACAACCCAGAGGAGGACACCTTCGAAACGGTCACCAAATGCGGCACAGGCTTCACCGACAAGGACCTTGTTACGCTGCATGAAATGCTCCAAAAACATGTGGTGCCACGCCGAAACAGCCGAGTCAAATCCACGCTGGAAGCCGACGTGTGGTTTGAGCCCGCGGTGGTTTTGGAGATTTTAGGCGCCGAAATCACCCTTAGCCCCATCCACATGGCAGCGATGGATGCAGTCCGCAGGGGCAGCGGCATGGCAATCCGGTTCCCACGCTTCACCGGCAACTACCGCACCGACAAGAGCCCCCAGGACGCCACCACCTCCAAGGAAATCGTGGAGATGTATAATCTGCAGCTGAAAAAAATCGGCGAAGCCCCGCCGTAGCTGCTTAGCCCTTGAAGTCCGCAACAACAGCCTCTATGCCTGCGCCGCAGTCCACTGCAAAGTGCCCCCTTTGGTCACCTACATAGGCTGTGCGTGCAACGGGGATGAAATGGGGGAAGCTAAAGTAATAGATGGTTACGCGGTAGCTTTGCTGGTTAGGCAGCGATATGGTGTAGTTTCCAACTGTTCCGGGTCTTTGAGGTGTATCTGTTGCTCGTTGGACCTTTGAGTGGTAGGTTTGGTTGGTTTGGGTGTTTTCGAAGACTATCTCAGTTGGGATAATGTCTTCTTTTGCGTAGCCCGCGAGGGCTATTGGGGTTCCACTAACTGTGCCCGACACCTGGATTTGGCTGCTTACCACATTTAGGGTGAATGTGGCCTGAACGGTTTTGGAGCCTGAAGCCGCTGAAACGTTGATTGCATATGCATCGGAGGCTGCATAGGCGGGGAGCAGGATTGTTAGGTTGCTGCTGAAGGGCTCGGTGGCGTTGGGGGTTCCTGTTTGGCTGCTGAACAGGTAGAGGGTGCCGTTTGGGCCGCCGCTTGCTTGGAGCGTCACTGGCTCCGAGGTGCCGTCGAGGTAGGTGACGTCCACTTTGATTGTCGTGTTCTGGGCCTGCATGATTGTGGCGTTGCTCGGGTAAACTTTTAGGTTAAACCTGTGGGCATCCGGCGCGGATTTGGGCACTTGATAAAACACCCATAGCGCTGCCACCGCAAACGCAAAAAGAAAAAGAATAACTGTGAGGGTTAGTTTAGCTCGCTTCGACGCCAATTTAATCATCTCATATGAAGCCTGCGTCTTTGTCGGTGAAGTCTTTGGTTAAAGTGGTTACTCCGGGGGCGCAGTCAACGGTGAGCCACATTGGTTCGAAGGCGCGATATGAACTGTGACCTGACGCAGGCGTATAGTTGCAGGAGCATATTATCTGGTAGATCTCGTGGTTGGGAACGGTGATGTTGTAGGTGCCACTCTTTGAGCCGCTGGCAGCCTCCACTGGCGCCGTATAGACTTGGTGTGTGTTAACGTTTACGAATGCTATTTTGGTTGGGTACACGCCGATCCACTGGTCCGCTGTGACCTTTCCTTTGACGTAGATTTCGTCGCCAAGCACAACTAAGCTGTAGGTTTTGATGTTTGCTTTGCCGTCTGCCGTGGCGGCGGTGACGTTTATTGTGTATGTTCCATTTATGGCGGCTGCTGGCACGTTGATGGTTAGGTTGCTGCTGGCGGCTTTGGTTTTGGATGGCTCTACTGTCTGCGGCGTGAAGGTGTAGGTTGTGCCGTTGGGGCCGCCATATGCAGATAACGTGATGGGGTGGATGGTGCCGTTGAGGTAGGCAGCTTCTAGGGTAACGGTTGTATTGCCTCCTAGCGTGACAGCGTCATTGTCTGGGCTTAGGGCTAAGCTGAAGATGAGGGGTTCTGAGGCCGATCGCAGCAGGAAATGAATACCTGTGGCTGACGCGGCAACAATCAGACCAGCTGCAACGACAGCCATGATTATTCTGTGCTTCTGTTTCATCATACTTCTCACAGGTGCCTCTATGGCGGGGCAGCTTTTAGTTCTACTCCGGGAACAAAGCGTTCCAACGCTGGAACACACCGACAAAAAGCCAAAGCTGATAAGTATCTGCCGCTAAATAGTTGGCTACGGTGGAACAGATGGCTCAGGACCCAGAGAAGATGAAGGCGATGATTGCCTTTAAGAAGCGCCTTGAAGATCAACTCGAAAAGCTCACTGCGGAAACACAGGAAATCCAGGCGACGCTTGACGCAGTTAACGGCATATTGCTTGAGAGGGGCTTTAGACGCGGCGACATAAAAGAGGTCCCTGTGGTGCCTGAGTCGATGCCTAAAGAGGTTGTTTTACCCAAACCCGCCCCCGAACCCGCCAAACCCGCAGCGCAGCCTACCCCGCCGCCCCAACCAGCGCCCGCTGCCCCCCAAGAAACCGTAATTCCCCTCAAAGCCATGAATGAGGAGCCGCTGGCAATCATGTATTTCGATAAGCAAATCATCCATGTTATGCCTGATGAAAGCAAAAAATTCGACGTGAACACGCCGCCGTTTAGCAACTTTTTGGTTGAGAAGGTGTTCTCTAAGATGCAGGAGAAGGATAAGGAGCTTGTGCGGCTGGGGCAGCTCACGACCGATAGGATGTTTAGCTTCAACATAGTTCGGGAAGGCGACCAGATCCGTGAGATAATCATCAAAAACGTCGATGAGGAACGGCTTAAGGAGCTCAAATCCAGCATCCGCTGGACGCTTGAGAAGATGTATGAAAAAATGAAGAGCGCATAAGGCGCTTATTGATGCTTAGCTAACGTGTCGGTTATGCGGTTTTTAGGGCATAGTCCAACTAGGCGTTCGGCTTCTTGGCCGTCCTTGAAGATAATCATTGTGGGGATGCTGAAGACTTGGAAGCGCTCGGCAGTCGCTGGGTTCTCGTCCACGTCAAGTTTGCCCACCAGAATCTTTCCATTATTCTCTTTAGCTACTTCCGCAATAGTCGGCGCTAACGCGCGGCAGGGGCCACACCAGTTTGCCCAGAAGTCCACCAGTACCAGCTTGTTGTTTTTGATGGTTTCCTCAAAATTTGCGTCCGTTACATGAAAAGGTTCACTGCTCATGACAAGTTCTCCTAATAAAGAAAAACCATTGGTTGATATAAACCGTTCGCGAGCAGCCCAGCGTCAAACGAAAAGCTACCCAAGCAACTTACAAGGCAGCCACTCAACGCCGATTTTTTTGCTCGTATGTCTCTTTCTCTTTTAGCCACTCCTGATGCTTAGCCAGCAACGCATGAACCTGCTGATTAATGAAGTCATCTACACTCAAAAACTCCGTGTCTAAATCGGAAAGCGCCTGCTGCATCCTCTCATACTCATCTTTAGGCACCTCGACGCAGACGTATTCTTCTTTTTGGTCCCGGAGCTGTTTGCGTATGGAGTCGCGGATGAATTCTTCGCGGCTGGTGTAGCCGAGTTTGCGGTTGGCTTCGACGAAGTTTTGGGTTTCGTTTAGGAGCTCGGGTGGTAGGCTGATGCTGGTGGAGAGGAGGTTTTCGATTGCGTCGGTGTAGGTTTGCATTTTCATGGTTTGGGCGGTGATTTCGCCTAGCATGGCGGTTAGTTTTTGGTGGGCGTCGTCTGAGATGCGGAGGGTTTTCATGGAAATTGCCATTTGTATGTGGTATAGCAAAGCTAATAAAGCTTTTCTGTATACTAAGTATACAAGGTATAAGGTGTCTACAAGATGAAGCATAACGTAAGCATCACCATGGACCAAAAACTCTTCCGAGAACTCGAAAATATCCGCGGCAGAGAAAAACGAAGCACCTTCATCGAACACCTAATCCTCCAAGGCCTAAAAACCTACAAAACCCGCCCCCCACCCCAACAACCCACGCCGCCCCCTACACCAACCCCCCGCCGAACAGAATACCCGCAAACACAGAACTTTCAACAGCCCAATAAGGCGCCACTATAAACTATGCCCAACAATGCCTATGCTTACTTTTTAGCAACGCCTAAGCACTCTTGAGGTGGTGTGGAAAAAATAAAGGTGGTTGTAGACCTGTTTTAGGTCTTACTCGATTTTCCATTTCTTAGCGACTTTAACCACTAAGAACACAACGAACGCCACGATCAGGAACGTAATCAACGCTACGAGAAACACGCCCACTGTGAAGTCCTGATTGCCTAAAGACACCGTTAACGTCGAGAGGTTTTCCACGTTCGGGATCGCTAAGCCAATCAGTGGCATGATGAAGCTGCTGACCAGCGCCTGAACAAGCGTGCCCAGATACAAGCCTAAAACGAACGCGACAGCTAAGCCTAAAATCCTGTACTTAGTGAGGAAATCTTTGAATTCATTCCATAGTCCCTTTGGCGGCGCAGCGGGCGGCGCTTTCTCTACTGCTTCACGGATTTTTCTTAATTCAGCTAACATTTCATCCTCTTTACTCAAACAGAACACCACTAACTTGTATTCTATCGGTCAGCTTAAAAAACTATTGCAGCCGCCCTCGCACCTAGCCCCTTTAAGCTCACAAAAAGCGGATGCAGCGGTCAAGGAGACAAACCTTAAAGTCCCCGCGTTCCCCATTCAAAATGGGTAGCTCCATGAATAAGCAGGAACTATACCGGATTTTTAAGACAGCCTTCATCGATTGGCTAGATGATAACGCAACTCTAAGAGCGGCAGCCCTAACCTATTTTATCATACTGCCCCTCCCCACGCTGCTGCTACTGGTCACCGCAATCTTTTCCCTGTTCCTCGGCGAAGCCCAAGCTGCCCATATTCTGATTCAGCAGATACAGGCGGTAGTGGGCCCCGCAGTGGCAGAGTTGTTTAATCAATTAATCCTAAACACTGGCTCACCGTTCACTTCGGTTTGGACTGCGTTTGTGGTGATTGCCTTCTCCATCGGCGGCGCCATCGGCGCGTTTGCGGTTCTGCGCGACACGATGGATTGCATCTGGGAGGTTCATTTGCCTAAGGGGCTGCCGTTTTGGATGCGGATACGCCAGAAAATTGTGCCCTTCGCGTTGGTTTCCTCGCTTGGACTCATCGTGATTGCTTGGACGGCGCTTGTCGGGGGAATATTAAACACCATAATTCTGTTTTCTGTCAACGAAGTTTTAACCTACATAGTTCTGGAAACGGCGCAGGTGCTGCTGTCTTTTGCTGTGGCAGTGTTGCTTTTCGCGATTATCTACCGGATGATTCCCGAAGCCAAAGTCCACTGGCGAGATGTAGCGTTAGCCGCAACCGTGACAGGCGTCGCCTTCACCGTCACCAACTATATTTTCGGCGCCTACATCCAAACATTCGTCGTCACAACGGTTGCGGGGGCAGCAGGGGCACTGCTGATTATTCTTTTGTGGGTTTTTGTTCTAAACGAGATTGTGCTCTACGGCGCGGAGGTCTCCAAGGTCTACGCTACAACTGTGGGGACGCATTCAAGGCAGCATCTTCCTGAGGCGGTGCTGAAAATCATTGAGCCCTTGCAGAGAGTCGGCGAAAAAATAGATGAAGTGGTGAAGGAAGAGGTGGTTAAAATCGAGGCGCCGTCAAAGGAGCCGCAGATCGAAGCTGAAGTATCCGGTAAACGTCAACAGCCCCAACAGCCAGATGCGCCTCCCAAAGGAAGGGTTGAAAACGCCAAAATCAAGCCGCTCCGCAAGAAGCGTAAGGGGGAGAAATGAAGTGGTGGGCCGAGGCGGATTTGAACTGCCGACCTTTCGATTATCAGTCGAACGCTCCAGCCGTGCTGAGCTACCGGCCCCCAAGATTGTATGTGCCAACAGTAAGATATAATGTGCCTTTATAAGAATAACGGATGCTGGATGCGGCGTAAACCATCAAGATTGCCTCCATAGTGTGGGGGCGATGTGGGTACTGGCGATTTGATGGCTTATTATGTGTTATTTGGGGGGTGTGGCTGGTTTGTTTTCTTTTGGTTTGTTCCTTTTTTCTTTTTTTAGTCTGCGGTTGTCTTTTTTGAACGGTTTTTTGGGGTTTGCTGGTGATGAACGAGTGGGAGCCTTGGCTTGCTTTTCCCATAATCTTATAAACTGAATCTATATTACTGGATGCTTACAACTTAGGAGAAAAAAGAATGCAAAACAAAAAATACAGTGCACTATCTATATCTATTGCAGTTTTGCTAATAGTATCGATAGGAGCTTCAACAGTTGTAACACAAAACACATCAGCGCACACACCCGCATGGGAAATCCCAAGCTTTGCGCACATCTACGCAACCATTAATCCAATCGGTGTTAATCAGCAAGAATCAGTGTACCTGTTTGTTACCCCAACCTATCCCGGAACAAACATGGTAAACGACTTCCGATTCCGCAACTACAAACTCATCATCACCGCCCCAGACGGAACCGAAACCACCCAGACCTACGACTACATCGCAGACACAACATCCAACCAAATCGCCACCTTCACCCCCACCCAAGTAGGCAACTACACACTGCAATTCATCTTCCCCGGACAGAAAGTAACTGAAAACATACCCTCACCAAACGATGTCTACATCGGCGACTACTACCTTCCCAGCAACGCAACAACAACCCTGATTGTTCAAGAAGACGAAATCTCATACCTGCCTATGTCTCCCCTTCCGACCGAGTTCTGGACTCGACCAATCTTCGGCCAGAACAGCATGTGGTGGTCAATTAGCTCGAACTGGCTTGGCAGCGGCATGCCTGGATACGGCGCCTCTAACGGTCCAAACCAGCGGCAATTCGCACCAGATGCTATCGGCTCACAGACAGCACACATCATGTGGACTAAACCAGATGGTCAAACTGGCGGTGTCGTCGGCGGTTTACTTTCCGAAGTACCCGGAGACACATGGTTTGAAGGAACAGCTTACTCTCAACGATACGTCAACCCAATCATCGTCAACGGAAAGATCTACTACAGAGAGCCATTATCACTTGTAGGTACCGCTGGAGACTTTCTCTGCGTTGACCTAGTGACAGGTGAAGAAATCTGGAGACGCCCCGCAACTGATTTCGCAGGAACCTTTGCCTTTGCTTATGTACAGGACATGGATACACCTGACTACCACGGTACTCGGCCAGCATTCCTTTGCACAGCAAACTTTGCACAGGTCTACGATGCAACCACAGGTGCCTGGGCATTTAACGTGTCCTCTGTACCCTCTGGAACAAACGTTATCGGACCTAACGGTGAAATGCTGAAATACATCTTCTACAACTACGGCAACGACACTAACCCGAACTGGTATCTGTGCCAATGGAACTCTAGCAGATTCTGGAGCCAAGCAGTCATGGGCGCACTTACCCTGCAGAACACTCAGACAACCTCCGCAGGAACATTCATCAATGCAAGCCGAGGCTCGATGTACGACTGGCTTGATTCATCAACCCAGAACGTATCGATTTCATGGCGTAACTCGATGCCTGCCACCGGCACAAATGCACCCGCTATCTCCGGCGCCATCTATGGTGATATTCTGCTTTGCAGAAACGGCTCATACCCATCCTTAGGCGGAACCTCAACCTTCTACACCTACTTCGCAGTTAACCTCAACGCTTCTAAAGGCACAGTCGGCTCGGTTCTCTGGAGACAAAACATCAACAACCCAGCAGGAAACATTACCTCAATTTCCTTCGCAGGCCTTGACGCATCCGGATACTTCTGTGAATCCTACAGACAAACACAGCAATTCAAGTTCTATAACCTACGCACAGGCGCAACCATCAAATTAGCTGAACCACAAGCTGCACTTGACTTCTATGGTAGCAACGGTCCAGGCTCAATCTCTAACGTTGTTGCTTATGGCAGATGCTACAGCAGTGCTTATTCTGGTATTCTCTACTGTTATGACATGGCTACCGGCGAGGTTCTTTGGACCTACGGCAACGGCAATACAGCAGGCAACACCACTAACAGCGGCTTCCAGGTTCCCGGACCTTACCCGACTTTCATCAATGCAATCGGCAACGGTGTGGTTTACCTGGTGACATCTGAGCATACCTTCCAGACACCTATCTATAAGGGCGCTTTAGTACGTGCAGTTAACGCAACTGATGGAACCGAAATCTTTACTTTGCCAGCAGCAACCGGCGAATTCAACGGAGAAAGCTTTGCCATCGCAGACGGCTACACGAACTTCTTTAACAGCTACGACGCCCAAATCTATACTTTGGGTAGAGGCCCAAGCTATACAACCGTTATGGCTGGTCCGAAATCCTCAGCTCTTGGCGGCGACGTTGTTATCGAAGGCTCAGTCACTGACCTCTCAGCAGGCACAACGATGACCGAGCAGGCAGCAAGATTCCCAGATGGCGTACCTGTTTCCTCTGATGCATCTATGTCTGAATGGATGAGCTACATCTATCAGCAGCAGCCATTACCCAGCAACTTTGAGGGCGTTAAGGTCGGTATCAGCGTGGTGGATGCTAACGGCAACTACCGTGACATCGGCACAGCAACCACTGACTCTAAGGGCAACTATAACCTTGTCTGGACCCCAGACATACCCGGCACCTACCAGGTGATTGCGGCATTCGCAGGAACCAACGGCTACTGGCCATCATACCAGGAAACTGTTTTCACTGTCACTGAACCCGCAGCAACTATGGCGCCACCAGCAACTGCAGAGCCCTCTACGGCTGACTTGTACTTCGTTCCAGCGATGGCTGGATTGTTCGTATTTGTCGCCGTGATGTTTGTCATCACCATCCTTGTGCTCAGGAAACGACCATAAACACGTAAGGGACAACCTCCCTTCCCCTAATTTTTTTTATCTTTAAAGCAAAACACCGCTTGCAAGCCTGATTGAGGGCAAGGCAGCCTTGATTATAAGAGTCTATTAATATCCGTTAATGCATCCTTGATTTAGCAGCTTTTAGAAGGTGAACAGAGGCGACGCCACGATTATACACCGTTAAACCACAGATCCCATCCGGCTTCACAGCTAAACTCTACGAGTACATCTACCTCTTTTTCCTCCTCCCCCAGAAAGACCGCTTCGCTGGCATTTCAAGGGGCAACTTTTCTTTAGGCTACTCGGTTTTAGACAAATCCGGAAAGCCACGGTTGAAGATCAAGATTTTAGGCAGCGATTCACTGGAGGTTTCAGTTGAGCCCCTATCAGAAGGTGTTTCTGAAACAGAGTTTTCCCAAGCTAAAGAGGACGTAAGCATCGCGGTGGATCTCTTTGAGGAGCAGGTGCGGAAGAACAGCTTATTTTTTGCGTGGCGGGAAGGCGAATCAGTTGTGCCTGAGGCAATTTCGGGGAAAGAAAACAAGTCTCTGCGGCGCATATTCCTCGAGACGCAGATTCTGCTTATCTCAGTGTTTATGGCGGTAGGCATCTTTCTTTTTCTGGTAATCGGACCCTTCGTCGTCGTAGTTATCTTAGTCATCCAGTTCATCTTTGTTTTCTATTCAAACAAGATAATTGCACGCAGCGCAGACTGGCACATCACTGAAAAAAACCCCTACATCCACATCCTCCAGTATCCCCTCCCCGCTGGACAGGACAGCGCCCTAAAGACGATGTCTAAGGCAGACTTAAACCGCCTCAAGAAGGAAATCTACCGTCGAACCATAGCTGAAAAAGGGGAACTCGACTGCCAAAAGGCACACGGCATCTTCTCCGAATACGGGATCGAATGCAAAGAAGAGAACCTCATCGCACGCAAAGTAAACGTCTATGACATCGTGAAACGAACCGCAGATAAATTCGGGTATCGGGTGCCCGAGACGGTAGTTTCTAACACGCTTCTCCCCAACGCTGCAGCCTCAGGGCCAAGCCCCAGCCGCGGCTTAGTTTTGATAACCACCGGGACTTTTCTGCAACTAAACGACGAGGAAATCCTCTCAGTGCTGGGCCACGAGTTTGGGCATCTGCGGGGGCGAGATCCACTGTGGCTATATGGCTTATCTGCTGTGCAGTACCTGTTCTGGTTCTTCGTGATTTTCGGGGTGCTCTCCACCTCATCTTTTTTCCTGCTATTCATCTACCTGTGGGCGCTGCTGACGCTGACCTATTTTGTCGCCAAGTTTTTTGAGGCGCGGGCAGACCTGGTTTCTGCTATGGTGATTGGTACACCAAGGGTTTTAGCCGCTGCCCTAGAGAAGATTGGGTTTCAGAGGCTGCTCTATGAGCGTATGCCGGCTTTTCGCTTTCAGGAATGGCTAAGTTTTGACCCGCATCCCCCCATCTACTTCCGCATCGCGCGCCTGCGTTCCCTTCCGGAAGACATCGAGATCAGGCATCCTCTGGTCAGGTCCGCTAACGAAGTGATAAGGGGCTTTATCCGCAGCTTCTAAGGCTGCTTAGGCCAGCAAAGCATGCATAGAAAAATCCATTAAAAATTGATGCTGAGGTAAGAGAAGTGGCGCCCAGGCCGGGATTTGGACCCGGGTCCTGCGGGCGACAGCCGCATATACTGGGCCGAACTATACTACCTGGGCAGCTATCTGTTACGATGGCTTGAGCGCCGCAACATAACACACTATTTAACTAATTAATCTTTCCTGAAATTTACGCCAAAGAACTTCAAATAAGCCCTACAAAACCCCGCTGAATCTGCCAGCAGCAATTTTAATATCCTCAATGGCACTTATCTCTGGAAGAGTTTGGGGGACAGGGAAATAACTGCCAACACAGCCACTGATGCGTTGCTGCAAAAGTACTGGCTAGCCATAATCCTTCTGGTTCTGGCTGCCTGCGCCTTTGTGGGCGGGTACCTTGCGGTGGCGTCGGCGCTTATCTTCACCTTCCTTGTTCCCGGCTTAATCGGCTACCGCTTCTTTTGCCTTAAAACCCATGAGGTCTGGGCGTTTGTACCAGTATTCAGTATTCTGGTTTCGGTTAACTTAGTCTATTTTATGTCTTTAGCCTTCGGCTACTCCAGCGGAGTAATCGTCGCATCCTTTTTTGTCTTAGCCGCGCTCTACGCGCTGGTAGTCTACAAGAAAGGCGAGCCCATAAAACCCCCCAGCATCCTTAAACTGGGAAAAATCAAGAAGACCAGCCTGCTGCTTTTCGCCGTAATTTTCCTGATCTCACTTTCGGTGCTCTGCTACAGCATCTGGCGCGGCAACCAATGGGGCATAGTGGTCACGGGCTCAAACTGGCAGGACACCCCCTATCACTTCGACATAATCGAGAGCATAAACAACGGCAACTTCCCCCCGCAGACCCCCAACTACGTGGGCACGCCGCTGACGTATCATTACTTTGTGGATTTCCACACCGCCCTCATCGAGAAACTCTACGGCTACTTGCCCACCTTGATGCCGGTGCTTAACGCCCTCTTCATCGTGGTGTTTGCAGGCGCCATATACGCGTTGGCGCGTCCCTACAGCAGAAAAGCAGCAGTTATTGCAACGGTTTTGGCGGTTTTCGGCTGGGGCTTTAGCTACTTTGGGCTTTTCTCCGCTTTAGCCAACGGTACTTTTGCCCCCACAACCAACTACATCTACCAGTTCAGTCAACAATTCGGTTTACCCTCCATCTACGATAACCTGCTTCAGCAGCGACCCTTACTAATGGGGCTACCAGTGTTCGCGTTGGTTTTAGCGTTGCTCCGCGACACCGGCGACAAAAACCGTCTTCTCCTTGCAGGCATACTCACGGGGCTGGTTTTCCAGTTCCACAACGTGGCATTCTTCTGCTGCTACGTGGCCTTCGCCGCCGTGTTGATCTTTAACGTGCGTAAACTCAACTGGGGCTTCCTGTATTTCCTAATACCCAGCGTCTTCGCGCTTCCCTTCATCTTCTCGGGTGGTCCGTCCCTCTCCATTAGCGTCAGCTCCTTGTTTGCCGTCGACTACGCCGTGAACCCCGCAATCTACTACTTCCTCAACCTGGGCATCCCCTTCATCTTAGCCATAATCTCCCTTGTTAAGCCCGGGCAGGGGTATCTTAAATTGACTTTTCTGGCGCTTTTCTTTATCCCAAACGTGCTGTTGATGACGCCCTGGGACTGGGACATGTACAAGTTCTTCATCTTCGCCTGGGTACCCATTGCGGTGCTAAGCGGAAGTATGCTTTCTAAATTTATGGTTTCTAAACCCCGCAAAATCATCGCTGCCACGCTGGTTTTGCTCTCCATTATCACCACTGCCAGCGTCGTCATCTACAATGTGGGAACTGACTATACGGGTGTATCGTGGAGTGAGTATGATGCGGGATTATGGATAAAAGAAAATACCCCGCAGAACTCGGTGTTTCTCACCTACTACAGTATCCAGTCTCCTCCGTCGATGATTGCGGGGCGCCTCCGCGTTTCCTCCTATGTTTACTGGCCCTATGGGCACGGCGAGCCACTAAGCGAAGTGAATGGGCGAGAGCAAGCCATAGATGGCGCCTACAACGGCACCGAAAGCCAACTTGCGGCGGTGGTAAGCCAATACAACGTTAGCTACATCTATGTGGGAACGGATGAGTTGGATAAGAATAATTATCCGGACTGTGTGTCTCACTTTGACGGCGTGGGATGGCTGACGCAGGTTTATGCCCAAGACGGCATCTACGTTTACCAAGTGGACACTGCCCATGTGCCCCAGTAGAGACCTCTCGGCATCCAATGCGGACCAGATTCGGCTATATATAGAGGGGGGAGGTCTATGTGCAAGCACAACAGAACCCCGCTTATCTTCCAATCAGCACCTACCCATCGTCGATGTAAAAATGCAGAGCCTAACTTTTAGGTGGCGCCTGGTGCTTTTTGCCTGACATGTAGGCAATGTCGATTCTACCCATCGTGGTTTTGGCGAGTTTCTCAGGCTTAACCTTGGATAGCTTCTCCTCGGGTGCATTGGAGCTTTGATGCACAAGCACTTCCAGCGCATGCCGTTTCTCCGCTAAATCCTCGATAAGGTGCAGTTTGCCGCTGAAATGCACTGAGGTGTAGGCGTAGTCGCATTCGTCGGTGACGCCGTAGTCGAGCACTGCCTGACCCCAGACACGGTTGTTGGCTTTGGCGTAAACTAGCTTTTTGC
Source organism: Candidatus Bathyarchaeota archaeon (assembly GCA_026014735.1). Lineage (NCBI taxonomy): Archaea > Thermoproteati > Candidatus Bathyarchaeota > Candidatus Bathyarchaeota archaeon. The sequence goes on from JAOZHT010000003.1 coordinate 397,365, forward strand.
CTTCGGGTGCACAGTGGAAGTAAAGGCAGTTTTGGGCGGGGTCGTAGCCGTGGCTGAGCGCGACAAGGTAGGGTTCGCCGTCCATGCAGAGGGCGACTGTGACGTATTTGGTGGCTTTAAGAACCGCCTGCATCTCTTCGATGTCGGTTATTTCTCGGTCTTTGCGCCGAACATGAAATGACATACCCAGAAATTGGCGACGAAACGATATTAACCTTATCAGGCGCCTAATCCAGCGGGGTGGGCTTGGAGTTTTCCAGCCAGTTCCGCGACCGCATCACGGTTTTGCCCGCAAACTTGAGTTGCAACGCATCCTCATAGGGGCATATCTCCACGCAGCGCGCGCAGAGCATGCAGCGGGATTCGGTGACGTCGCCGCCCTTCTTCTCGTACATGGCGGTGGCCTGCGTGGGGCAGACGCGTTTGCAGACGCCACATTTGGTGCATTTCTCCTCTTTCTTCTCCAGTTTGGTGAGTGCGATTTGCTTAAACGGCGTGAAAGAGCTAAACAGCGCCGTTAATGCTCCCAGCGGGCAGATGCGGCACCAGAACCGCCGATACGCAAAGGCAAGGATGGTGACGGCGATTAGCACCGCTATGTTTATGGAGCTTATGTAGCCGCCGCTTATCCACAGTGGCCCATAGGTTATTTGGCTGACGTAATTGTATTTCATGGCGCCGATGCCGCATTCCACCAGGACGCAGAGGGGACGCGCGGGGCAAACCAGGCAGAAGGGCTCGTTTATGTTGCCGACTATGCCTGCTTCGGTTCCTTCGGGGCCTCCGGGGATGGTTCCGGGGATAAGTTCGGTGCCGAATATGGCGTAGGAGCCGAAAATTACGCTAAGGATGAGGAATACGGCGATTATGATGTAGCGTGCCTGCCCCAGTTTTGCGCTGTTTTTCTCCGAGAAGCTAAGGTGCCTCCGCTTGGTTGCTTTTCGTATCCGAGTCAAAATATCCTGGTACAAACCAAAGGGGCACAGCCACCCGCAGAAGGAGCGCCCTAAAACAATCGCGGCAGCCGCCACCAAACCCAGCACCACAGCGATTTTCTCGATGCCAAGCGTCGAGTAGTAAACCTCGTAGCCTCGGGGGTAATCCCAGAAGGGGAAAATGTAGGCTTGCAGCTGCCAGATGGGGCAGGTGACGGTGCGTCCGTTGGGGTAGTAGCAAGCAAGAATAGGCAGCGGGAGCCCATCGGGCATTTGGTTGCCTAGAAAGTCGGCTCCGATGAGGCGGTCACGGGGGGTTACGCCGAGGGGCTCAAAGATGGGCACGTTAAATGGCCCCAGTATCAGTCCCATGAAGACGGCGACGAGAGCCGCGGTTTGGATGAAGAGGCGCAGCGTGCTGACTTTCCGGGTTTTATCTTTAGAGAATTTAAGGATCAAAATTATGCCTACAGCTACGATCACCGCGAAGATGGGCAGCACAATGAGAGGCGAGTTCTCCGTAACCATTCTAACGCCTCCCCCGATACCTGACCGCCACCGCAGCGACAACGGTCGCCGCCACTACCCCCACTGAGGCCAAAGCAACGGAGTGCTGCATATAGAAGGGCTGATCCGCATTGTTGGCTGCTTGGAAATTATAATGAACCACCGTTACGTTGCCCACGATGCCGCTTAAAACGATGGAGTCGTCGGGGAGGAGGCGCCAGACATCGCCTGGGGCGAGGAAAATGCTGCCGGGCAAGATGACGCTCCATTCGCTGAAGTGGGTGGGCTGCGTGTTGTTGAGGCAGAAGTTAATGGTCTGCGAACCGTTGCCCTCAACTGAGTAGGTGAGCCGAGCGCTCTGAATGAATTGGTTGCCTGCTCGGTAGGCGAGGATAGTTACGTTAGAGTTTTCCGCTGAAACCTTAAGGTTCCCTGTTCTCTGCGAGTTGTTGGAGCCTAAATCCTTAAAGTGCCAGGTTTGCCCATTCAGCGTCGCCGAGGTGTAGTTTCCGTTGAAGCCAAACCGTATTAGGCTATGGCTGTTGGGGATTGAGAATTCATCCGATGGCGTGAAGGCAGTGGCGGTTTGGCACTGGACCGATGAAGCGTAAAGTGAAACTAAAAGTAAAACCAGCGATGCTATCAATCCCACTGTGATTTTGCCGAGTCGCCATTCCCTACCCCATCTACTATAGATATGACTCATAAAGGGGCTATAAGGCTTTTCAGCCTCTGAATAGAAATGAGGCTTGCGCCTTACCCTGATAAAAAAAGGGTTAGATGTCGAATTCCTGATCTGATGCAGGCGCTTCTTGTGGCGGTTGTGGCTGTTCAGGCTGAGTAGCTGCGGGCTCGGCGGTTTGCGCTGGAGCCGGAGCGGAGCGTTTTCTGCGCAGTACGATAAGGATTATTACTACCATGACGATGGCGGTTGCTGCGATGACTGCGATGCCCAAGGTCCAATCTGCTGAGTTATCGCCGTTTTGATGGTTATCAGGGCCGCCACTTGTAGTTGATGAGGCGACTACCTGTATGGTTGCTTCCTGAGAGTTCCATGAGAAGGGGTTTCCGTCGCTGTCTTCCCCATCGATGCCGATGAAGTAGGTGTGGGAGCCTATACTTGTGCCATTAGGGATGTTGATGATGGATGGTGTAAACTGGTAGCTGCCGTGGCTGGGGATTGTGACTGGATTGCTTTGCAGGTTTTGTCCGGCAAATGTATCTGCTGCCATCCAGTCGAAATGTACGCCGAAGTAGTAGATTTGCAGTTGCTCATCGGTGTTGCTCTGCACTGTTATGGTAACTATGACGCTGTTGCCTGCAGGCATCGGGTCTTTTGACCATGACGTTAAAGTTGTAAGATCACTTTGGCTGACTGCAGCTGCTAAGCCGCTTGAAATACAGATAACCGCTACTAAGCTTATTGCAAGAGCGATGTAACGTGGTTTCACCCATTACCCTCCGAGTTGTTGAGACTCATAAGTTAATTAACTATATATGATTTTACCATAATTCCTACCTTTTCAGGCCGCGGACCCCTCTGCAGCATCTCTGCCTACCCAAAAATAAGTTTGGATACAAACAAAAAGTGGTGAACGTGAATACTTAGGCTATTCGCGTTTTTTGGTTGCTTAGCATTTTATGCTAGGCTCGCTTGATCGACAAGATGCGCTGTTCCGTCAGGACAATAAACTTTTCCGCCTAAACCTACTCTGCGGAACCGTTTAATGCATGGCTTCTGCAATCCGCATCCATCGCAATCGCGTGAAATCAGTTTTTGTTCACCCCTCTCTTTGCGGATTACAATAGCAATGCGCATTAGCTGATTTAAGGTAATTTACATTTTAGAGCTTGGCTCTGCGGTACCCTTAAGTGGGGGCAGTCATAAGGAAAGCAGTATGGATACCTTAGCGTTTGCTAATTTACTCTTAGACGTAGCCGCCATAATCAATTTTCTGGCTCTCCTCTGGATGCTTCGCGCAGTCATCAAGAACCGAAATTACCTTCGGGGCTTCAGCGTGGTTGGTTCATTTCTAACTTTTATTTCGCTTGTAGGCTTCGAGTTAGCCTATCATCTCCTCGGTAACATCGTTGGCTTTGCCTTCGGCTGGGGTACGGTGGCCTTCTGGTTTCTTGCTTTCGTTTACACCCTAAAACAATGGTTTAAGGACCGCAGAATCCAAGCAGCCGCTGCTTCTTAGTTAGCTGGAAACTGGATGGTGAATTTTGTCCCTTGCCCCTGGGTGCTCTCAAAGGTTATGGTTCCGCCATGTGCCTCGATCACTCGTTTGCAGACTGCTAAGCCAAAGCCTTGCCCCCGCGGCTTAGTTGTGAAGAGGGGCGTGAAAATCTGGCTTTTAACTTCCTCTGCTATACCTACCCCGTTATCTTTAACTGCCACCGACACCCATCCAGCCGAGTTAACTTTGGCCGCTAAAACCATCTCGCCTCCTTTTGGCATAGCCTGAACGGCGTTGGTTACCAGGTTTATGAGTACACGTTTAAGCAGTTGGTAATCCACGCTAATCGGGGGCAGGTTGTCTTGGATTTGAACCTGCACCCAAATATTGTTAGTCAGGGCGATGGATGTTAAAACTTGATTAATTAGTTCTTGTAGATTTACGATTGTTTTTTCGATTTTAATGGGATGTACAAACGCCTGTAAATCGGAAACGATTTTGTCCATATAGATTACTTGTTCTTCGATGACTTCTATGCTTTCCCTGAGGTTGCATTTGGCTCCATCACTTGATAATGCATCAACCTCTTTCTTGGCTAGATACAATTCGCCGATTATGGTTTGCAGGGGATTGCGCAGGTCATGACCCACCATACCCGCTGTCTGACCAATAGCAACCAACCGTTCAGCGTCCTTAAGCTGCTTAGTGCGCTCCTCAATTATCTGCTCCAGCAAACCCGCATGTTGCTCAAGGTCCTTTTGAAGCGCCTTTTGCTCGCTTATCTCCCTTACGATGGACCAGGTGCCGATGGTTTTTCCTTTACCATTCGTAAGCCGCCAAGTCCTCACTGAAGCCGGAAAAATAGAGCCGTCCCTTCGCCTGTATTCCCGCTCATAAACAATCGACCGTCCCGTCTGAAGAACCTTAGCGATTATTTTTTCTCTTCGCTCATGCCATTTTTCAGGAAGCAGCTGCTGAACCGTAATTGTCTTCAGTTCTTTTCTTGTGTACCCCAGCATCTTTGCGTAGGCCCTGTTGCAGCCTAGCATTTTTCCCTCTAGATCCCGCGCCATTATGCCATCTTGGGTTGTCTCGTAGAGTTTGCTGAACATTTTTTCAGCAGACATGTTTTTTTGTCCAATTTGCATTTGTTGGGTGACATCAATGAAGGCTGATACGCAGTAACCTTTCTTTGGGCTCAAAATATAAACAATGTTTAGCTTATGGCTGAAGGGAAAGGAAATTTCGAACCTCTCTGTAACCCCCGTAGCTGAAACGTTTGCATACACCGAAAGCCAGTCAACGGTGGAGGTTTTAAATTTGGGGAAGAATTTTGTTATTGATTTGTTAAGTATTTTTTTTCTGGGAGCCCCCACCATTTTAGCATAGCTGGGGTTAACTTCTAAGGCGACGACGTCGGTGGGGTTGTTCTCTGTGTTATACACAATTTTGAATAATGCTATTCCGATGGGCAGCTTATCCGTTATTAACCTTAAATGTTTACCGTTTACCTCAAATTCGTCCTCTAAGTCTTCTTCGCCTTTAAGTTGAGGCAAAACCACTCGTTTAACTATGGGCAGATCGTTTTTTACCTTCAGTTGGGCAGTATCGCTTGATATCATAAACCACCCAAGTCTTATTTCGTTTTAACAACATAAAAGATTTTCTATCAATATCGCTTTGAATACAAAAAATCGCCGGGCAAATCCATTCTACTGCCGCAGCATTAATCGTTGAGGTGTACTGAAATCGTATACTGGACCCTCCTGCAGCGAGGCGGCAGAGAGTAACTCAACCCCGCCCATGAAAACCGCTTTCTAGTACATTCCCATCCCCGGTAAAGCTTGCAACCCACGATATTTCCCAAACAGAACTCAAGCTCCCCTTTGCTGCTCTGCAAAGATGCCTTCTCAGCGGTCACTGGACTCCATGCCCCAATCCGGTTGCCCACACACATAGAACCTCTGCAATCGGCATATTTCTGGAAGATTCCTGATCCCTGCTCATTTAAAAAAAGAATCTCTCGGCACCCCTCCGCTTGAACCCGAGATAGATCCGCTTCAACTTCAACGGCGCTGCTACTACAGCGATAGGTTACATCAATTTCTCCTCGAGTGGCAACGGTTTGAAACTCCGTTTTTATGCCTAACTCGCGTATCTCCATTATTTTGTTGAACAACGGAGTAAGCTTTGGGTTATTGAGGTATAGCTGCTGAAACAGCTTTCTCACCGGCGAATAGAAGCCGTCATCGATGGGGGCTTTTCCGATTTTTTTGCGAGAAACCGTATCTAAAAAGAAGCTTTTCTTCAAAACCGCGACTGAACCAGAAAAATACGCAGCCACCTCAGCGTGGCCTGGAAAGAATGTTTTATCTGAATACTTCACGATTGGAACCCCGAATCCCACGCCCTCCTCAACCAGTTCTCTGCCGTCCAAAAGCAGCACAAGACCCTTTTGTAGAGGCGCCGTCTCAAGAAACCTCGGGCGGCAACCCCTGTAGAGACGCACCGATAGCCTCTCTGTGAGTGGCACTGTAACGGATTCGCCGAATTCTATGGGATTGTAAGATGCAGACAAATATGCCTTCTCCAGGCTTTCGGTTTGATTACTAGAAATAGAGGGAGGGGAGGTCCCCTACAGCAGCCGCTTGGCTAAACCCCTGGAAAAACAGGACATAGCCTAGCGGCTAATTAATTGATTGATGCTATCACTACCAAAAAATTAGAAGGGAAAATGGGGAAAAAGGTTGCTATTTGAGAAGCACTGTTTTCCTAAACAACTTTGCTTTGCCAAAGATGCCGATGAGTAAGCCGATGCCTAAAATCAGCGGAATCGCCATCAGCGGAAATTCGGGAACCCAGTTTGTGCCATTGAACGCCATGATTTCTCCGCCGTCGCCTACGACCCACGCTTGAATCGAGCCGACGTTAGAGCCATGAACCATCGAGACCGAATTAAGGTCGCCGCTTACAAGGTTAGAGTCACAGGACCATTCGTTTCCGCTCCAGTACATCACCATTCCGTTGCTGCCACATGCCCATGCTGAAGTTGCGTTGCCAAGCGAAATCGAGTAGATAGTTGCGTTAAGTGTACTCTCCGTTGTTCCTTCCATGCCGAAGAGGTAATTGTCCCAGACGCTCCAGGTTGTTCCGTTCAGATATAGGACTACGCCGTTGCCGCTGCCGTCGCCGCCTGCTGCCCAGCCGCTTGTGCTGGACGCCATCTGTATCGTGTAGAGGGCTATGTTAGTGGGGCTTGTCATGGTGTTCCAGGTGGTTCCAGTCCAATGCAGGATGGTTCCGCCGTCGCCGACTGCCCATGCATCAGCTGAGCCGTGGATCATGGATACGCTGCGTAGGTTGTTGGGGGAGACACCTTTGAATGCAAACCAGGTGTCACCGTTCCAGTTGAGGGCTAATCCGTTTGCGCCGACGATCCAGCCAACCTTGCCGTCTGAGCTTGCAGTGACTGAGTAGAGGGTGTTGTTGACTGTGTCGAAGTGGTCGGTGTATCCGCTATAGCTGATGCGGGTAAATGTCGTCCATTCGCCGTTATTGTATCGGACTATGACGCCGCTGTTAGAGTTTCCGCCCACTGCCCATCCGAAAGTTGAGTTAACGAAGAAGACACTGTAGAGATTCTGTGCGGTGGGGCTGCTAACTGTTGTCCAGCTGCTACCGTCCCAGCGAAGGATGGTTCCGCCGTCGCCGACTGCCCACGCGTCGAGTTCGTTTAGGTTGTTGTTGGTGTCGGTTGTGTTGTTGATGACAAATACGCTGTTGAGGTTAACTGAGGTGGGGCTATCTACGCTGTTTATGTTTGTGGTTTGGGCGAGGGCGCCTGAAGTGGAGAAGCAAAGAAGCAAAATGCTTAGTGATAGCGCTAATTTGTATGAAAACTTCATTTGTTTTTTTCACCTGCCTAAAACTACAACCCTAAAAAACGAAGCCGCCGTAATATAGGTTTGTGACTGTATCACTATGCCTACTAATAGGTGAATGCTGAGTCTACAGATGTGTGAACCTGAGTCTGCAGAGCCTTTTTGCCTCTTCATGTATCGATACGGCGGTTCCTGAGGCGCCTAGACTGCAAATTGCTGCTGCATCCAACAGCCTACCCCCCCTCTATTTATAGTGACTCGCCAAACCGTCTGCTGCTCCACTCTGCTGTCTCTCCCTTATAGAGGAAATGGGCTTCTCTTGTGCGGTGTGGCAGATTGCATGTGTAGACATGTTTCAGCTCTTTTTTCTCCTATGAGCCAAGATTATCTGGCAGCGAAGCAGAAACGGTTTTGCACCAGCGGTTGACTTTGCCTTCGGGGCTGTCTCAACAGCAAATTTATACTTGCCGGGTTAGTTTTTTTGTCTGTTTTAAACCTCACACCCAAGCGGCAATATTCTCTATGACTAACTATACAAAGAGACGTGAAGGCTGCATGTATTCTAAATGGACAGGGACCTCAGAATTCAAGTTATCATCTAGGGTCTATTCGCCTTCTCTTCCAAAAAGGATCAAAGCCTTCTTTCTTAATCCACTCAGCCTTCTTCTCATTCTAACAATAGCACTTTGTGCATTCTTGCGCTTCTTTAACATTGCTAACACACCATTATGGTATGTTGATGAAGGAACAAACTTAGACATAGCTTGGAATTTAGCACACGGGCGAATGCAGATGTTCGCGCTTTCCTACCCATTTGTACCCCATCCACCCCTTTCTTACGTGTTTTCTGCCGTGGCATTAGAGATTTTTGGTTATAGCCTCCCTGTTGCAAGAATGGTAAACGCAGTCTATGGAGTCATTACCGCTGTTCTGTTGTATTATACTGGGGTTGCTTTGTATAACAAAAAGGTAGGTTTGCTTGCAAGCTTTTTATTCTCCATCTTTCCGCTAGCTATTCAATTCAATCGTATGAATTTCAGTTATAACCTGCTACAAGTATTCGCGGTGTTTACGCTTCTTTCGTGTACATTTTATTTTAGAACAAAAAATAGCAAATGGTTTTATGGCGCAGCAGTTGGCGCAGGTGCCGCAAGTGTCACTAATCCAATTGGGATAGGTTTGATTCTTGGTTTACTTGTCTTTGTTTTTATCGATAGAAACATTAAATCAACGGTGAAATTAGTATCTGCTGCCTTAGGCGTTTTTGCTCTTTACCCAATAAGTATGTTGGCTCTCCAATCGGGCGCTTTTCTATCAGATGTAGAGCATTACTTCCTCTTTCATGCGGCGCCCGTTGTTGCGAGCGGTTCAGGTTTATCTTTTTTCTCACGTGCGACAGAAATAATATCCTATTCCCCATGGTTTGCCCTTGGCTCAATTGGTTTACTAATGTACCCCTTATTTAGCAGACGAAAAAAGGAAGGCATTCTTGTTCTTGGATTATCCATATGCCTTTTTTTGTTTACAGCTGAATTCTATAGTTCAAATGCTCCTCGGTTCTTAGTTCAGTTATTACCCTTCGCTGCCTTAGGGGTTTCGTTTGTAATCTGGTTAGTGCCTGAAACCATAATCAAATTTGTTCAAATAAAGCTGAGTAAGTATTTAATATCTAAAAGAAGCACCAAATTAGCGGTTTTAGGGTTGTGGATCTGCGTTTTTTCGCTTGTATCGGTTCCTCTAGCTCAAATAGCAGTCTATGATGGCACTTCGGTTTTCACGGGTATTCATACCTCTTTGGATTATCAGAATACTCAATCTTCCGCTGACGCCTATAAAATGGCTGAATATGTCAATAGCAGGGTTGATCCAAATGATTTTGTCATCGCTTCCCCTCATGTTGCTTGGCTTATTCATGCCAATATTTCAGGTCTCAACATAGCGCTATCGATGGACCAACGGGAGGAGCTTCGACCCAGCTTTACAGATGACCGGTATGTTTTTAATTGCTCTGTTCGAAATGCTAAGTATTTGGTTTTCGATAACTTCACTGGTTCCTTCTATATTGCACAACCTGTCTATCAAGAATTCCTGACTGATGTTTTGGCAAATTGGACCTCAGTCTATCAACAGGGCGAATATATTGTTTTTTTGAATCCTGCATTTAATTCAACCACTCGAGAAGGCGCTGATTTGCCATGAAGGTTCTTTTAACTAACGTCTGCGACCTCTACAATAAAGGTGAAGTAGCTCTTGTTACAACAGTGGCCAAAAATTTTCCGCAATCCGAGTTAATGATAGCCCCTCTATTTTCCTTCATTGATTCTGCGCTATGCACAAAATTAAAAATTAGTGTGTGGGGCCGCCTCAAGCCCTTGCCTAAGCCGCTGTTATTAGTATGGGTTACCCTTGTTTTGTTAAGAGCTGGTGCATGGTCATTTTTAAATAAGGTCTGCAGGGTGAACATGGCTTACTTGTTAAACAGGGAATTACGCGCTTATTCCCGTGCTGACTTAATCGTTGATCTTGGCGGCGATACTTTCAGCGATGATTATGGTTTTCTCGCTTCCTGCATGCATTGCTATAGCCTATTTTTAGCCATTCTACTTGGAAAACCATACTTTGTGTGCTCGCAAACCATCGGCCCTTTTAAAACTCCGTTGACTAGGTTTTTTGCTCGGTTCATTTTGGCAAGGGCCCAGATGATTACGGTTAGAGAAGGCTTAACTCAAAAATATTTGCTTAATAACCTCAAACTTGCCCTAAGCAATCGCCTAAAACTTGTCCCTGACCTTGCATTTCTTCTTGAACCTGAAAACCCAATTGAAATAAAAAAATTGCTTTTGCGAAAAGGAATACGACAAGGCGATGTGCCGATCATTATTGTAAATCCCAGCAATCTTATTTGGCGTTATATGTTTCCACAGTTAAGCCTTGAAGAGAGATATGCTCAATATACGCGGATCATGGCACGGATGGTTGATGATTTGCCCCCGGAGGCTGCGGTGGTACTTGTTCCTCACGTTACTGCTCGCAAAAGTGAAGCTGGAAAATACAAAAACGTCAATGATACGGCTGCTATTTTTTCTATCTACCAAGAAATCAAAAACAAATCAAGAGTTCACCTAATAACCGAGGACTTAGATCCTAGGGAAATTAAAGGCATCATTAAAGCAGCGGATCTATTAATTGGTTGCAGAATGCATGCGGTTATCGCTGCTTTGTCCTCTGGGACTCCCACTGTGGCTCTATCCTATAGTAACAAGACAATGGGGATTATAGGTGAGTTACTGGGGCTTAGGGATATAATTGTTAATGTTCGAGATCAAAATGACTCCGCTCTAATCAACGATGAATTATCCTCCAAAATCACGTTCATTTGGAAACAGAGGGCCAGAATATCCCAGCAACTCCAAAGTGAAAGTCATCGCTGGCGTAAGCAAGCTACCGTAAATATTCAGCTGATAAAGAAACTCTACATCTTAAACACAATAGATGCTCTTAGGTCCAGAAGCACATGCAACGGATGTGGCAACTGCGTTTTTGTGTGCCCTAATGGTGCGTTAACAGCAAAACCCGCTCAGGAAGGCTTCCGTATTAGATTGAATTTTAGCTCCTGCATTGGTTGTGGTTTATGTCTGCGTAGCTGCCCAAAAATATATAGCGCCCAAAATGTAAAACCTCAAAATGTTCTGCTTGGCAAATACGACCAATGTTGGGTCGGTCAAGCCAACGATGATTTAAGAAAAAACGTCACCTCAGGCGGTATAGTTACAGGGTTACTAGTGAATGCTCTAAAGGAGGCAGAAATTGATGGGGCAATAGTTACAGAAAGTCAAGGAACTAAAACAGTGAGCGTTATTGCCTGCACCAAAAAAGAGGTTCTTTCATCTTCCGGAACAAAATATTGTCCAGTCGACTTCAGTGCTACTCTAAAGGAGATTAGCGGTAAACCTGGAAAGTTCGCGTTCGTAGGATTGCCCTGCCAAATTGCAGCTATTAGAAAACTCGAGGAATCCAATGTTGAATTAAAACAGAAAATTGTTTTACACATAGGACTATTCTGTAGCCACAATGTTAGCGCAAATGCCACAAAGCTGCTTCTAGAGAGCATGGGCATTTCTTACCCGGATGTAACCGACCTATGTTATCGTGCAAGAAAGGGTGGTGTTACAGGAATGTCTGTTCGTACAAAAAGCGGCCGAGAAAGATTTATTCCCTCAAAAAAATATTGGACCCGTTTCTTTAACTATTTCTTTATCCCTTGGGCTTGCCTGATGTGCCACGACCTGACATCTGAACAAGCTGACATTTCAGTTGGCGATGCATGGCTTCCAGAGTACAAAAAAGCAGGCGTCCATCACTGTATATTTATAACCCGTGATTCTCGGAGCTCAACCCTTGTTCAATCAGCCATAAATAACAACGTACTAACCGCTAAAAGAGTTGATGCTGCAACGGTTGTCAAGTCGCAAAAAATGTATCTGCACATTAAGAAACGGCAAACTTGTAGTCCGGGGTTGCTTGCTTTAAGCCACTTGGCGCTTATGCATATAGGGTACGTTATTTCTATCCGGTTTAGAATGTATTCTGCAGTTAAAGTTTTCCTGCAAATACTCAGGGTGTCACATTAAAGCTCGCCTAAAAATATTTCGAAAATACTCTACAAGAGCTGTTTGTCAAATCAGAGTTTTTGCGTGGAACCCTGACTAATGATTATTTCTTGGTTGTTACCTCTAAAAGGTATTTCTGCACTTCCCACTGCTGCTAAAAGACCAATATACATAAAGAATAATCCGTTTAAAGTAAACAAAGTCCCCGCCAAGTATTCTGAGAAAGTTGTAGTGTTAAATACATAAATGGGGGATAGCGCTTCCCCGTCGAGGCCCAGCCTGTAACCCACGATAACTGGCGCTATATAGCTAAACAGGAGCCCAAACAAAACCGCTGTCAACGCAAAAACGCAGCCTATTACCCCTCGCAGTTTCCAGTTGCCCCTTGTGGGAAGACCAAACCCTAAGCCTCCTAAAATTCCGCATACCGCAAGAAGACACAGGGGGCATTCACCGACGGCTGGCGCCGCTAAATTCATGATGGCGCCTGATGCGCAGACGCCTAAGAGGCCGCCGAGTATGCCGAAGTGTAATCGAGATATTTTCTGGGTATTTTGCGTTCCGCTTGAGAAATCGGCAACTGGCTGGTCCGGCGGATTTAGGTTTCCTTTTTCATATTTGCCTAATGCAATCAATCCGAGGCCCAGCAACCCCCCCGCAGTCAGCGCGGCGGCAAAAGTGTTTGTCATCCAGATGCTTCCATCTAAAAACAGCGATGGCGTATTCGCTAATATGACAAAGAAAACAAGTGACACTAACCAAACCTTCACGAAGGCTTCCAGTGAGCTATGTAACCTTTTAAGCTGAGTTGACATGTCTGGTTCACTTGCTTGAAGTATAGAACCTGATTTGTAGTCAGCAGATTAAGAGGTTATGAATTGACAATCCAGATTAGCCTTCCAGTTGCCACCGCCATGCCGTTTACGCTGCCGATAGCTCTGTTTACTCAATGTTTTTCTGTGTGTATCTTGGGGTAACGCACAAGGGCAATAGTACATTTTGCCGGTATATGCCTCTCCAGATGGTTGCCGGATGCAATACACAAACCTCACCTACCCTGCGGAGGCAAACACGTCCTCATCGATGAAGGTAGGTGTAGCTATCCCCACATACAATGAAAAAGCAAATCTGGCGCCCCTCATCGAAAACTTATCCCGCGTCTTTGAAGCCGCCGGGGTTGCACTTCGAATCGTAATCGTCGATGACAACAGCCCAGACGGTACCGGCGAATTAGCAGACAGCATAGCCCAGAAAAGGCGCAATGTCTCAGTTATTCATAGATCCGGAAAGCTTGGTTTAGGCAGCGCCTACAAAGCCGCTTTTAAGCTTCTCCTCAACGACCCCCAAGTGGCGGTGGTGATGGAGATGGATGCGGATTTTTCGCATCAACCCAAATATATTCCTAGTCTGCTATCCAAAATCGAGGAGGGCTACGACGTCGCAATCGGCTCCCGCTACGTCAGAGGCGGCGGCATCGACAAGGAATGGACGGCTATGCGGCGCCTCATAAGCAAATCAGCAAACGTTTTGGCGGTTATGTTTGCGGGTTTAAACGTTAAAGATGCCACCGGCGGCTTCCGCGCCTACGACTCCTACGCATTAAAAAGCATCGACCTCTCCAAAGTGCGGACCAACGGCTACGCCTTCCAGATAGATATGCTTTCGCAGTGCAGAAAAGTAGGATGCGAAATAGCTGAGGTCCCCATTGTATTCTATGAGCGGAAACATGGGAAATCCAAGCTTGCCCGCACCTCGATGCTGGAGTTCCTCAAGACGTTGGAGAGCGCTTTCTTCTGCCGCGTCTTCTCGTTGGCCGCGGTTGCAGTGCAGTCCTCGGTTATCACGGTTAGCAACGCGCTTTGGATCGGCATTAAGCCTCTGCAGGCAGCCATCAAGCATGCTAACGAGCAGAATCTTTTGGGTAAGCGGGAGAGGGCTTTCTCCAGGTGATATGATGACGACTATACTTTCTAAGTCTAAGTCAAAATATCCCTATATTGAGCTTAAAGCGAAGTCTTTTGCGGTTCCAAAGGTCAGCTTGATGGTTGGAATCGCTGTTTCTAACGAGGAGCAGAACATCGGGGCGTTGCTGGAGAACCTGACTGCTTCGGCGCCGCCTGAAGTTGAAACAATCTGCGTTGTCTCCTCGGGCTCCACTGACCAAACCAACAGCATCATCCGGAGCTTCGCTGAAGATGACGCTCGAATACAGTTAATTATTGAGCCTGAACGGACCGGTAAAGCATCCGCCCTTAACCTGCTTTTGGAGCAATCACAGAACTATGACTACATGGTCTACACGGGCGGCGACAACATACCCTGCCGCGAAGCCCTAAACCACCTGTTAGCCGCCATCAGATCCCAAGACGTCGACATCGTAGGTGCCCATCCTCGTCCAGTCGACGACCCACATTGCTTTATGGGCTTCTGCACGCATCTGCTCTGGAACCTCCACCATGACGCTTCGCTTGGAAAACCCAAAATCAGCGGGGAACTCATGGTTTTTAAGTCCCGAATCATACGGGAGCTTCCCCCCGCAATAATTAACGATGACGCATACATTCAGGCGCTGGGCGAAATGAAGAAGTACAAAATCTCCTATTGCCCCCAAGCCGAAGTTCTCCTCAAAGGCCCCTCCAATGTGCATGATTTTTTGGCGCAGCGCAGGCGTGTGTTTGTGGGCCATCAGCAACTGGAGTTTTTGATCGGCAAAAAAGTTTCCACTATGAAGGTGCCCTCCTGGAAAAGCATCCTTAAGGCTTGTCCCTACCGTGGTTTGAAGGGCAGAGTGTACGCGGCAGGCTTTGTTTTCTTTCAGGCTGTGGCTTTCCTGTTGGCTAAATGGGATTTTGCCCGCCATAACTTGCCGGTGAAGTGGACGATGGCTAAGTCTACTAAGAACCTGTTTGATTCAAAAGAGACGTCGCTGCTTGCAGGTATTGCGCCTGTCGGATTAGATGGGTCTTTAGAGCAGTAAAACAGTAGCGGCGAAGGCGAAGGATCTAACCACAAGCATCCAAGTTTACGGTGAACTTAAGCTCCCCTGCATGCCAGTGACTCACATATTGTTCTGCTTGTGGTTTGCTCCACAACCAACCTGCAGTCCGCGGCAGGCTCCAAAACAAAAAAGCAGCCGCCCACAAACCCCGGGGGTAGTAGTTGTTTATAGAAGGGTTTCTCCCACAACAACTAAGGAAAAACAAATCGATCAAAATTTGAACCTCCTCTGCCGTCCAAATGCCTGCTTGCTTTTGTTGTATCTTTTTTTTACGCACACATTCAGATATTCAAAATTCGCGTACTTGGTTTTCAAGTGAAAATGAAATGAAAAACATACTAAAGAATCGTTTGGCTCTAAGTACAGTCGTAACCACCTTGATTATCCTCGTTGTTTCAGTGCTACTCGCAGGCGTAGTCAGCTACTTCGCAATCAACGTCACCAGCACTCGCGTTCAAGAAGAAGACCTTCACCTTACCAAACAACACGTTTGGTATGACGCAGCAACCGGAAAATCTGAAGCAGCCCTTATGATCATTAATACTGGCGGTCGAGACGTTGTTCTTGACAAATTGACGTGCCGCGGACAGGAAAAAGCCTGGACTGGCATCTTCTATGCAACGACCCAACAATCAATATCTGACGACCTAAAGTGGGTTACCGATCTAGCAAAAGACAAAGTAGCGGTTGGATTAACCCTAAAGGATACAAAAACTGACTTGACACTCAAATCCGGCGAAACAATGGTTATCTACATGACTTCACCAGACAGCATCAGCATCAACGACATCGGCTTAACCGTTGCACTCACAGTGTTCACATCACAAGCGATGTACTACAAAGAGACAAACGTCCAAGCATACGTAGCAGATTCAGGCAGCAGCTAAGACTAACCATAATCCCCCAAACCCCCCACAACTTTTCTTTATTTTATTTTTTTAACTCAAACCTGCTTAGAGTATTTTCCGCACGCCAATCTTTTTGGCCTTGATTTGTGTTGGCATCTGTAAATTGTTTTACGCACAAACGGCTTAATCCCGTCTCCATGTTTCTGTATACCAATGCAACACGGAGAGGATACCTTTGAGGAAACAATTGTTCAATCATGGTTTGCGTAGGCTGAGGCGCTCCAAGTTAGCTTTAGCTTTGCCTGCCACGTTCCTTATCCTCTTCGTATCGACCCTGGGCATCGTTGCCTTCACATACTACTTCTCAGTGGAACGCATCAACACACAGGGCCAAACACTCAAAGTTTCCACGGCAAAAACCAATCTCCTCGGCCTAAACGAAGCCATAGTGTCTACGCTTTGGCAGCCCGGAGCCTCCTCCACCTACAGGATCACTGACTCTGGCGGAAAAACCTGCATCGAACCCAGCGATAACCCCCTAAGCGTTAGCCTCAGCGGCGGCGGCATCGATGAAACCGTCTTTAATGCCTCCGTCGGCAGAGTCATCTATGAATTGCCCTATCAGGCCTCCTCGGAAACCGGAATGTACCTTCGGGGCGATGAGCGCAGTGTAACTAACCAGAGTGGCGCCTCAATCAGCCAGGTCTGCATCGAGAACGGCGAGGAGCACCCTGAAATCCAGTTGCGTTACCGTCCCTCCGTAACCGCTGCATCCTCGGGCGTCGAAGGGGGACGAGCCGTCAACACGGTGCGCATCTACATCGTTAACCTCAACGGCTCCGACCCGATGGCATTTATGGGAACGCTGCCGCTTCAAGCCACCTGCCAAGACACTCAGTTAACCACTAAAACCTACAGCGTCCCCGCTTCCACAGCAAGCTTAACCGTGTCTGCTTCACTGGACGGCAAAGTCGGCGTGGTGGCGGTGCCTATCTCCAGTACAGTGCAGGGCGCCCTCATCCGTGTGGAGCTTGTTGTCTGTAGTGTTTGTCTTGAGAGGTGGATTGTGTAGTGCCAACGATTGTTCCTAATTACGTGTATTCGCTGTTTGCTGCCCTTGTGGTGGGCGCCATAGTGGTTTATGCCTGCGCAACGGCGGTTGGGGCAATGCAGAGCCGCGCCCAAACTCAGCAGCTGACAAACATCGAGCAGTACGTCGCCGCCGAGGCGCTTACCCTGCTATCCCACACTAACCAAAATAACCAAACCTCCAGCTGCTACCTTGACTTGCCCTGCTCCGTGGGCAATAAGCCATACTGGATAAGCCTGGAAACTGACGCTTCGGGTGCCTGGGTGCATTCTGGCTTTGGCTCATACGTGCAGTCGGTGAGCTATGGGGTTTATGTGCCCGCTGAGGCGGAGGCGTCCGGCAGCTTTGTCGGCGGCTCAGGGCGACCGATGCTTCAATGCCGCTTCGAGAATCAAGTTGCAACTTTAACGTTAACGGTGAATGATTAGTATGCCAAAGTTAGGTAAGAAGAAACAGGAAGAAGTCGTAGTTACTCAGCAGACCCCCGATGAGGAGCTTGTTGCCTACCTGGGAATTCAGGGCTACCAGGTGCCCGAAGGCTACACGCAGATTGAAAGCTACCCCCTTAATCCCCCCTACTCGTACGCCTGGGTTTTCCAAGATGACTCCGAAGGCAGCTACTTCTACGTCGTGGACGAGTTGCCTATGTCACGGGAGGAACGTGAAGCCTACAAGCGCCTAAAAAGCATCCTTGAATATGAACTTAAAGCCCCCAGCGTCGATGAGTCACTGGTTGAATCCTTCCATCGGCAGCTACCCGCGATTCTGGATGCACATAAGCAGGCTTTTGGCGGCATCAACCAGGTGGGGCTGCGCAAACTCAACTATTACCTCGAGAAAGACCTCATCGGCTACGGCAAAATCGACGGGCTCATCTGCGACCCCTACATCGAAGACATCAGCTGCCTGGGCCTCAACAAACCCGTATACATTTACCACCGCAAATACAGCAACGCCCGCACCAACATAATCTTCACTGACGAGGAAGAACTCGATGACTTCATAACACGCATCGTCCACCGCCAGGGCAAACACGTCAGCATAGCCCATCCCATCGTGGACCTCACTTTACCGGGCAAGCACCGACTAGCCGTTTCGTTTGGCAAGGAAACCACGCCGGCGGGCACCAGCTTCACCATCAGAAAATTCAAGGAAGACCCCCTCACCATCGTCGACTTAATCATGAATGAAACCATCGATGAATCTATCGCTGCCTACCTCTGGATGCTTATGGAGAACAAGATGTCAGTGATGGTTGTGGGCCCCACGGGTGCAGGAAAAACCACGGCGTTAAACGCCATTGCCTGCCTTGTCCGCCCAGACTACAAGATGATATCGGTCGAGGAAGTTCAGGAAGTTAATTTGCCCCAGGAGAACTGGGTATCAACCATTGCCCGCACGGGTTTTGGCGGAGACAGCGACGGCGAAGTCACCCTCTATGACCTCATCAAATCCGCTGTGCGGCATCGCCCAACGATGATTTTGGTGGGCGAAATCAGGGGTGAAGAAGCATATGTGCTGTTTCAGGCTTTAGCCACAGGACACGGCGGCTTATGCACCATGCACGCAGATGATGTGGAAACCGTGGTGAAGCGGTTGACGCAGCCGCCCATGAATATTCCCCAGACGATTCTTTCGCTGATGAACTGCGTCATCGTGGTTAAGCAGGTTAGCAGCGGATTCAACATCCATCAACGCAAAGGGTCCGTGCGCAAATTCGTTAAAGTCGCCGAGATCGAAAGCAACGGCGCCTCCCAGGAAGTCTTCAACTGGAATCCCTCATCGGATACCTTCCAATGCAGCGTGGACCAAAGTTACCTCTTCGCCAAGATTGCCCAATCCGTTGATGCACCCGTCAGCGTTGTAATGCAGGAGTTTGAGCGTCGCAAACGGATTCTACTCAACATGGTGGAGCATAACATGCGTGACTTCCGAAGCGTGCATAAAGCCCTTAACAGTTCACTGAACCTTGAGGCGCTTGAGGCTCAACAGGAAGAGGCTGAGTAAAATGAAGGCGGCACCTCGCAGTGGAGCATCAGGCAAAGTTTTCGGTTTACTCAACAGGGCAACCAGTGAGGAACGCGAAAAAACCGAGGCGGAGCTTCCCTTCGCCGTCATGATTTTTACGCTTATGGCTGCCAGCGGCATCTCGCCCTATGACAGCTGGAAGAAGATGCGTAAACTCAGCTTTCTGCCAATCTTCAAAAAAGAAGCCGATGAGGTTGTGCGGCAGGTTGAGGTTTTAGGCAAGGATCCCTTGACGGTTATGTATCAGCGGGCGGAGGTTACGCAGTCTAAGCTTTACCGCAACTTTTTAGGCGGCTTTGTTTCGTCGGTGCGTAGCGGCGGCAAACTGGTTGATTACATGAAAAGCCAGCTTAAATCCATCTTTGAGTTGCGCTACATTAACCTTAACCGCTCCATAGAGCGCATCGCCGCGTTGGTGGAGGCTTACTCGGTTATGCTTATTGTGGTCTTGTGCACCTACATCCTCTTTGTGGTTTTTTCGTCGTCGAGCGTTATGGATTTGCTGTCCAGCACCTCCATCACGATTTCGCCTGCCATGTCCTACATCATAGCCTTCATCATTATGCCTGTGATGTCGGGTTTTTTCATCATGATAGCGCATAACATGCAGCGCAGCGCGTTTCCCGATTTAAAAGACCTCTACAGGCGAGCCTTAATGTTCATCATCCCTGCCTTCGTGGTTATTGGGCTGTTTGCGTCTGTTAGTGCGCTGCAGGAGGCGATAAAGCCGCTGGGGCTCCCCGAAGTCGCCACAATCGCCCTTGTAGGTGCCACCACGCCGCTTGCCATCCAGTATTACCGTATAGCAAAAATAAACTATAACGCCGAGGAATCCATACCCAGCTTCATACGGGACATAACTGAATCCCAAAAAACCGGGTTATCCCCCGAGAAAAGCATCGTGCAAGCCACCAAACGCAAAGACTACGGTTCCTTCACAAAGTTTCTGGAGTTAATCCGCAGCCAAATCGAATGGGGCATCCCTCTGCGTAAAACCTTCGAAAACATACGTAAGGATATCCGCAGCTGGTTTGTCGTGGTTAACTTCGCCATGATGGTGGAGACGCTGGAGATCGGCGGAAACTCGATTCAGTCCCTTGAAATCCTCAGTGAGTACAGCGAAAAAGAGCGTGAACTGCAGGTTAACCGGCGGGCGCTGCTTAAACCCTATATTCTTTTGGCTTTCATGTGGAGCGCACTTATCGCCGTCACCACAACCATCGTGGCGTTGACAACCACCATGATGACTGGCATCGTCAGCTCAGACCTTTCCTCTATTGCAACCATAGCCATGCAGGATCAGCTTAAGCTGTTCTCGGTGGGCATCATCATTCAATGCTGGATTTCAGGGTTCTTCATCGGCAAAATCAGCGAAGGCAACTTCGGCGCAGGCTTCAAAATCGCTGCTATGCTATCCGCCACCGCCTATCTGTCTTTGGTGCTCTCGCAGGTGCTGCTTGCAGGCGCCTTCACAATCGTGCCCATCAACCCGGGTGGAGGAGGGTTCGGGTAATGCCTTCAAGCGCCTTTGACACCTTCTTTGCATGCACCATTATTGTGGCGGCGGCTTTGATCGCCATCGCTTTTTTGGGCTCCACGCTGCAGGCCACGATAACGGGCAGCCAAGACATCAATAAGGACAGCTACCTGCAGGCAATAGCGGACCGCATCGTAGCGGGCTCGGGCTCCCCAACTGATTGGGGCACGGGAAGCGCGGTACCTGACGATTTCGGTTTAGCCGCTTACCCCTCAGTGGGCACCTATGTGCTTGACATGGATAAGGTCAGCCGCTTAAACAGCCAAAACAGCAATTCCCTCTCCTACCTTGACCTGGCTACATCCGCTAAATTAACCAACATCGCCGTCGGCTTCTCCCTCAGGCAGGTAATGGCACTTAGCCTTGAAGAGGTAAGCCAAAACCAAGTGGGCAGCGACACCTCATTTACCTTTTCAGCTTCAACAACCATAGACTCCAAACCCGTCAGCGCCAGCCTACACGGCTACATAGTAGCAGACGGCTACCTATCCGCATTCAACGCCTCCACCGATTCGGGCAGCGGCCAATTCACAGTGCAGTTCCAAAGCGGCTTAGCCGGCGACGCTTTGCTTGTGGTGTTTGCCCGCGTTCCCTTCGACGAACGCATCACCTCATATGCCACATACAACTTCGCCGCCGCAGACCAGGAGCAAACCCCCGCTGACACCACCTTGGCTTTGAGCCCGCAGAACCACATCCTAAGCTACCAAGCCGGCAACGCAACCGTCAAAAACGCCACTGTCCTCTCCTACTCCTACCGCCAGTCCATATCCTCACCGGGTAGCATCCAATGCAGCATACCCCACATAGTCGACAAGAGCCCTCTGGTTTTGGTTGTTAGCGGCCAGCGTGGCAGCGTCTACTTTGCAGAGTGGACAGCTTATCCCCAGGTGCCCCTTGAGTCAGGTTCAAGTTTTCGAGGCACCGAAAAGAACGTTTTCAGCTACCTCGTCACCGTCGGAGACGTGCTGTATCAGCTTGATTTAACTTTAGGAGATGTAACCCATGAGGTTCCTTAAGGATAAGCGGGGACAAGTGCGGGTTATCGAGGCCTTCTTCGCCTCCATGCTTATACTGTCATGCCTAACGCTGATTCCCGCCCAGCAAACCGCCCCCAGCCCCAGCATCGACTTAGATGCAAAAGCCCAAAACGTGCTTTCAAGCCTCGACGGGCAGGGGCATCTAGCCGAGCTCATCGGGAACCGGGACTGGACGGGGCTGAGGGAAAACTTGGCTTCCGCGTTGCCCCTGGCGATGTGGTTTAACCTCACCGTCTACGACGCCGACATGAATGTCCTCAACGATTATCCGATTTGCAACGGCGGCGCAGTCAGCAACACCGTCAGCTCGGTAACCTACGTTTGCGCCAGCCAAAGCAGCAACTTTGAGGTTTACGTGCTGCAGCTTCAGTTAGCGGTGGTGCGCTGATGAGACGCAGCTTTAGACGCGATTGCCGGGGGCAAGTTATCATAATCACGGGGCTGCTGGTGGCTTTGCTTTTGCTCTCCACAGCGGTCTATGTCATCGAAACAACCAAGACCGTGCCCAAAGTCCAAGCATCAACGCAGGCCGCGGACTTAGCAGGTTTAGAAACCAAGCTGCGCTGTGCCCTAATCAGCGCGTTAGCCAACGTGACGGGCGGCGGCGACTCCTCGGTTTTATCGGCAAACCTGAAGCTGCTTAAAGCCACAGTGCTTTCCCACTCATACCAATCCATGGTTACCCTGGACTGGAGCCTTTATGGCACTGCACCCTACGCGGAGGGCCTCTGGGTCAGCTGGGGCAACAGCTCAGGCACATCAAGCGCCTGCGTCTCCTTTACTGCCTCCTCACAGAACCAACAGGGCTCCTCAAGCATGCAGTACACCGTAAACGTCACCACCAAAGCCACAGTAGGCGGCAGCTTCCTCCAAGTAAACGAGGAAACCAAGCAAGTTACCGTGTCGGTCTCAATTTCTAACGAGGACAAGGCGGCGTTGGCTGAGACCATGAGTTTTCGGTTCCTCAACGCGGATGAGTGGGTCACCGTGGATTCTGTGGTCGTCACGGACTTCGGCGACGGCACCTACTCGGCTGCTTTCTCTGTTGCTGGGACCCCCACTAATGCGCCCCTCTCCGTTTCGGTGAGCTGCTTGGACCAGCGGGGTATAAGTGTAGGAGCCAACATCACATGCAACCGCGCGTAAAGCCGAATCTGTTAGCCCTAAACTGGAGTTGACTTCCGTGGATAGAAAGCGAATCCTCCAATTAGCCGCTGTGCTGCTTGCAGCCGCCGTCGTCTTAAGTGGAGCCAGTGCAGTCCAGAACTCGCCGACCCTGCAAGTTAACGATGGCACCCAAGTCAGTGTCCAACCCGCCAATGTGCTTTGGCAGAAAACCTATGGCGGCGCAGGCGACGACCGAGCCTTCTTTATGCTGCCCATCGGCGAGGGCTTTTTGCTTGTGGGCTCCACCGCTTCGGTTGGCAACGTCACTTTGGGCTGGGCAATGCGGCTCGACAGCGACGGCAATCAACTCTGGAACCACACTTACCTCGACGATGTCAGCGGCGAAGTCCGCTATGCAGTAGCTCTCTGCGATGGGTTTTTGTTGGTGGGCAACATATTCCGAGGCGCAGACGTAGACGGCTGGGCAGCAAAAACCGACTTTGACGGCAACACTTTGTGGCAGACGACCTTGCACAGCGATATGGTCGATAAACTGTTCTGCGGCAACGCGGCTGCGGATGGGTTTGTCCTCTATGGTTTAACCTATTCTGGGGTAAGCAGTGAAGTTTCCAAGGCGTGGCTAGTTAAACTCGCGGATGACGGCTCGATACTTTGGGAAAGAAGCTTCATTGACCGTGGCGCGCTGCGTTACGGCGTCATCGCCCACGACGGCACCTACACGGCGGCGGGCTACCTTGACCTCGGCGACGGCAACTATGACTTTCTCCTCCTCAACGTTACCCCAGACGGCAACCTGCACTGGAACCAAACCTATGGCGGCGCAGAAAGCCAAAAAGCCTACTGCCTCACATTGGCAAACGACGGCTACGTGCTGGTCGGCGAATCAGGCTCCACTGCAACCTCAACGGATGCTTGGCTGCTAAAAGTGGACTCTTCGGGGCAGACTGAGTGGAGCAAAGTCGTTGGGGGCGCCCAAGCAGATTCACCGGCATACGTAGCAGGCGCCAGCGACGGTGGCTTTCTGGTCTGCGGCTTTAGCTTCTCGTTTGGCGGCGGCCAGAGGGATTTCTGGCTCCTTAAAGTCTCCGATTCGGGGCAGGTGCTGTGGAGCTGCACCGTGGGCGATGAGGCATTCCAGGAGGCTTACGGCGTCTATGAGGTCTCGGATGGAATCTATGTGTTGGCTGGGTGGACGGACCCGCCTAATCGCCCTGATTTGGTAGGACAGAAAACCTATGAGTTCTACGCGGCGAAAATCCAAGCGCCCTCTTCAGGCAGCTTCTATAATTTGCCTTGGATTGTGGCATGTGTTGGTTTCTCAGTGGGTTTAGCCTTCTGCGTTGTTCTGCTGCTTAGGCTGGCTGGGAAACCAAAAAAGTAAGAAGGCGGAAGAAAAGCCGTTTAGTTGCCGGTGAGTTTTGAGAAGAGCACCTGCAAGGTGTTGACTAGCGCCGTGTAGTTGGTCCAGATAGCGGCTGTGCGGTACTTCTTTTTGTCGTCTTCGCCGCTTGCTTTCTCATGGAAGGCAATGAGAACTTCGCGGTCATCGGAAATCATGAAGCATGGCAGGCTGTTTTCGTCGGCGACGCGGTTTTGACTGCTGAGCCAATTCATCTGTCCAAGGAAATAGCTGCTTTTGAGGCTAGTATCGGTGGAGAGGTCCACTTCGATTTTGGCTGCTTGCGCCTTAAGAACATCGCTGAAGTCGTTGTAGTAGAGTTCAGAGAGGTAATCTGCGTTGGCGTAGATTTGGAAGCGACGCTGGGATTTCTCGAGGAGCTCGTTGGCTTTCATGAGCACCTGCTGTTCGCCTTCAAGCATCTGGAACAGTTCTTTTTTGGAATCCGCGACCTTCGGCTGGGGCATGCTTTGCCAGAGCTCGACTAAGCTGGGTTTTTCCTGTTCAAGCAGCTTGATTTTGATTTTCTGGGCGTCAACGAGTAAGTCGATGGCTTTATCCAGCGGAACCGCGGTGAATTTGAGGGGTTTCTCGAAGATGCTAAACACGATGCCTTTCTTTTCGAGGTCGCGGAGGATGCGGTAGGTTTCGGTGCGGTGGAGCGCTATGGCTTCGGCGATTTCGCCTGCCTTCTGCTCGCCCGCCCGCGCCAGGTAGAGGTAGACGCGGATTTCGTTTTTAAGCAGCCCAAAGCGTGCCAGCGTTTCCTCGATGGTGCTTAGCTGGCTGGTGTAGGCTTGGTTTTTTTTGACGAGCCTTGCGCCGTCGGTTTGTCGATCGTAGACTTTCACTATGTTTTCCAATGCAAGAGCCATTTAGAGTTTCAACCTGAATTGGGGGTTATGCATCCCAATTTAGACGCACAATATATAATATCCTTATGAAGCGGCAATCTGAATCACCAATCCATATCCCAACTACGCCTGCTCAACAGCAAAATGTAGCCTCAACTGGTACCCCAGCGAAAAAAACTGTAGCCATCCAATAAAGACTAGGCAAAATGCGGCGGGCTTGCCTGGCCCTGATCTGTTGCTTGGGCTGCTCGCGAGGGTTATTCTGCGAAACTAGCCCGCTCAAAATATTTGTCTATAAATAAGGGGGATAGAGGCTGGTGGAGCAGCAGACGTCGCTTCTATGTTGCTATAAATAGAGGGGGGATAGACCTGTGGAAGAGCAAGCGATGACTCGGCGCGCCGACTTTTTGGCAGATGCCCAGCCAGCAGCCTCGGAGCGGTGGAAGCAAAAACAGCGCAGTTTTAAATTCGCTGTAAACTGGGTTTGTATGCGTCATCGGTCGCTTGTTATATGCGACGTGTTTTCTGCGGGTTTATTTTTATATAGTCTTTATGCGTATTCTGCGATACGGTAATAGAATTGACTGCCCCACATCCAGCCCCGCAAAACCAGAGTCTGCCACCAAATTATACACCGCTTGAACTGGAAAAGGAAATCCGTGAATTCTGGATTCAAAACCAGATACGCGAAAAACTTGAAGCCCTCCAAAACTCATCCTCAATCAAAGGCAACCTGGGCTACGTGGAAGGACCCCCCACCCTCAACGGTATCCCCCATATTGGTCATGCACGCGGCAGAATCATGAAGGATATCCGTTACCGATGGAAAACCATGGAGGGCTACTACATGCCGTTTTGGGCGGGATGGGACTGCCAGGGCTTGCCCGTTGAGTTAGAAGTTGAAAAGCTCCTTGGCGTGCGTAATAAACGCGAATCCATCGAGAAATACGGGATGGAACGCTTCATTTTGGAATGCAAAAAAGCCATCATGCGTTATCACCAGATGTGGCTGGAAGCCGACGGCAAACTCGGAGTAGCCATAAACCAGGAAAAAGCATACTGGACATATACGGACAGCTACATCGAGCGGGAATGGCAAATCCTCAAAGCCGCCTGGGACCAAAAACTCCTCGAGGAAGGCCACTACGTCGTCGCGTACTGCCCCGGATGCCAAACGAGCCTAAGCAGCGCCGAAGTCGGCTACGAGGGCAGCTACAAAGAAGTCGAAGACCCCAGCCTCTACTTCAAATTCAAAGTCACAGGCACACAAAACGAGTATTTTCTGGTCTGGACAACCATGCCCTTTACGGTTATCACCGATACGATGCTGGCGGTTCAGCCCCAAGCCCAATACGCCAAAGTCCAAGTCGGCGACGAAGTCTGGATTATGGTTCGCCCCCGCGTCGAATCCCTCATGGCTGAGCTTGACATCAAAACCTACCAAATCACCCAAACCCTCCCCGGCTTGGAGCTGGAGGGCAAAGCCTACGATTACCCCCTCAAAGACGTAATCCCCAAGCAAGCTGAACTTGAAACCAAGCATCCCCTGGTGCATCATGTGGTCGGTGAAGACTTTGTGGATGTGGAAACCGCCACCGGCATCGTGCATCTCTCGCCGGGCAACGGCGAAGACGATTTCTGGGCAGCCCAGCGTCGAGGAGTCCCGATTTTTGCGCCCTTCGACGACGAAGTCAAATTCACCTCGGATGCAGGGTTATTCAATGGCGTCTTTGCACGCGACGCTGACATGCTGGTAATTGAGGAGCTGCGTGGCAGAAACAGCTTTGTGAAGATAAAGAAGCTTAAACATGAGTACCCCACCTGCTGGAGAAGCCACCATAAACTGGTTTGGCTTGCACGCAAAGAATACTTTTTGCGCACCGACAAAATCAACCAGAAAGTTCTGGAGGCAGCAAACGCCGTGGAGTACTTCTATGAGGAACCCAAAAACCGTTTTCTGGGCTTCCTTAAAGAGGGCAAACCCTGGTGTATCAGCCGCGAACGCATCTGGGGCACGCCGCTTCCGATGTGGACCTGCGAGAAATGCGGCGAAAAACGCTTCGTAGGCAGCAAAGCCGAACTCATCGAAAACGCGCAGGAGCCCGTACCGTCTGATTTTGAGTTGCATAAGCCCTGGGTTGACCGAGTCACCTTCAAGTGCCCCCAATGTGGCGGTGTGATGCGGCGCGAGGACTTTGTGCTTGATACTTGGCATAACAGCGGCGCTTCCCCCCATGCCCGCTTCACCGATGAGCAAGAAGCAAAATATGTGCCTGCAGAGTGGCTGACAGAGGGCATCGACCAAACCCGCGGCTGGGCAAACTCGCTGCTGCTGGAATCCGTAATATTCACCGGTAAACCTCAAGCGCCCTACCGTGCCTTCCTCTTCCAGGGCCTCACGCAGGATGCACGGGGCAGAAAAATGAGCAAGAGCCTAGGCAACGTTATACAAACCAACGAGTTACTCGCCAAAAACAGCGCGGACCTATGCCGATTCTACATGACCCGCAAATGCTCGCCGGTTGACTTCATGAGCTTTGACATGCAGGAGCTTAACCGCCGAAGCTACCAGGTTCTCTCCACCCTCTACCACCTCAGCCGCTTCTTCATGGAAAACGCCGCCTTCGACGGCTTCACCCCCTCCAAGTACCCCTTTGATTGGGCGCTTAAAGCCGGTAGGCTTCAACCCGCGGACATCTGGATGCTTAGTTTGCTGCAGCATCGAATCCAAGATTACACTTCTAAGCTGGAGCGCTGCGAATTCAACGCGGCTCTGGCGGTTCTCGATGACTTCGTGATTGAAACGCTCAGCCGCCTCTATGTGCCCATGATACGCAAGGAACTCTGGACCGATGACCCAGAAACATTCGAGCGCCGCCAAACCATCTATGCCCTGCTCCACAGCACCCTAAAAACCGTGACGCTGCTATTCAACCCGATTACGCCCTTCCTAGCTGAAGCGCTCTACCAGAAAATCTACCGCAAACTCGAACCAGACCTGCCCGAAACAGTAAACCTGGCTGCTTGGCCCACACCCAACGCCAAGGCACGCAACGAGCAGATGGAGGCGCAGTTTGAGGTGCTGCTTAAGGTTGTGTCGGTTTCGTTTGCTGCGCGGCAACAGGGCAAACTCAAGCGACGCTGGCCCCTTGCAAAGGCCATAGTCGTTGCGCCCCAGAAAACCCTGGATGCGCTTAAACCGCTTGAGGGGCTGCTTTTGGAGCAAACCAACGTTAAAAGCGTCGAGTACGCTGAGTCCGTGCCTGATTTCGTGGGCGGAGAAAGCTGGGTGTCTAGCCAAGAGGACGATTTAACGGTGTTTCTGAGTGGTCAACGCGACGAAACCCTGCTGGGCGAAGGCATCATGCGGGATCTGGCGCGTCGGGTTCAGGCGCTGCGTAAAGAAATGGGGTTTGTCCCCACTGAGGTGCTTGAGTCGGTGCATATCGCTGAGTTGGATGCGGAGAGCGCGGGGCTGCTGGAGCGGTACCTAGAAGAGATGGCTGGGTTGGTGCGTGCCCGAAAAGTTTACCTGCACATCAGTCGAGGCGAAGTTGAAGCGGACTGGCATGAATCTGAGCTTGACGGCAAAAAAATCTACATAAACATCCATTAGGCGACGGCTATGACGCAGAACAACAATCAATACCTCAAATGCCCCCACTGCAACTGCATCTTTTTTTCACAAGCCGACTTAGAGCGGCATATGGCCGCGTTTAGCCAAGCTAAAGGCGAACATCAATTCCGCTACACAAAAACCCATGGCCGACTCGAACACGGCTACGGCGGCGACCAATAAGCTGCTACACCACCAGCCTCTATCCCCCTTGTATAATAAAGCCAAAACGGACTTTTACCCTCACACGGCGGCGCGGATGCTTTGGCGGGGCCGGCACTGCTCAGGGCAGCCCAGGAAAAATAGGGCAGCATCCACCGCTACCAGGGCAGATACTCCGCGTTAATCGTGGTGCTGTAGCTGGGCGAAAAGTACACCGAACACTCATAAGAGTAACCGTCATAGGTCCCGGTAAAATCACACAGATAAGCAGTCAAAAACCAGTACTCACTATAAACACTGTAATCAACCGTCACCCAATGATCCCTCCCCACAGCCACCTGCAAAGACACAGGCGCCACACCCACATAGTAGCCATCAACATAAACCGCAGGCGCATACGGATAATCCGGACCCAAATAATCATCATAAGCATTCACCGTTAACCACACAAGCGACTGCGCCTCAACAAAATGCGCCACCAAACCATGATACTGGGTCATGTTAACCGATATCGTTTGACTGGCGCCTGCGTATTGGCCATCCAGCGTCCAGTAACTAAACAGCCAAGCCGGCGCCGGAAAAGCAGTAACACCCGCATACGTACCATTCTCATACTGCACCGTACCTGAAGGAGAAGTAAACCCCTGACCTACACAAGAAACCGAAAGGTCATGATAAACCAATGGCACAACACGCACAGAATCTAGATACACATTATAGACATTGTAGGGGTACTCGACGGTGAACCTTACATAGTTAAAGGGGGCATCATAGA
>JAOZHT010000005.1 GCA_026014735.1 Candidatus Bathyarchaeota archaeon
ATCCCGATAGCAGTGGGGTCCGGCAGGATCAACCGGAGTTATGCACTCCAATTGTCTGTCGGATCATTTGTTTTTTGTGTGGTACGAATATATTGACACTTTCTCTCGCATTCAGTTTCTACTTAACTGGATTTGGAGGGAGAAACATTCCACTCTATACGTCAAAGCCCATTTCAGACCTAACTGAGCAATTAGTCAGGTCCACATACGTGTCCCCGCAATTGGAGGCCAACTCCATCATCCCATTAGGCAATCGCCGTCGGTACGGGTTGAGCCGCCGCCATGTGAAAATTGCGGGGCTAGCAATTGTAGCTGAATTCTTACAGAAGTAACCTCAGCTAATATAAAGATTCCGTTTCCAGTGACATAAACCTTGTCACAGCCGCCAACACGCATAACCCCCACAATATACATGTAATACAAACAAAAAACCTCCCCAGCCACACCGATTATGCCATAACCACCCTGTAATTTTGCAGCCGCACCGAAACCGCCCAAAGAAAAAAAAGCCCCCAAGCCCCCACAAAAGCGCTAACCAGCCAAAACTAACCCCAAACCGTCTCGCCCCCCACAAAAAACACCGCTCCAAAACCAAAAAATGCGCGGGCGCGGCGGCAAACCCTTGATATCCAGATGCGAGCGACCATTTTTGGGTTGCATCTGCTGGAAGCATGCGGGATTAAGACTGTGGCTACCGCTTCTCTGACACAGCCTCTCCGGCATCATTAATCAAAAATATTACTTGAAGGAAAAAACGATAAAATTAAAAAAGGTTAGTTTTCCAGCGGCTTCTCAAGGATGGTGATTGAGCCATTCTTTCCCAACCGCAGTTGCCTTTCGCCCTTAAACATAGCGACATGTGCATTGCGAACCTCGATGCAATCGCCAACATGTACAGTGTTAACTTGCTGGTCCCAAAGACAAAGCAGCATCCTACCTGTTTCATCCTCGATTACAGCGTTGGAAACCACTGCGTTGTCGCGGAATTGGGTATGCACCTTCGATGGTTCAGCTACCTCTACAACTTGTGCGGCAGCGTTGATTTTTTTCATGCCAACCCGCAGGTCCTCGATTTTCAGGTGGCTTGGCGACGGGTTTTGCCTAGCAATTTCTTTGCGGACTCTGCCTGTTTCCATGGAACTATCAAAGGACACGTCGGTGCGGCCTAGAGTCTCGTCTGGCACACGGAACTGAGCAATCACTTTTCCCTCTTTGGTGATTAGAAAGATAGATTGGTCCGCTACGTTCCCCCGGTACTCGACCGTTAACTCTTCAACTTCGCTTTTGCCCTCTTCTTTTGCCCTGACTAATCCCTCGAAGAGTTCAGTGGGGTACACCTCGTTCTGGGCTGAAATGAAGGCAAGCTGGTCCTCTAATGTTGGTTTCTTTGGCTTCATTTACATGATCTTCTCCCTTTTTTTTGTAGCGAATTATCTTGAAAAAAGCAAGCCGTCAGCTAAATTTTACTTTTTCTTGATTAAATTCTGCAAATATAACTATGCGAGGCTTTCCTATTTAGGTGTAACTGTGCAAAAAAATGTTTTTTCCCGATAAACTTTGCATTTGTCGAGTTTATTTTTGGCGTTCGCCATAAAGCACAAAGCCAACATTATACATACTGTTCTTATGGTTTTTATATTAGCCGTTTTGATGTGGCAGCAATGGAGAATACTGAAGAATATCGGCAGCTCACCAAGGTTCACCTCAAGAACCTCGAAAAAATCTTTTACCCAAAGGTTCCCCTCAGCAAAGGTCAAGTCATCGAGTACTACATCAAGATGGCCCCCAAAATCCTCCCCGTCATCGCCGATCGCCCACTGGTTTTAACCCGCTACCCCGACGGCGTAGACGGCAACACCATGGCGTTCTTTGAAAAAAACGCTCCGGAGGGCACCCCCAGCTGGGTGAAGCGCCACACCATCTATTCCCCCACCTCCAAACGCGATGTCCACTACATCGTATGCAACGACCTTGACACGCTGATTTGGCTGGCTAACCTGGCGGCGCTGGAAATCCACATGCCCTTCTCAACCACCCACAGCCTCAGCAAACCCGACCTGCTCTTCTTCGACATCGACCCCGAGCCGCCCGCTAACCTAAGCGACGCCGCCGAAGTTGCGCTTCAACTCAGAGAGAAGCTTCTTGATTTAGGTCTCACCCCGTTTGTGAAGACATCGGGCAAGAAGGGCTTGCATGTGGTTATCCCCATAGAGCCCGAGCATAGCTTTGAAGCGGCAAGAGGGTTTGTCCATAAAATCGGCATCGCATTGGCCAACGAAAACGATTTGGTGGTTTCCGAGTTTAAGGACACCAAGAAACCCGGCAAAGTCTTCGCGGATTACCTGCAGAACTCACCTATGCGTACGATGGTGATTCCCTACAGCCTCCGCCCCACTCCGAACGCTACGGTTTCATCGCCGCTTGATTGGAGCGAGGTCAAAGCAGGAATCGACCCTGCTGACTTTACGGTTGAGTCTGTTTCTAAGCGGGCCGGCGACCCCTGGAGGGGCATTTTCAAGAAAAGATGCCACCTCACCTTGTAGCACTGCGGTTTAGTTAATCTTTAAAGGTTGCCGTCTACTACCTGAACTTGTTTTTGGTGTGGATGTTTTTGCAGTACAGAATTGTGCCTAAAAACGGCGATAAACTTTCTGTCCTTGGCTTTGGATGTATGCGTCTGCCCATGAAGGGACAAGCCATCGATGAGGAAGCGGCGATCAAACAGATACGCTTAGCCATAGACCACGGCGTAAACTATGTGGATACAGCGCCGCCCTACCATGACGGCGAAAGCGAAACCTTAGTCGGCAAAGCCCTTCAAGATGGCTACCGCGGCAAAGTCAAAGTCGCCACCAAACTCACGCCCTTCATGCTCCATAAACCCCAAGATATGGAGAAAATGCTCAACACCTCCCTGCGGAAGCTTCAAACCGACCACATAGACTACTACCTGCTGCATGCACTGGAAGCGGAGTCCTGGAGAAAACTGCAGGGTTTTGGAGCCATTAGATTTCTGGAGAAGGCCAAGGCAGAGGGCAAAATCGTGAATATGGCGTTCTCTTTCCATGGTTCGCTGCCTACCTTTAAGGAAATCATCGATGCTAACGATTGGGCTATGTGCCAAATCCAGTATAACTACCTTGACGAGAAGCTTCAGGCAGGCACAGAGGGGATGATGTATGCTACGGCGCAGAAACTGGCGGTTGCTGTTATGGAGCCCCTGCGCGGAGGCAACCTGGCAACGCAGCTTCCAGCTTCGGCAAAAGCATTCTACCAGAAAGCCCCCGTTAAGCGGACTCCCGCTGAGTGGGCGCTACGTTGGGTCTGGAATCACCCCGAAGTAACCGTTGTGCTCTCCGGCATGAATGAGACCCGCCAAATTCTGGAAAACGTTGCTGTAGCCGAAAATGCGTTGCCCCACTCCTTAACGCCCCAAGACCTGGCAGCAGTAAAAGGCGCCGCTGAAGCCTACCGAGAGATGCTTAAAGTGCCCTGCACGGGATGCCAGTACTGTATGCCCTGCATAAACGGCGTAGATATCCCCCGTAACTTCCAAGCCCTCAACGAATACTACCTCAGCGGCGACGAACAGCAAGCCCGCGCCATGTACGCAACGTTTCTGATGGGGGCGCTTACGGGTGTACGGGTTGACGCGAGCCTCTGCAAGCAGTGCCAGCAATGCGTCGAGCGCTGCCCACAGCACATTAACATCCCTGAGAAACTTAAAGAAGTCGCCAACGAACTTGGGTGACCCAAAGCCCAAGATGCCCTGGCGGCATTGAAGCAAAACAAAAACAAGCCCCAGGTTTGAACTCGGAAAAAGGTTAAACTCTAGTAGCTCCACAGAATTAGTGGATAATTTAGCTTTTTGGAAGGTATGGTTTTTGGGTTTAGAGCAGGAAAACCAACAAAGCGCTGAGCAAACGCCAAGCGAGAAAGCCAGTGCCGCCGCGCCAAGCCGCTCGATTTGGTCAGGCAGCATAACGATTGGCTTAGTTAATGTGCCCGTTAAGCTTTACTCGATGATTTATGATAAGGGGATATCGTTTCATTTCCTCCATAAAACCGATGGTCACCCGCTTAAGTACGTGAAGATGTGCACCAAAGACGACCAGATCGTGCCATGGAACGAGGTTGCCCGCGGCTACGAAGTCGCCAAAAACGAGTTCATCATCTTTGATAAGGCGGAACTCGACGCCGCCAAACCCGAATCCGACAAACGCATCCGCATAAGCAAATTCGTCGACTACTTCTCAGTTGACCCCGTCTACTTCGACCGCACCTACGCGCTGTTACCCGACAAAAGCAAAGACGCCTACAGCCTACTTCTAAACGCGCTGCAACGCACCAACAAAGCCGGCGCCGCACGCATCACCCTTCGCACCAAAGAGTACCCGGCGCTACTGCACCCCTACAAGGGCGCCCTGGTGCTAACGACCCTGCGCTATTCCTACGATGTGGTGGATCCACAGGACTTCGAGGCGCTTCACAAGCTCTCTGAGCCACAAAAAGCCGAGTTGGATTTGGCAGTGAAAATCGTCACTGACCTCTCAGGAGAATTCGACATCGCCGAATTCAAAGACACCTACCAGGAACGCGTTGAGGCGTTGGTTGCCCAGAAAATGAAGGGTGAAAAAATCACCGTCCAGAAGCCCCCTGAGGAAGCCGCCCGTGGACTCATGGTTGCGCTCCGCGAGACCCTCAAGCAGCTGGAAACACAGAAATGAGCCGCAGCCACTACTACCAGCCGATGCTCGCTAAAATCGCTGAGCAAGCCTTCACTGATAAGAACTGGATTTTCGAGATTAAATGGGATGGATTCCGCGCCGTCGCCTACATCGAGGAGCCCTTTAGCCTGCGTAGCCGCCGCGGCAAGGAACTGAAAAGTAACTTTCCTGAGCTCTCTGAGTTGACGGGTCTGGGCAGCGGCTTGGTGGTGGATGGCGAAATCGTTGTTATGCGGGATGGCAAACCTGACTTTCAGACGCTGCTGGAGCGGGGCCAGGCGGTTTCCGAGGGCGAAATCAGGCGGCAAATGCAGCGCTCCCCGGCCCTATACGTCGTCTTTGACCTGCTTGAAAAAGACGGCGAATCGCTAACTGGGTTGCCGCTGCTGGAACGCAAAAGACTGCTCCGTGAAAGCCTCCGGGAGGGCCCCCATGTGCTGCTCTCAGACTACATCGAGGAGAAAGGCGAAGCCTACTATCGGCTGGTACTGGAGCGGGGACTCGAGGGCATAATGGCTAAATGCAAAGACAGCGCCTACGAGGAAGGCCTGCGCACGGGCAGCTGGCTTAAAATCAAGATGCTAAAAACCTGCGACTGCGTCATCTTCGGGTACACCCAAGGCGGCAACGTCAGGGCGGAAACCTTCGGGGCGCTGCTTTTAGGCCTCTACGATGCGGGGGGGCAGCCTGTTTATGTGGGTAAAGTCGGCACGGGCTTTTCGGAGCAGACCCTGCGGCTTCTGGTGGGGAAATTCGAGAAAATCAAAACCACACAGGCACCCTTCAAATCCGAAAGCGGCGATGTCGTCACGTGGCTGGAGCCTAGGCTTGTCTGCGAAATCGTTTATCAGGTAGTGACACGGGATGGTAGACTGAGGATGCCTCGTTTTAAACGGTTAAGGGAAGATAAACCCCCCCAACAATGCACGATCGATCAGTTATTGGAGGAAAAGACGTTGGATGTGAAACAGGAAAAACTCTCTGAGTACCAGTCGAAACGCAACTTCGGGCAAACCCCGGAGCCCAGCGGAGGCAACAAAAAAGGCGACGCCCTAATCTTTGTGGTTCAGGAGCACAATGCAAGACGCCTGCATTATGACCTACGGCTGGAACGTGACGGCGTGCTCAAAAGCTGGGCGGTCCCCAAAGGCATCCCCGAAGCCGCCAAGGTACGCCACTTAGCCGTAGAAACCGAAGACCACCCCTACGACTACGCCAGCTTTGAAGGCACCATCCCCAAGGGCCAATACGGCGCGGGAACCGTGAAAATCTGGGACAGCGGCCACTACACCGTTAAGCTTTGGGAACCCGACAAAATCGAAGTCACCCTCGATGGCACCCGGCTGCATGGACGCTATGTGCTGGTGCGGCTTAAGAAATCCGAGGACCAGAAGGATTGGCTGCTGCTGAAGGGTAAAGATGACTCCGCCTAAGCTGCATCTGGGCACAATCGGCTGGAGCTACACCTTCTGGAAGGGCAACTTCTACCCCGCCAAAACCGCCTCCAAAGACTTCCTGGGCTACTACGCAGGCCAATTCGGCACCGTCGAGGTGGACAGCACCTTCTACCGCATCCCCACCGAGCAAACCATCCGCAGTTGGGGCAGCCAGACGCCCAAGGGGTTTTTGTTCTCCTTCAAGTTCCCCCAACTGATAACCCACATCAGACAGCTCCGGGACTGCCAAGTCCAAACCGCCTCTTTCCTCTCCCGCCTCGAGCCGCTGGGCGATAGGGTAGGGGCTCTTCTGCTGCAGTTTCCGCCCAGCTTCACCGCAAAGCATCAGGCCGACCTAGCCGAGTACCTGCATAGCCTACCCGATGGATACCGCTATGTGGTGGAGGTGCGCCACAGGTCCTGGTTGACCCCTGACTTCTTTTCCCTTCTACGCATGCATCATGTGGCTTATGCCTGGACTGACAGCCAATATGTGCCGGAAACAGCTGAGGTAACCTCGGATTTCCTCTATGTCCGCTGGGAAGGCAACCGCGCCGCCGTTGTGGGGACATTAGGCAGAATCGAGGTTGATCAAACCGCGGACTTGCATCTGTGGGCAGATAAGCTGAGGCCCTACCTGGAGCGGGGCATGGAGGTTTTTGGGTACTTCGGCAAGTACTACTCAGGCTATCCACCAAACGATATTCTGGCATTTCAAAAATCATTTCAACAGTGAATGGTTGCTGCACAGCTGTTTTGGTTAAGAGTTTCTGAATGCATGGATTGGCAAATTCGCAGTTATCCGATACACTTGGGCGCTGAGGCGGGAAGAGGCGATAGCCGAAATCAAGCCCATGTTTTTGAGCGGATTAAACTGTATCTTTTAGAAAAATACTAAATAGCTTCTTTTCCCACCTTTTGCAGCGGAGGCCGTCAATTTGGATTTGGATAAACTATGGCAGCTGGCAACACCCTACCTGAGCAAAAACGACTTCGGCGTAGCCCATACCCGACGCGTTTTTGAGATAGCAAAACAGAACTTCCCCGTTAAAGCGCAACTTGAGGAACTCACGTTTGCATCGATAATCCTGCATGACATCGGCGGCAGCAGCATAAAAGACCAATATGAGAAGGGACCCCAAATTTCAGCCGAGATCCTAAAACAGATAGGTTCCCCCGACGAGTTCATAATGGAGGTCTGCGCCATCGTGGGCACCCACCATGAGCACCCTGCCTGTCCCTCTGAAGCCTTCCGTGTCCTCTACGATTCAGATAAGCTCGTAATGTTTTCGCAGGAAGAGTATCCACACTACAATGCTCGTGAAGGATTTGACTGGGACAAAATCGTGGCGCTGATTTATTCTGAGCAGGGCCAGGAGCTGGCGAGGTTGAGCCTGCGGCAACGCAGAAAAGAAACCATGTTGGGGACATAGCTGTGTTTTTCCGGCAGATCCAGCGGCACGGCGACAACTTCAGCTACCTCATAGCTGACCCAAAAACCAAAGAAGCCGCCGCTGTGGACTCCAGCTACAACGCCGACGCGATAATCGGAGTCATCAAAGAAAATGGCTTCACCTTGAAATACATCATAAGCACGCATGGCCACTCCGACCACACCGCAGGCAACATGGAGCTACATCAAATCTTCGGGGCAAAATTGGTTGCGCATAAACAGTCACGGTTGCCCTGCGACTTGGCGGTTGACGACGGCGACGTACTGAGGGTCGGCGATGTTCCCCTTAAGGTGCTCTATACTCCCGGTCACACCCCCGACGGCATCTGCTTGCTTGTTGATGAGCAGAAGCTGCTGACGGGTGACACGTTGTTTGTGGGGGAATGCGGCAGAACAGATTTGCCCGGCGGCAACGCAAGGCAACTCTATGATAGCTTATTCCATAAGCTGCTCTTGTTAGATGACTCAATCGAGGTTTATCCGGGCCACGACTACGGCGCTTCCCCCTCATCTACCATAGGCATCCAGCGAAGAACCAACTATGTCCTGCGACCCCGTGGCCTCAAAGAGTTCCTTGAGTTTATGAATCAGCCGTAATTGCCGCTCGAGTGCGTGGTCGAGTGTAGTGGGCAAAAACCCCCACCGCCACCAAAAACGCAATCATCGCAATCACTATAACGGCGATTTCGGGATGCAGCAGCCACTCGTATATTGAGACAAAAAACCGTCCTAATGGATTATCCGTCAACGATTGCGGCGGCATGTTTTGCTCTGACATAGGCAGCCCCTGGTAGGCTATGGAGTCGGGCAGGGTCACCGTGTTCTCTTTCAGCCACTCGCCGACGGGGTAGAAGCTCGAGGGGTTTTCCATCCATGCAAACAGCGTCGCGACTCCGTATGCATCAAGAGTTGAGATCTCCTGGGCAGTGCTGCCTACGGTGTAGAATGCATACATCATATCGCCTGAGTAGTTGCAGTGCCCTAAACCTAAACCGTGCCCTAACTCATGAACCGCGATATTCTGCATATCCATACCTGACAGTTCGACGCCGTGGGCGGTATGAGTGGCAAGGCTAATCGTGCAGTTTGTTAACACGTTTTGGTTGTCCGCGTAGAGCTGCGCTAACCCCACCTCGTCGGAGCTGTCGCTTAGCGGCGACTCCGTATAGTTGACGTAGACGTCATATCCCGCTTGCCATTGGCTGGAAACCTCGGGCTCAAACTTTATGCTGGATAAGTAGGAAAACTCTGAATAGTTATCTGCAAACCCCGCCACTGCCTCGTTCCACTGCCCCATTGCACGCAGAGTGCTGTTTAAATCGGCAGGGTCCCACCAGGATTCATTATCCGCTGGAAATATGAGTGCTTTTAGAGTTGTATGGTCCCAAACAAAGCTGCTTATCTGAAGCGAATACGAATTCTGCGCCTGCACAAATACCGTCCCGAAAGATGCGGCGACAAGGCAAAAGCTAGACAGGAGAACTAACAAAAACCGCTTCATGATTACCAAATGAAAAAGCAATGTTGCCTGTTTAAGTCTTCTTACAAGCAGTCCCTTTTGCAGGTTGAGATTCTGGGTTTCTTCAGATATTTATTTATATATAAATCATGCAAGTAAGCCTAACTCTAAGCAGGTAAAATAGGGGCAAAAAACAAAGGTTAAAAAGATTAAAAAAGTATAGTGAACATGATGAGGAATTTATCTTCCTCTCCTAAGTGGGCTCGGCTGGAGAGTTTTAAAGCTTCAAGTTTGTATCGTTACTATAGACTACCGCATGTTTCCCTCTGTCGGTTAGGTTTGGGTCTGTATGCTTGTTGTTGACATAATATCAACGGTTCTACTTGCCGTTCTTCTCTTTTGGACCATATATAACGGATCCATAATCTACGTGGGAATAAAAAACAAGCGGAGAACCCTTGCCCTGCAGAACGGGCAGCAATCACCGACTTTCTCGATTATTGTTCCCACAAAAAACGAGGACTCAGTTATCCGACGCTGCCTAGACGGCATCCTTGGTGTAGATTACCCCAAAGATAAACTGCAAATCATTGTTGTCGATGGAAACTCATCTGATGAAACCTGCAAAATAAGCCTTGAATTCCAGCAGAAATACCCATCAACTGTCACGGTGCTCCGAGAGGAAAAAGCAAAAGGTAAACCCGCCGCCCTCAACTTTGCGCTTCCACACGTCCGAGGGGACATCGTGGCTGTTTTCGACGCTGACAGCCTCCCCCAGAAAGACGTGCTTAGACGGGTAGCTGGCTACTTCAACGACGAGAAAGTAGTGGCGATTCAGGGCAGGACCACCTCGATTAACGAGAGAAAAAACATTCTAACCCGGGTTATCGCCATGGAGGAGCGGGCGTGGTTCCAGATGCTGATGAGTGGACGCGAGAAGCTGCAGCTGTTTGTTCCACTGGCGGGGACTTGCCAGTTTGTACGCCGTGGCGTACTCGATGAGATGGGCGGCTGGGATGCGAACTCTTTAACTGAGGACGTCGAGTTGGCGCTGCGTTTAGTCGAGAAGAACCACATCATAAAATATGCTCCCGACGTATGCTCAGAGCAGGAAACCCCCAATGCATTGCATAGCCTAATTACTCAGCGGGTCCGCTGGTACCGCGGATACATGGAAACCGCCCTCAAATATGGCCGCCTCCTAAACAGGGTAAACAAGCGAACGGTGGATGCGGAAATTTCGCTTGCCGGACCCTTTATGATGGTGGTTTCGCTGCTGAGTTACATAAACTGGTTTTTGGTAGCCGTATTTTTTTCCCAAAGCACCCCCGTCTTGAACTTCACAGGGTTAGTTATCGCGTTAACCGCGGCTTCTTTGATCTCCATCGGTATAGGCGTAACCGCCTCTGAGAAGCCAATAAGACTCCGCAACATCCTCTGGATACCATCCATCTACGCTTACTGGCTTATCCAAATGGTCATCGCAGGCTGGGCATTTCTGAAACTGGTTTTCCGGCGTAGGCGTGACTGGACAAAAACCGCTAAAGACGGCTCTTTGGTGCCAAATGAGGTCCGCGCATCAAGCGTTCTATCCTAGAGATGCAAATTTAAGCCAGTTTGAACTGTTTAGCGGCTTTGCTATTCAGGGTTTGATTGTAAACTTTATTTGGAAGCTAACCTATTCTAAAAAGAATGCTGACTACACTGATGAGCGTTTTAAGCGGCTTAGACACCGTAACACCAGGGGAGCTACTGCAGCAACGTATTTTAGAAGACCCTAGACGCTTCGGGGTTAAGCAGGCTGTGTGAAGATTGGGGCTGAAGGTTTGCTTTATCTCATCGTATCCACCTAACCGGGCTAGACTCAGCGAGTACGCCCAAATCTTAGTTGCCGCCATAGCCAGCCGACCAGAAGTAGATGAACTCCATGTTATAGCTGACCAAACCCTTCTTCCTCGACCAGCATATGAAAATGGAAAAGTCCATATCCACCGGGTCTGGAAAGCCGACGGGCTCTTTTCTATTTTTGCCATAATGTATTATGTACTGCGGATTAGACCCAACGTCGTTCACTTTAACATTTCTTATCAGAGCTTTGGTAAATCCAAAATCACCAACCTATGCGGGTTATCTCTGATTTTGTGGAGCCGCCTCTTAGGCTTCAAAGTCGTCGCTGCCCTTCACACTTTAGGCGATAAGGCTGATTTAACGCAGTACGATATGAAGGCAACCCTGATTAACAAAATCGGCATTTTAGTCGCCACCAAAATTATCCTTTCCGCTCAGCGAGTGGTTGTGCTGGTGAAAACCTACAGCGAATATCTAACCCAACGCTACACCCACAACGGCGTCATCTACATTCCCCATGGCGCAACCGTGGAGGCAACCCCGGCGCTTGATGGTAGCGAAAACGCCATTTTGCTCTTCGGACACATGGGGCCCCATAAGGGACTCCCCATTATGCTCCATGCCCTAAAGAAGATACGCCAAAAAGACCCTTCCGTCAAGCTCATCGTAGCGGGTACAAACCACCCCAACTACCCCCTCTACCTCTACCAGTTCATACGCGCCCGCCTCCCCAACGTTGAATTCACAGGTTACGTTCCAGCTGACAGGTTAGCTTCGGTTTTTCTGCGGGCAAAGGTGGTTGTTTTGCCCTATCTTGCAGCCCCCGGAACCAGCGGCGTCTTCCATTTAGCCTGCGGCTACGCTCGACCCGTCGTGGCTTCGGATTTGCCTGAGCTAAGAGAAATGGTTAACGACGGCGCCTGCGCGGTGCTGGTTCCCCCGGGAAACGTGGATAGCTTGGTAGATGCGATTTTGAAGGTTATGTGCAACCCCAAATTCGCTTTAGCAATGAGCCAGCAGAACCTGCATTTTGCTCAAAGGGAAAGCTGGAGTGTTGTTTCGAAGGCTTATGTGGATGTTTACCTCTCGCTGCTGCGCAAAAAACCCCGCTGAGGCAGCATCTGTTCTCGGGTGGTTTTAGGGTAATCTTTAACCGCTCGGACTCGTTGTTTAGTTCCAAGTTGATTCCCAAGAAACATCTCTATCCGCTACTTGCCTTTCTGGTTCCGCTTCTAGTGAGGTTTATCCCGGAGATACTTATGGGGCCCTACCTTGTTGGCTTTGACACCCTGGCCCATTACTTGCCCACGACCATGCATTGGATGCGTGGCGACGTAACTTTCGTGGGCTTCATCGCTACAGCGCCCCTGCTTTACGTGTTCTCAACGGGTTTAAGCTACGCTTTAGGCTCAGTGGTGCTTGCGTTAAAGGTGCTTTCGCCGCTGCTGCTTGGGTTTTTAGGCTTATCCAGCTACCTGTTTGCCCGAAGAGGCCTTGGGTGGTCACAGATTAAAAGCCTCGCACCCGCCCTGCTGGGGACGCTGTATTTTGTGGCGTTACGCATCTCCTGGGATGCCCTGCGAGAAGAAGTCGCTGTAATTTTCCTCTTCTTAGCCCTCACTCTGCTCCTTCAAGCCCAAGCCAAACATTCCTGGAAGAACACCCTGCTGTTTTCTTTGGCGCTGCTTGCAGTTGTGCTGTCAAATCAGGTGGTGGCGGTTCTTGCGTTAGCAGTGGTATTCTTCAGCTTAATCTACATGTTTCTGCGGGGCAACCGCTCCGCATCCTTACGTTTAGGTGCGTTTATGCTGCCTAGCATCCTGTTTTTCCTGGCGGTTTTCTTCTTCAGCCCCGCCGTCCCCGAGTACCGATTAATCTTCGGCTTCCCCAGTTCGCCTGACGGTTGGCTTGCCCTATTCGGTTACGCCTCCTACCCCGAAATGCTCGGAAGCGAAGCCATTTTTCTGCTGTTCTGTTTCCTGCCGCTTCTGCCCCTAGCGGTTCTGAGTATTCG
Organism: Candidatus Bathyarchaeota archaeon; assembly: GCA_026014735.1. Lineage (NCBI taxonomy): Archaea > Thermoproteati > Candidatus Bathyarchaeota > Candidatus Bathyarchaeota archaeon. The sequence goes on from JAOZHT010000005.1 coordinate 12,938, forward strand.
CCGCTTCCAAAACTTCCAAATGCAGGCGTGGGCAATAGTGGTTTTAGCTGCGTTTTTTATTCCTATGGTTAGCCCCAGCAACCTGCGTCTGCTTATGCTACTGGTTTATCCGTTAGCGTTCTACGTCACTGATGCTTTAAGCCTGCTTAAAACCCGCCGCTTCTGGCGCTTCAAGGGCAGCTTGATGAGGGTTGGACTGGTTTATTTGGCGGTGGTCACTGCAGTTTTCAGTTTAGGCTTCATGGTATTGCCACCTGAGACACCTTTCACCTATTTCTCGTCTGGAAGCGGATTTAACAGTCACATCTACCAGATTCCCTCCTCTATGCTTCAAAACACCGTCTCTATCAGCGACTGCCCCGGCGCCGCCGACGCGGTACATTGGCTTAAAACAAATATGGGTGAGGGCGATGTTTTGTTGACGCATCGGGCTTTCTATGGCTGGGCACTCACTGAGCTGAGCCCTGATCAGGTTCACCTCTACGAGTACGATAACCCCGCCGATGTGGCGCCCTCCGTGGCGGATACGCAAAGCGGAAAAGTTTTCTTGATTTGGTGGGTGCCCAATGAAGGTTGGTATGGACTACCATCGGTGCCCCCCATGTTCAGTGAAGTCTACCGTAGCGGCGACATAGCGGTTTACACATACACGCCCTAGCTGCAGCGTTTTCTACATTGACGCTCCATTAATGGGTTCATCTCTTTTCCATGCGCCGATTTCGTGGGTTGTATAGGATTCAAAAAAGGCTCGGAGTGCATATTTAGCAAAATCTTGATGCTGCCCAAGGAGGTTTTGATGTAAACCCCTAGGGTGCCCAATCAAAGCCTTTATGTTTTCGTAAACGCTTTCATTTAATGTAGCTCCCCGTGTTTTGAGCTACCCCGTTCTGTGAAGGTGAATTTTAAGTTCTTGCCATTGTTTTTCAGCGTCAAGATTGCCTGTTTAATCCACGGTTTTAGAGTGAATACTTTTACGGATGCCCTTTTTGATGTTAGATGTTAAGCCTCAGCTTTCAGTGGTTGTTCCAGCTTATAACGAAGCCGAACGTATAGGGCTCACATTAAATGAGCTAATCCTCAAGGACCCCTCCCTCTTTGATCGCCCATGCGAGGTGCTGGTGGTGATGGACGGCTGCACCGATGACACCCCCAAAATCGTTAAGGAGATAATCGGCGCCAACCCCTGCGCGGCGGCGCTGGTTTTTCCTTCTCGGCTGGGTAAGGGCGGAGCAATCATGGAAGCCCTAAAGCACACCCAAGGCGACGTGATTGCTTTTGTCGATGCAGACGGCTCTATTCCTGCCTCGGAGCTGCGGCGGCTAATCAAGATGGCAGATGACTACGACTTAGTGATTGGTTCACGCTACAGCAGCGACTCGAGGCTGCCTAAGAAGCGGTCACTTAAGCGCACGCTGCTTAGCCGCGCCTTCAATGTAGTTGCGAAACTGATGTTTTGGAACCTGCATCCCATCAAAGATACCCAATGCGGCGTCAAAGTGTTCAGCCGCCGCCTAATCGACGCCATAAAAAACGATTTCTTGATAACGGGCTTTGCCTTCGACGTGAACTTCATCTATTCGGCGCTGAGCTGCGGTTTTAAAGTAAAAGAAGTCGGCATAAGCTGGATGGAACGCGACGGCAGCAAAATGTCAGGCTCTTTTGGCAAGCACTCTGTGGTTATGGCTTTTTCGTTGCTGCGGCTTAGACTCTACTATAGCCGTGCCCGGCGGGTTCTGTATTCCCGGCGGTTCAGTTGGTTGTTTGCGCTGTTTTATATGTGGTCAAAAAGTTGATGGAAAATTTTGCGGTTCGGTGTAGTTTAGGCGAGTTAGTTAGGAGATAAACTGGATGAGCGAGAAACCTGGTTTAGAAAGGGGAATATCGGTCCTGATCCCCACGTATAACCCCGATATAGAGGATATACGCCAGATTCTAGGTGCTCTTGCCAACCAGGAATACCGCCGCTTCGAGGTTATAATCGCCAACGACGGCGTCGACTTTTACGATGAAATCTCCGGTATGGTGCCCTTCGGCGAGGTGCCCTTTCTGTTCAGAAATAACCCCTCTCAGCTGGGACTCTACAACTCCATCAAAGAGAACCTCAAGTACTGCCTATACGACGACATCTTGGTGTTGGAGCAGGATATTGTTCCGCTGAGCAGAAAATATTTGATGCGGCTTATGGAGCTTTTAGATGCTTCTCCCTCCAACATCGTTACCTCCAAGCTGGTTATCGACGCCGAAACCGACTACAAAAAATATGTGTTCTATAAGCGTCGCATCGCTAACCTTGAAGTCTTTGACCCCGCAGTCAGCCCTGACTCAGAGCCAAATCATGCAGTAGAAGCCGAGATTGCCTTCACAAAAGCCGACTTACTCAGCAAACAAGTCCTCAGCGAATTGTTTTCCCAAGGCTCCGCCAACTCCTTCACCGCTCAAGACATAATCTTAACCTCCATCGCGCAGACAAACGGTAAACTCGTAACCAGCGACGCAACAGCCTGCGAGGTGGGACTAAGTGACCCTGACACGCTGTCTTTTTTCCTCAAAAAGGAATTCCTCTATGGCAAATCCGTGCTGGATGCCTGGCGATACTCCAACAAGAACTGGCTAAAATCCACCGCGTACTTCAAAGAAAAACTTTACCGGGTGCTCTTTCTGTTCTTTGAGGCAGTGGCGTTGGCGGCGTTGCTGCTTAATTTCTTGGTCGGGGGCGCATTGATGGCTCCGATACTGGCTGCGATGCTGGTTTTTGGTTTGCTCTACACACAGGTGGTTCTGTTTAGGATTGGGTTTTGGCGGTTTTGGCGGCACAGCAGGAAGTTAGCTGCGGCATTGGATTCAGGCGCCTATGTGGCGCTGCTGGATTTAGCTTACGCTTTAGGCATACTGAGGAGGCTGCTACTTTAGTGTCTGATGCTTCAGGTAAAAGCGCCATCATCACGGTGACCTACAATAAGGTGCCTGACTTCTCATGCTTTGAAGCTGCATCGCCGATGGTGGATTATGTAGTTATCTGCGACAACAGCACCGACAAGCAAGTAACCTCTCGCCTAGACGAGTACTGCCGCTGCCACCCCCAGTTTGTGTTGATAAAAAACCATGAAAACCTCGGTATCTCCAAAGCCTACAACAAAGCCGTCTCCTATGCGGCGGCGCTGGGCGCTTATTGGCTCTACTTCTTCGACGACGACGCCCACTTCGACGCAGAGTGGCTGATTAAAGCCCAAGCCGCCTGGCGATGGCTTGAGGCATCAGGGGTGCCTGTGGGGCTTTTAGTTCCCATAATCTCCAACGACGAAAAATACGTTAACTCAAACTTGGGCATAAAAACCCCCTACTCCGTCATCTCCTGGGGCATCACTTCGGGGTTCTTCACCACGACCTCGGTGTTTAATCGCTGCGGCGGCTATGACCCCGCATACTTTGTAGATTGGGCGGACCTAGAGTTTAACCGAAGAATCAGAAACGGCGGCTACCTTGTCGTGCGCCTCAACGAGGTGCTTATCCATCAGGATTTTGGGCGCAGCCTCAGCGGAGGCTTCCTCAGCCGCATCATAAACGCAGCAGTAAAATCCTATTCCCTGATAAGCCTAAAACTCAATAAATCCAACACGTTCACCACGGCGTATTCGCTGTATTCCCCTTCCCGCTACCGCAGCTTAAGCGACAACGGGGTTTGGTCGCTTCGGCAGGCCGGCATGGGTGATTCGCGTTTTCGGTTGCTTATGATTCTGTTTCAACACGTTTTTCTCTCGCGGGTTCTGCGCAGAGAAATCCTTTATCCAACTCGGAGTTGAAGTGAATAAAACAGAGATTCCTTGTCCTGTTGCTTGTCGCGGTAGCTGTAAACATAGCGTTGGCTCTTCTTCCCACCTACGACTCGATGAATATCCGCTGCTGGGTATCGGTTGGCAGCTCCATAAACGGTGCTGTACCCACGATGGCGCATAGCCCCTGGCCCGGCGGCTTCTTCTCGTTTATGTTCTTTGTTCCTCTCCACTTCGCCTACCTCTCCTCTGGGTTTAACCTCTACTTCTCGGTGGTGACACTCAAGGTGATTCTGTTCTTCTTCACCTTGCTCACTGCGCTTCTGCTCTACCGTATAGCACAGAAGATTAAGCCGGCCTACGCGGAGGCAGTGCTGCTTTTTACGCTGCTTAACCCCGCGGTGCTCTACGTCAACTACTTCTGGGCGCAAGTCGACATTCTGCCCGTTTTCTTTTTTGTTTTAGGCTACACGTTGCTGCGTAACGTGGACTTCGGCGGCAACAACCAAAAGCGCTACTTCATCGCGCTATTACCCATTGTTATCAGCGCCTTCATCTACCGCTACACCCTTATCCTCATACCCACCTTGCTCTTCTTCGACGCCGCCTCGCTGCGCAGCAAACTCTCCGGTTTTGCCATAGCCGTCGGCATGGTCGCTGTTTTCTTCGGGTTCGAGTTCATGTTTTTCCGCGGGGGATTCTACGATTTTCTGGGTGCCTTGTCGGGTTCAGTTATCGATAATTCCGCGTGGGAGGGTTTCCAGTACTGGATGCAGCTGCCCCAGTTGCCTTACCTTGCCTTGCTGGTTACGTTGGCGGTTGCTGCTCCCCTGCTTTTCAAGCATATGCGTCTGGACGAATCGGCGGTGCTGTTTTTTGTTCTGCTACTCTTCATCTACACGGCGATGGTGCAGTTGCCCGATTATTACCTGTGGCTTTACCCGCTGGGCGTGTTGTTGGCGTTGACGGCTACTTCTAGGCGCCAGTTTAACAGGTGGCTGCTGCTCACAAACCTGCCTATCTTTGTGGGCTTATTCTTCATCAGCTTCATCATCGGAACCGGCGAGCAAGCCGGCATCTTCTACTTCACCTATCCGATGCTGCAGCAAAACATTGTGTTCTTCTCAACCTGGGAAACCTACTCCGCTTGGCTCTGGGTCTTCAACGTGTTTTTGCTTGCCTCAGTGGCGGCTGCCGCAGCCTACTGCTTAGCCAAATCACCCCGCACAGGCGCCCCCCCATCTGATCCGCCGCGTCTATGGCGCTGGCCCAAGCGGCTTAATGCAAAAATGTCGGCGCTGCTTACCGCGGCGGTTCTGCTGCTGCTTGGTCTGGGTTTTGTCTTTGACGCCTCCTATGCTGAGCCGATTGTTGCCTCGGACAGCGCGGTTTTTCCCCTCGGCATCTTTCCCCCCTCAGACACGTATGATTCCTCGCCGATGTTTAGCACCTACTATCTTGCTTGGGCAGGCAAAGTGGGCTTCAACGACTGGTCCCGTCCCATTGCCTTTAACCATAGCTTAAGCCAGCAGAACCTGAATTTAGATTTGAGTTTTGATTTGCAGACCAACTACTACGGCAGTTATCCGCTGCTAAAAGCTGATAATTTGACGGTGGGGGTGTCGGTTGCGCCGCGGCTCCAACTCTCCGATTTGACGGCGGCTACCGTAGTCTCCAGCAGCAGCGCCCCCTCCAGCCATGAACTTTCATTGCTTGATTCGCCGGTTCCCATCTACCCCGTCGGCGCCGGCACATACATCAATTACAACCTCAACGGCTCCTCAACTGGGGAAACCTACGTTTTAGCCTTCAAACTCCAAAACGCCAGCTCCACCGAGCGCATCATGCTCTATTTTAGAAACCCTCAGTGCCTACTGCAGCTTAGCCTCAGCGGCAGCCACGCCACCCTATCCAGCTACGACTTCGCCGCCCAAAGCGTCACCTCAGCCTCCACCACCTACAGTCGCCTCGAAGGCTACAACCTGCTCAAATTCACCCCCGCCTTCAACGGCTTATACTGCTGGATAAACAATCAGTCGCTTAGCCTGCCCGGCGGCTTTTTCCGCTCCGAAACCACAAGCTTGACGGTGACATCAGCTGAGGGTCAGGAAGATTTTTGGCTGGGCGGCAACGTCACACAGCTCTACAGTGGCCCCTCTAAGCCAGATGAGTCCTCTCGGGTTTTCTTTGTTGAGGACGACTCGGGCAGCGGGTTCTCGGCCGCTCTGGGCAGCGGCAGCATAAACTTCTCCTTCATCGGGACCGCCCAAAACTGCACGGTAACTTACCAGAAACACACCTACACCTCGGCGGGGGCGGATTGGGTGGCTTTCGGCAAATTATCCTCGGGAGTCTATGGCTTCTCGCTGCAGCTTAACCAGCTTGCGCTGTCTGCACGTGGGGAAGGCTACTATCTGCTGCCCGTTTACTTCGCTGCCCTGGTGCCCTTTGCGGTTGCGCTGCTATCTTTGCCGTTGATACGCAAAAAACCTGTTTGACCATGGATTAGCCTATTGTCGCGGGTTGTTTCCAACAAGCGAAAATAAAGCCGTCTATGCCTAATCTATGTGGCGTTTGCGTTGAATAGAACCGAAGCGGTGAATCTTATCCGGGAAATCAATGATGAATGTCAGGACATCCGCGGCACATCCATCATGCTTATGGAGCCCACCAAGAAGAATCCGCTGTCAAAGGGCTACCAAGTGCATCTGGTAATGAAGGCTACGCCCCAGCGCCTAAAGTGCCTGCAGATCGTTGCGGAGCAGTACGGCTGCAAAGTCCACGTCAGCGAAGACAAATGGACGGTAATCGTTTACCGCCCCATGAAGACGCCTCAGGCGATAAATGCCGCCAGCCCCGCATAGCCGCCGAAAACAGCGCATAGCCCCAGGGGTTTGGAGTCTAGATGTTTCTCTGTTTTTGCTGCCTTGAACAATTCGCCTCCGCCGAGGGATTAATGGTTCATTTAGAGCTTCTGCATCCTGCCTTCATGGCTTGCCTTGTCAACATGCAAATCGGCGGCGCCGCAGTTAGCCACCGCCACCTAAACTAGCCTGCTTTGGCAGTTTGCATCTGACTATGTGGTTTGCTGTGTGGAGGGCTTGGTGGAGGAGGCTGGCGATGGCGAAGGCGAAGGCGGGCATGGCGGGTAGAATATACCAGTAAAGTTTAGTCTGCGCGGCAGTGAAGAAGCCTAGCACAGCAAGTATCCACCATGCAACCAGCATATCCGGTTTTGAACGCTTAGTTGCCGCCCTAAATAGGCATAGAGCCGTGGCGGGGACCAGCAGCGTCATCCAGAGCAAGCTTTCGTTTTGGGCTAAGTAGTTAAAGTAGAACAGCAGGTTCCCCGTGTGTCCCTCCACCGTCGAAATCGTCCGCTGCAAAATGGCGTAGCCGAAGTAGCAGTCCCAGAAATCCTTGAAGTTCAAACCCATGTAGATAACGTAGGGCAAGAAGATTGCGAGGGCAACGGCGGCGAAAAGCAGAAAACGCCGTGTAATAAGGAATCGGAGGCTGCGTTTAGAGACGACGAGGTAGGGAACCAATATTAGGGGTATAAGCAGAGCTTCCAGCTGCTTTGTCATCAGCGCTAACCCAAAAAACAGCCCTGCAAACACTGCATATCGGGTGCCGCTTGGGTTTTCAGTGCTAAGCAGCATACAGTACATGCTTGCCAGCATGAAGAACAGCAGGTAAATATCCGTCATGGCATGCGACGCAAACGCTCCAAACGTCGCAAACGAGCCCAAAACCAGAACGGACAGCAATCCCACGTGGGCGCCTAACAGTTTTTTACCGATAAAGTACACCGCAACCAGCGATAAAGCGCCAAAAACGGGGCTCCAAAACCGCGCCGCAAAGCATGTGGGTCCCAGTGCCTGATAGGACAGCGAGGTAAACCACATCATCAGAGGCGGCTTGCCTGCCCAGATGGCTTGTTCACCGTATGCCCACGGGTAAAGGTAGTCACCGCGTTTTAGCATGCTGTAGGCAATTTGGGCGTAGGCTTTTTCGTCGGCGTTCCAAAGCTGACCCGCCCCCAAATTCAGGTACCACAAGATCATGAAGGCTACAATCAGCAGAGCGCAAAAGATGCCCGTTTGGGATAGAAGCCAGTTTAGGTTAAGGGGCTGTTTCGCCGGGAGCTGATTTGGCCCTCGCTTTTTCCGTGCTGCTTGAAGGTGACGTGCGACAATGATAACTGAAGCTGCGAAGATGAGGATGGCAAGTGCGTCAAAGACGATTGTGCCTAGCGGCGCAGATTCGGTGGCGGCGGCAGGCGGTGGCTCGGTGGCGTTTAGGCTCAAGGCGTAGAGGTGGTAGTCAGAGGAGCCCACATAGAGCATGTCGTCTGCGATGGCCGGTGAAGATTCGATTATGCACCCGGTTGTATAGCGCCAATTCTCTGCGCCCGTGGCGGCGTCGAGGCAGTAGAGGCTGTAGTCTTGCGAACCCACATACACGTTCCCGTTTGCCACTGCAGGCGAAGACCACACCCAATAGCCTGTGGTGAACTGCCATAGCTTTTCGCCGCTGGAAGCGTTAAAACAGTAGACGTTGCAGTCCTGCGAGCCCACATAAACCCGTCCATACGCCACCGCAGGTGAAGAGCCGACGGTGTCCTGCGTCTGATAAACCCAGATTCCCTCGCCACTCGAAGCGTTGATACAGTGCACTAAACCGTTGTATGAGCCGATGTAGAGTAAACCGCCGCTTATACAGGGCGAGCTGAGCTCCGTTATAGCTGGGTGACGCCAGATTTCCGTTCCGCTGGTGCCGTTTAGGGCGTAGATGAATTCGCTTGTGCTGGCAAAGTAAACCACGCCGTTGTGTACTGCCGGCGAAGATTCCACGGCATGCTCGGTGGGGAAAGTCCAGAGTTGGGCGCCGTCGGAGGCGTTAAAGCAGAGCAGGTCATGGTTGCGGCTGCCCACAAAGACGCGGTCATCATCAACTGCGGGGCTGGAGCGCACTAGCCCGCCGACCCAAGAGATCCATTGCGGATAGCCCGAGGTGAAGTTTAGGCAGTAGAGCCAGCCATCGTCGCTGCCCACAAACACGCAGCCATAGGCGACTGCGGGGGAAGAATCCACTTCGCCGCATGTCTTAAAACTCCATTTTTCTTCGCCGCTGCTACTGTTGAGGCAGTAGACGGCGCCGTTTTTGCTTCCGAACACCACCCAGCCGTCCGTAACCGCCGGAGAGGACATAACCGATGCATAGGTTGGCGCTGCCCAACAAAGCCGCATCGAGTCGCCTCCGTTTTCCTCCGATACAACTCCGCTATGGGCGGCGTCATGGCGGAACATCTCCAGCTATCCGCCGTAGCGGGGGCAGCTGCACATGATTGGACCAAGATACCGACTGTAAACGCCATCAGCAGCCACTTAAATGCACGCATGAGGCTCCATTGAGCGGCGTCTGATATTAAATTTGGCGCCTATAGCCTAACGCATCGGTAACCTGCGTCCCCGATACCAGCCCACGGTTTTCTTTAGCAGAGTCCAAACGGCGTTTCCTGTTTGGGCTAAGAGGCTGCCTAATGCAAGGGCAAACGCTGGCATGGCGGGTAATATGTACCAGTACAGTTTGGTTTGAGCTAACGTGAAAATCCCCAGCACAACCACAATCCATACAATAATCAACAGGTCCGACTTGGAGCGTCTGAGTGCCTTGTAAACACACAGCGCCGCCGCGGGGACAAGCAGAAGCATCCAGAGCTGAGTCTCCTTTGAGGACAGATAGTTAAAGTAAAACAGCCAATCCCCCACATGTCCCTCGATGGGTGTAACAGAGCGGGTATAGACGCAGTAGCCAAAATAGTAGCTCCAGAACTCCCTAAACGAGAAGCCCATATATGCCAGGTAGGGACCGAAAACCGCCAGCGCCGACGCCGAGAAAACCGCAAGCTCCTTAGTCAAGATGGCCCTGACGCTTTTGCCTTTAATGACAAAGTAGGCTATGACTAGGATTGGGATAAGCAGGGCTTCCACCTGCTTAGTTAGAAACGCCAGCCCAAAGAAGAGTCCGCCCAGCACGGCGTAGCGGCTGCTGCTTTGCTGCTTTTGCTGCGCCTCTATCATGAAGTAGAGGCTTGAGAGCATAAAGAACAGCAGGGGAACATCAGTCATGGCGTGACTTGAAAAAGCCCAAAACGTCGCCATCGTCCCCAGAACCAGAACCGACAGCAACCCCGCGTTGGCGCCGTAGAGTTTTTTGCCTAAAAAGAACACTGCAGCCAACGATAAGCCGCCAAAAAGTGGCAGCCAGAACCTTGCGGCGAAAATGCTAAAGCCAAACATCTGGTAGCCCAGCGCCATCATCCACATCAGCAGAGGCGGCTTCCCCGTCCACAACCCGCTTTCCCCATACGTGTAGGGCACCAGGTAATCGCCCCGCTTGACCATGCTGTAGGCGATCTGGGAATAGGTTTTCTCGTCCGCTGACCAGAGGGGGCCCAGGTTGAGGTTTTGGTAGAATAAAATGATGAAGGCTAAGATGAGCAGGCCGCAGAGCAGTTGTTGGTTGGTTAAGAGGCGCTTGAGGCTTCTCTGTGTTTTGGGCGTTTGGGTTCTCTGGTTCTGCCGGAATGCTTGGATATAGCGTGCACCCGTAACAGCGATTATGGCGGCAACCAAGCAGGCTAAGGCGTCAAAAACGATTGTTCCCCATGGCAGGTTCTGGGCGGTTTGGGGCAGCGAATATGCGGTTTCATTTAGGCTGAAGGCGTAGAGGTTGCGGTCATGGGAGCCCACGTAGAGCATGTTGTCTGCCACGGCGGGGGATGACTCCACGATGCCTCCGGTCTGGTAACTCCACACTTCTTCGCCCGAGGCGGCGTCGAGGCACCAGATGCGGTAGTCCTGCGAGCCCACATATACTCTGCCGTCAGCCACGGCGGGGGAGGACCAAACCCAAAACCCCGTCTTAAACCGCCAAATTATCTCACCTGAAGAAGCGTTGAAGCAGTAGACGTTGCAGTCGTCTGAACCCACATAAACCCGCCCGTCCGCAGCCGCCGGCGAGGAACCAACCGTGTCCCCCGTCAGCGTCCTCCAGTTTTCCTCTCCCGTAGAGGCGTTTAGGCAGTAGAGGTAGCCGTTGAATCCGCCGATGTAGAGGCAGCCGCCGCTTATGCAGGGGGAACTGTCGCCCGCTGAGGCTTTGTTGCGCCAGATTTCTTCGCCGCTGCTGCAGTTGAGGGCATAGACAAATCCGTCGTGGCTGGCAACATAGACTGTTCCGTTATCGATGGCGGGTGAGGCGTTGATGCGAGCGCGCGTCGGAAAGCTCCAGAGCAACGCCCCGTCGGCGGCGTTGTAGCAGAAAAAATCGTAATCCATCGAGCCCACATAGACTCGTCCATCGGCGACTGCGGGGCTTGAATGGACATATCCTCCGACCTTGGAAATCCATACCGGGTAGCCAGAGCTGAAGTTTAAGCAGTAAAGCCAGCCGTCCTCGCAGCCGACAAAAACGCAGCCGTAGGCGATGGCGGGCGAAGAATCCACTTCCCAACCCATCCTAAAACTCCAAATCATCCTGCTGCTGGATGCGTTAAAGCAGTAGGTAACGTTATCTCTGCAGCCCACCACCACGCAGCCTTCGGAAACCGCGGGGGAAGACAACACCGACGCCGACATGTTCGCCGCCCACCGTAGCCCCGCTGCGTTGCCCACCGTGCCCTCCGCATCTCCGCTGCGGTTTAGGTCATGGCGAAACATCAGCCAATCCTCAGCTGATGCGGCGGCAACTGTGGAGGATAGGACTAGAATTCCGATTAGAAGAAGCAGAAGCATGCATTTTTGCGCAGGCATAGTTCTCCATTGTTTAGGGTAGATATTAAATTTGGCATCGCTGGTTTAGGCGGGGCTTTTTTGGGAAATTATATATCTGCCTGCGATAGAGAGGTTGTTATGCGCGGCTTAGTCGTGTTGCTGCTTGCCGTTTGCTTGGCGCTACCAAGTTTTGCCATGGCTGGATCAGCAACCGCTATTCCACGGCCGTCCGTTCCAGAATTCACCATAAAACAAGTAGATAATTCGTATGATGTACCCACGACTTACTCAATAGACCCTTACACAGGAGTTACTGTAACTCATCCTGGTCACCATGTTACAAACAGAACCGTTGAATTGGTGATAAAGAATCAACCCTTTGTCTCTACAAATAGCGACGGCTGGAATACTTCTTTCTTCTATAATGTTCGTATGAAGGGGCATTATGGTGATGACTGGGTAACCCTTTACAATCCGACAGTTACTCCCTATTACGCTCAAGAAAACTCTGAATATACAGTGATATCTTTTGGGGAGTTTTCTTCGAACTCTAAAATTGATTTTCAAGTCCAAGCGCTTGTAGGTTATGTCCACAGGATATCGAACGGCAGCGCAACAAACATACTCGACAAGTTTCCGTGGGTTTTTGATGGTGAAACAAGCGGCTGGAGTGCCACCCACACCTTAACAATAATTGAGGCATCGTCTACGCCCGCTCCTTCGTCTGCAACTCTGAATCCATCTGATTCGCCGCTATCTCCTACGCAGACGCCTCTGGAGCCTAACGTTGGCACGTCGGTGTTGTCTGGTCTGGATTGGGTAGGTATGGCTATCCTTGTGCTGCTTTGTGTGGTTGTGGTGTTGTTGGTGTTGTTGGTTGTGTTTTTGGGGAAGCGCCGCGTGGGCTAGGGCGGGTTGCTGCTGTGCCCCTATTGCCGGGGCTTTCTTGGGCAGCATGGAAGTGGGAGGGCTGTCTTGGGAATTTGTGCGTTTGTCTTGGCAGTGGAATAAATTTTGGTTCTGCTTGTGGGGGCTCCACAACCAGCTTGCAATGCGCCAAAACGCCTGACGCAGAAACCCTTTGTTTTTCTCAGTCCGAGGGTAGTTGTTGTGTAAAGAGGGGTCCCCCACAACCACAACTAAACAATAACAGTCACGCAGGATTATCTACCCGAAAACAAGGGGCGAAATAGAAACAGCCGCGGCTAGAGCGCCCTTAGCATGTTGCCTCTTTGGTAGCCCTCCAGATCCAACGCCACATACCGGTACCCCAGCTTCTTGAGGGCAGCGGCAACCCTGTCGAGCACATCTTGGTCAAAGAACAGTTTCCGCTCAAGCGCAGCCACCTCGATTCGGGCCAAGCCTTCGTGGTCGCGGACCCTCAGCTCCTGTACATTTACGATTTGCCGAATTGCCTCCTCAGCCTTCTCGATGCGCGCCAGCTTCTCGGCGGTTATGCGTTCGTTGTAGGGAATCCGCGAGGCAAGGCACGGCGAAGCGGGTCGATCATGCACGCTGAGGCCCATCTGTTTGGCGAGTGCTCGGATTTCGTTTTTGCTGAATTTACAGAACACCCAGGGCGTATAGACTCCCTTGGCTTCCTGGATGGCTTTAAAGCCGGGTCGGTGCTCGCCAAGGTCACTGTAGTTGGTGCCGTCGAAAACCGCGCCAAAGCCGTGGTCGCGGGCAAACACTGAGAGTTTTTCGAGGAGTTCTCTTTTGCAGAAGTAGCAGCGGTTCTCGGGGTTTTTGGCGAAGTCCTCGTTTTGCAGTTCATGGGTTAAGGTGACATAGAGTTTTATGCCTATCGAGAGCGCGGTTCGTTTGGCGCTACGCATCTCCTCCTCGGTGTAGGTGGGGGAATGCGCGATGACGGCGACGGCTTTTTTGCCCAGCACCTGATGCGTAACCGCCGCCAACGTGGTGCTGTCTACGCCGCCTGAAAAAGCGATTACTACGCCGTCTTTGCCCTTGTCTGCTATGTAGGCTTTAAGTTCGTCGAGTTTACGTTTTAAGTTTTCACCCATGCCTAATCCTCCCCTTTAAGGTACAGTTCCTGTGCTTTAGAAGTGGCAAGATCTAAGAGTTCACGCAGCGGCCGATTAGTTTTCTCTGCAAGCCGCTTAAGGTCCTCAAACTCAGGTTTAACCCGAACCACCTTGCCCCTGGCGTCTCTTGAGATTTTAACCTGCACGGATTCGCGGTTACCCAGCAACGTCAAATCCACCGAAGCCACCTCGCGATTGATGATGTGGCGCTGGCAAAAGTACACCCTCACGCCCAAAGTGCCTGTTTCCGCAATGAGCACCTCTGAGAGATGCGCCGCGTCTTTTTGGTCAGCGATGACTTTGACGACGTGGGCGGGGCGGCTCTTCTTGGTGACGGCGGGGATTACGGTGACGTCTTTTGCGCCCTCCGAAAGCAGCTTATCTATGGTGTAGCCTAACACCTCGCCTGACACGTCGTCGATGTTGGTTTCCAAAACCGCAACTTGCTCGCCTAAAGCCTCCGACTCAACTGACCTGCCCAGAGTCAACCGCAGCACCGCAGGCAACTCCTTGAACTCCCGTGTCCCCGCGCCATAACCCACCTTCAACGGCGCCATCGAAGGATAAAAGCTCCCTGCCTCCGCAGCCAAATTAACCAGCAACGCCGCACCCGTGGGGGTGGCGAGTTCCTGCTCTATGGGGCCCCCGTGGAACGGGAAACTTTTGGATTTCAAAATAGCCAGTGTAGCCGGTGCAGGAACCGAGACGATGCCGTGGGAAAACTTGATTACGCCGCCGCCCACCGCCAGCGGAGTCGAATAAACCTCCGCGTTCTCCTCGAAGAGATGCAAATCATCCAGAGCTACCGCGCAACCGATGATTTCCGCCGCCGTATCCACCAGCGCCACCTCATGGAGATGCGCCTCATCAAAGCTGGTTTGGTGCAGGTCGGCTTCTGCCTCAATCAGGGAACGGATAACTTTGGAGGCGAACAGCCGGGCTTTCTCTGTCATGTAGATGCCTGCGGCGGCTTTCTCCACGACTTCGATTAGTTGGCTGCCGTGGCGTTTTTGGGTGGCGGTTGAGGTTACGTCGATTTGGGTTGCGCGGAATTCGCCCCGCATCACCTCCTCGATGGCTACATCGATGTGCCCGTAGCCGAACTCGGGTGCTTGGAGGGTTTTTATTGCGGAGATCACCCGCTCCACGTTGGCGCCTAAATCCAGCAGCGCCCCCAAAAGCATGTCTCCGGCGATTCCTGAGGCATTGCAGTCCACGATCAGAATCTTTTTAGTCATTTTCCCTCACAAAAGCATGTTTAACCAAGCAGGCATAATAGATATATTGCAAGTGCTTTTTTAAGTATGTCTGTTTATGCAGACGCTGCGTGAAATCCTAGAAAAGGTTTCTTGTGGGGAAATTTCGGTAGCGGAAGCAGAAAAAAAACTCAAGCTCCTAGCCGTGGATGAACTGGGCTGCATCGCAAGGCTCGATGGTAACCGCGAATTGCGCAAGGGCGTCCCCGAAGTGATCATGGCAGAAGGCAAAACCGCCTCCGATGTCGCTGAGATCTGCAGAAGAATGCTTCTTGCCGGCGGCAGGGTAATTGTGAGCCGAGCAGGCAGCGAGCACATCCAAGCCATACGTGCCCTTGCCTCCGAAGACGCAGTTGTGGAAGTCAACGAAAAAGCGCGGATGGCGGTTCTTAGAACTAAAGCCTTCGTTGCCTCCACAAACGGGGGACGCGTCGCAATTTTGACTGCTGGCACCAGCGACATCCCCATCGCGCAGGAAGCCCAAATCGTCGCGCAGGAAATGGGCTGCAGCGTCTTTTGCTTCTTTGACGTGGGCGTGGCGGGCATCCACAGGTTGCTTGAACCCATAAAACAAATCATCGACCACGACTGCGATGTGGTTGTGGTGGTGGCGGGCCGTGAGGGCGCGTTGGCGTCGGTGGTTTCTGGTTTGGTTGATGTACCCGTGATTGCGGTGCCTACCTCCAACAGCTACGGCTTTGGCGCGGGCGGGGTGGGTACGCTTATGGCTATGCTGCAGTCTTGCTCGCTGGGGCTGGCGGTGGTTAACATCGATGGCGGCGTGGCGGCAGGTGCGGTGGCTGCGCTGATTGCGAATCGCGCTGCAAAATATCGTATGTAACCTTAGATGGCGGTTTCTTGGAGGATGTTGATGCGGGCTTTGAGGAGGTTGAGGATTTTTTTGGTGTCTTCGATGTAGCTTAGGGTTAGGTTTAGGGTTGTTTGGTTGATTTTGCATGTGGTATAGTGGTATTTGGTGTTGGCGGTTATGAGTTCTAGTTCGTCGTCTATTGAGTCGAAGATGCGTTGGTGTTCGCGTTGTTTGATGGTTTGTGGTTTAGCGTTCATGCTCAGTAGCACCATTGTTAGTAAGCGTAATACTGGTTTATTAGTTTTGCTGGTGGGCTGTTTGTGGGGAAAATTTGGGTTTTTTAGGTTTGGTATGGTGGTTTGGTAGCAACAAATCGCAAGGCTTTAATACTGGGTAACACCGCAGTAAATATTCGTATTACTTGGAGTTGGGAGAAACATATGCACATACCTGATGGATTCCTAAGTCTATACGTAATTATCCCCGCGTTTACAATAACCATACTCTTCTGGTTACTATCGCTCAAAAAAATCAAACTCACCGAACATCAAGTCCCCATGATGGGACTTCTAACAGCGCTATTCTTCGCAGCCATGATGATGAACTACCCAATCATGGGCGGAACCACCGCGCACCTGCTAGGCGGCGCAGCAATCGGCCTAATCCTTGGACCCTTCGCAGGCTGCATCTCCATGACGATAATTCTGGTGCTGCAGGCGCTTCTCTTTGGAGACGGCGGATTAACCGCGCTTGGCGCCAACGTCTTAAACATGGGTGTAATCGGCGTCTTCGTACCCGTGTTGGTGTTCCTCTTGGCTAACAAAGCCTTCAAAATCAAAACTACCACTTCGCTGTTCGTGACGGTTTTCGTCGCTGCGTTCCTTGGAGATGTGCTTGCGGCTATTTCTGCTGGCACCGAGTTAGGTTTGTCCCAGCCGGTTTTCCAGTATGGCTTAAGCATCACCGTTCCCGCCATGGCAATTAACCATTCAGTAATCGGCGTTGCAGAAGGCATAGTCACCGTCATCCTCGTCGCTACCCTGCTAAAGCTGCGTCCCGACGTATTGGAGAATAGCCCCGTCTTGGGAAAACTCGCCATGTTCAAAAGCAAAAAAGAGGTTCCGGAGTGATAAAACATGATGTCAAGTAAAAACAAAAAAACCCTGCTCGTCGGCTTAACCGTTGCCATAATCTTTGTTATTCTGGGAGTCTTCTGCTTCTCCTATGCGATGGAGACGCTTGATGTGAAAGCAGAAGAACTCGGCGCAGAAGAACAGCCCGTCTATGAACCGCCGCTACCTGACTACACCATACCCGGTCTGGAAAATGAATGGGGCGCTTTGCTGCTCGGGATTACAAGTACGCTGTTGCTGTTCGGGGTGGGCTTAGGCGCCGCTGTGCTCCTGAAAAAGAAAAAATAGAGAAGGCCAGCATGAAGGTTCCGCAGTCCCTCCGTGACTTAATCGAAGCAGCCGAATCGTTAGTGTATCTTGAAGACTTAAGCAACAAAAAAGGGCTCCTGCAAACCATAAATCCCCTCGCAAAGCTGGTTGCCACAGTCGCGATGATTGTGGCTTCCCTCTGCATTTTTAATCTCTCCATTCTGCTTCTGATATGTGTGGTCCCGTTGTTTTTGGCGGTGGCTTCACGGATTCCGCTAAAACAGATGCTTTCCCGAACTGCTATGGTAACGCTGTTTTCCGCCTTCATCGCGGTGCCCTGGATATTTGGGGGTGAAGGCACAGCGGTGTGGTCAGCAACCGTCGGCGGCTGGCATCTTGCCGTAACCTCCGGGGGGTTGATGAGCTTCGCGGTTTTCGTGGTTCGCGTTTGGTTCTGTGTTGCCTCCCTGATTACCATGGTGCTCTCGATGGGCTTTGACCGCACTCTCAAGCTTCTTTCCTCGCTAAGAGTGCCTGCTGTGGTCATTCAGCTTTTCAGTTTAACCTACCGCTACTTCTTCGTGTCCCTCCACGAGGCGCAGAGCGTGCTCATAGGCAAGGAAGCCCGCACCTACGTACATAAGAAAACCTTTAACCTTCAATCCCTCCGCGACCTCGGCTCCGTGCTCTCCTCGCTTTTCATCCGCACCTATGAGCGATCCGAGCGCGTGTATTTGGCGATGAAAGCCCGGGGCTTTGAAGTCAGCAGCGACACGCGGCTTGCCATACCTAAGATGCATGTTTGGGATGTCGCGTTTGCGGCATCATTAATAGTGGCGTTTGCGTATCTTGCGTTGCTATAGAAGGCTGCAGCATGGCTCAACCCATCGTTTCCGTCGTTGATGTTAAATTTACTTATCCCGCAGGCGTCTCCGCACTCAAGGGCGTCTCGCTGCAGGTTGAGCCGGGCCAGCGACTGGCACTATTGGGCCCCAACGGCTCAGGCAAATCCACCCTGATTCTACTCATCGCGGGGTTACTGACACCTACCGCGGGAGAAATCACGGTTTTCGGCGAAAAAACAACCAGCAAAAACTTTCAAAAGCTGCGCAGCCGCATCGGTATAGTTTTTCAGGACCCTGACGACCAACTCTTCACCCCCAGCGTAATCGAGGACATCGAGTACGGTCCCAAAAACCTCAAGCTGCCCGACGGAGACATCAAAGCCCGAAGTACTCATGTGCTCGAGCAGATGGGGATCATGCATCTTAAGGATCGTCCGCCGCACCGCTTGAGTTTTGGCGAGAAAAAGAAAGTTTCTCTGGCAACGGCGCTGGTGCTAAAACCCGAGCTGCTAATCCTCGACGAACCCACCGCCAACCTTGATTTGGTCAGTCGCCGCGGCTTAATCGATACCCTAAACGAGCTCAGCCGCTCCGGCACAACCATCATCGTCTCCACCCATGACGCCGAAGCCATCCCTGAACTTGCCGACCGCATCGTCGTCATTAGCCACGGCGGCAAACTCTGCGAAGGCAAAACCGCCGAGGTGCTGCAGGATAAGAAGATGCTGGAGGCGTCAGGTTTGGAGCCGCCTACGATTGTGGACCTGTTTGGGGAACTCAAGGCACGGGGTCTAGTGGACGAGGTGCCCCTGACGCTTGCCGAGGGTAAAGCGGCGCTGGCTAAGCTTTTGAAAAAGCAGTAGTCTCTCCGACAAGTTTTTTGACCCATTGTTATTCCGTAAATTTAATATCTGCAAAAATCGCCGATAGTTTGATGTCAATTGAATAAAGCCCTGGCTCTTCCACTATGCATATGCGCCATCGTTTTGTTGGCTACAGCGGCGTGGCTTTTAAGCGTTAATGAACAGTCCCTTCCCCCGGAACCCACACCCACGCCAACTCCAGAGCCCCTTCCCATTCCACCCGTGCCGGAATTTACCCTGAAAACTGCCAACCATGCCTACGATGAGCCCGGATACGCTGGCATGCCAGCTATGCACTACGAATGGAAAACAATCGAGATAACCATAACAAATCCCCAAATCGACAGCGCCTACTCGAGTTACTGGGATACACTTTTCAATACAAAATGATAAGCGAAAAAGAGTGGCACAAAATGTACCATCCAGTCTACTTTAATGCCTCTGAGGGCAACCAAACCGTTGTTTCTTTCCGTTTAAGACCCCAAAGTTACCTTCCAGGCTGTGTGACGGGAAAGGAAATGTGGCTGTCGATTGGTAACGAAGAGTTTATTGAGGTAAAAGCAATGATAGGCACAGAAAATGGTGACGTACCCGGTTTCATTGGCACTGAAAGCGCATGGAGCGACCCGCAAAGCATAACTGTACCCGCCCCCGCTTCCAGCGCAACCGTGCTGGACTACCCTGTTGCGCCCACGCCGTCCCCATCACCAACACCCACAACCCCTCCTACCCCCACACCTCAGCCTCCAACCCCGACACCCCCTCCTTCATTTCAGGATTGGACAGTAAGCGGCATTGTTGTGGTTTTGGTTGTGGCTGCCTTGGGGCTGATTGCTGCTGCGGCGCTGATTCTAATAAGGAGCCAAAGACATGCCTAAAGATCACCAGCCGGCTGATTGACTCGGTGCCGTTTATGGTAGCGGAGGGCAAAGAGGCTCTAAAAAAATCCTGAGAACTAAACATCATTAACTTTCTGATGGGCGAATTTTGCTGATCGCTGTGTCTTTAAAGCCTGGCAGATAACGGCTTGTTTTCTTTAGAGAGGGATCTTTGAGAGCAGCAGTGGCCGGTCTGCCGGTGAGGGTTTGTGTTTCAGATGCCTAGTGGAGAGGTTGTTTTATGTGCGGTTGCCCTTTTTTTCTTGCTGCAGCTGGGCAGGTGTGTTGCTGGATTGGCGGGGTGTCCGCGTTTGTTGAGGGTATAAATAGAGGGGGGTATAGGTTGGTGGAGCAACAGAGTCCTGTGCTGTGTCTCTGCAATAGAGGGATAGAAAGGGAAGAGCTGCAAAAGGCCTGGTTTTGGCAGGTTGGGTTAGCAGGTGCCTTCGCGCTTTTTCGCAAACAAACTCTGGGCTGGATCTGGTTGGCTGCCGCTGCGCTCTTTGGCTACACACATACAAAAGCTGCGCCTAGACGATAACTTTGCTGCGGCTTAGGAATCTATCGTTCAAGGGATTTAGGGATGAACCCTTTTTTGGGTTACGCTAAAATGAGTGCCTGTGGGGTTTTGACGGTGAGTTCTGGGCTGATTCTCTGGCAGATCATAAGCAGCGAGTTCTGGGTTGCGTTGAGGAGCTCTTTTCCCTGCTCGGTTAGCTGATAGACTTTGCGTGGCCTCTCAGAAGTCATGTTCCATGCGCTCTTCACATAGCCCTTCTTTTCTAGTTGACCAAGCAGCGGGTAAACGGTGCTGGGGCCAAAGTAGATGCCGTAGCCTTTGCGGATGCTTGTGATTAATTGGTAGCCGTGCATGCCCTCTTTTTCTAGGTACTGCAGGATAATCATGTCTAGCAGGCCTTTTGTGAGTTTTGTCTGCGCTTCTTTTTGGTTTTTTGCGTTCATTTCCGATTTCACCAGTTAGTCTTGTGTCTTCTTTATCGCTATTTTAGTAGATAAAGCCTCTTACATAACCAAAGCATACCCAAAACAGGTCCTGTACAACACAAATACAGCCACGCAACATGCCTGATGGATTAAAAAACAGTATTTCCACTCAGGAAATAATCCTAAACAACCTGTAGAACAATACTACACCAAACCCCAAATACCCCGCTTTTTCCGGCCAGCTGCCCGCATAAACGCGGCGAAACGCATTTCAGGCGCCTAAAAGGGCATAGAGAGGGTTAAGTGCGCCTTAGGAGGCATGGCAGCAGCAAACCGGGGCAAGCGCTTATGCGTCAACAGCAATATAAAATCCAGACCCCAGTATTTACTATGTTACGACCAAAAGAGAAGCATCAAACCCTCGAGGAAGTCCTAGGCAGCCTACAACCCCGCCAGCGAAAAACCGTGCAGAACCTACGCAAACTCATCCAAGACACCGTTCCCGAAACCGTCGAGCTGATTAAGCAAGGCAGAATCGTCTACAAGCTAGCGGAGAAGGATTTCGTTTGGATTGACGCCTTTGTGGATCATGTGGATTTGGAGTTTGCGATGGGGGCAAGCCTAAGTTCGAATCTGCTTAGAAACCGTGGCGTCGCCGAGAAGAGCGAGATGGTGCGGCATGCCTCCGTCGCGGATTTCAGTGGGGAAAAGGCGGAGTTGACGCGGCTTTTGCGGGATGCGGCGGCGCTGGGTTTTGAGCATTGCCAAACCCGGTAAGAAAAACACAGGATGAAGAAGCCATGGATGATTAGCCGCTGTTGGGGCGCCTTAGGCTTTCTGCATGGGATCGCCATCTCGGTAGCTGCATTTGATGCCGTGCTTCTTGACGCACTCAAGGCACAGCGCCGGATCACACAGCGTCGTGCTCAGGTAACGTTCGCCGCCATCAGGCGCGATACACACGATTACGCCCTGCTTAAGCGTCTTGGCTTTCTCGTGGGCAACATAGAATGCTGCGCCAGAGCTTGGACCCACAAACAACCCTTCCTGCAGCGCCAGCAGCCTTGCGTTTTCGTCAGCTACCTTCGGATGCACCCTGGCAACCTCATCTACCAGCGCTGGATTCCAGATCTTTGGCACATGCTGGGTGCTTAGGTCCTTGAGTCCCTGAATCTGTGTGCCGGTCTGCGGCTGCACCCCAATGGCTTGCACGGCAGGGTTTTGTTCTTTGAGGCGTTTAGCGATGCCCATAAGCGTGCCTGTGGTGCCTAAACCTGCGACGACATGGGTGACTTTGCCCTCTGTGTCGTGCCA
Source organism: Candidatus Bathyarchaeota archaeon (assembly GCA_026014735.1). Taxonomy (NCBI): domain Archaea; kingdom Thermoproteati; phylum Candidatus Bathyarchaeota; species Candidatus Bathyarchaeota archaeon. The sequence goes on from JAOZHT010000005.1 coordinate 34,831, forward strand.
AATCTCCTGTGCCGTGGTTTCGTAGTGGGCTTGCACGTTGGCTTGGTTAGCGAACTGGTTAGTTAAAAAGTACCGCTGGGGGTTCTGGGCGGCGATTTGGCGGGCAAGGTCCTCTGCGCCATCCATCCCCAGTTTGGCGTCGCTGAGCAGCACCTTGGCGCCGAGCGCGATGAGGATTTGGCGGCGCTCCATACTCATGCTTTCCGGCATCACGATGACTGCATCATAGCCCTTGGCGCGGCACACCAAAGCGATGCCGATTCCCGTGTTGCCTGAGGTGGCTTCAATCACGGTTTTACCCGCCGAAAGCTGCCCCGAAACCTCAGCTTGCTCAATCATGTATTTGGCTATGCGGTCCTTGCTGCTGCCGCCAGGATTGGCCTTCTCCAGTTTCAGGTAAATCTCCACATCCGGATTGGGATTTAAACGCTGTATCTTCACCAGCGGAGTGTTGCCGATTAAATCAAGGATGCTTCTACTCAACGCTATGCCGCCTAAGCAACTGTAGCAATGCAGCGCTGAGCTTATAAAATTCTCGATGTCTGATGCGCGCTTCTCTCTCTACCCCCCCTCTATTTATAGTCTAGGCAACTGCAGAGACCTAGCTGCTGGCTAGATGCGTCTGTTGGGGTTTAGCGGTGTTTTGTTTTTGGATGTGCTGTATTCAGGTTTTTCTGTGGACACTTGCCGCAGAGGGGTTTGCTTTTTCTTTTTTGCGTGCAAGAATTACCGCTAAAGCCATAGCCGCCGCTGTCACCACGCCAGCAACTGCAGCTATCAGCCAGACCTGGGTTTGGGTTTGCTCTTGGCTAGGCAGGCTCCACAGGTTGGTGGCAACAAGGTTTGCTTGCACCGTGTAGCTTGTTGTGTTTTCCAAGGAGTACACGTAGACGCCTGTGGCTTTATCCCATTCCCGGTAGAGCCTTCCGGGGTCACTTGCATAAGTCACGGTGCGGCTTACGCCCAGCAGGGTCCGTTGTGTTTCGCCCTCGACGGTTACGTTGGCGGATTTTGAGGCATCAAAAAACACATCCCCCATGCCAAGACCAGCGGGAATAATCACCCACCCAAAAGTTAGCCCCTCAGCCAAGTTAAAGCTCCAAACCGAACTCGAAAACGTCCCATTCACCGACAACGCCGTCTTGTTCACCTCCAACACCGCACCCTCCACGCTTAAAATCTCCATTCGATACCACGTCAGGTTCCTTTCCACATCCAGAGGCGGCCCCCTCATGCTCAGGGAGTATTCAATCCAGTCGCCCTCTTTGACGCCAACCGCAACCTTGCCATGTGCGGGTTTGGGAGCGGCAACCGCGCAGACAAGGATAGCGGCTACTAAGAGTATGGCGGCGAGTCTCTTCATGGGTATCGCTTTGGAGGGGATTTTGCGGTTTTAAATTGGTTTTCGTCAAGGAACCTTGACTAACAAACCGATGGGGGTCAAACTTTTTTGACTATCTGCCCAGCGGCGTCTTAGGCAACCAACCTCGTTAATTACCTAAAGCGTAGTTGTGTTTTTTCTGAGCTTTAAGCAGTAACCTCTCTTATCGGCAACCCCTTGGATGATCGAATGCATAACCCTAGCTTTCTCTTTTATCTGCAACCCCTTCGAGTTACCCCTCGCCGCAGTGAGGATTTGCTCTAACTCCTCAACGGAAAACACCGTTGCCACAACACAAAAAAGGCTCTTGGAGCGCCCCTCATTAAACTCGCATAGCATCTCATTGAGTAGTCGCCATCTGACTTTCTGCTGCTCCTCAAAGCAGTCAATTCCATGCTGCAGGACAAATTTGATATCTGCTTCTAAGGTTTGATAGCACTTAAAAGAATCCGCCGCCCTGCTTGCATCGCGATGCGCTCTCCACTTCTCACATGAAGAGCTCTCTTTGCATTCCCAGCAGAAATCCAGCCCTTTTTTCTTAACTGCGCAAGTGATGAATGGGCAACCCACCTGCATCCTCTCGGGGGATTTGCAGCCTCCACAGCGGCTTTGAGCTTGCGAGTTATAGGAAGGGCAGAGCCTGCAGGATAACCCGCAGACGCCCACCTCAACATATTTCGGATTCAACTTCTTTCGCTAAACTATTTGGCAGAGTGGGCTTAAATTACTTAGCATAGCTTGCCCTTTAGAGCGCCGCCGAGATGCTCTTTGACATAGAAGAGTTTGTTTATTTATGGGGCTTCTACAAGTGGCCGATTGTTGGCGAGTTGCTCAGTACGGATAGAGCATCAGCCTCTAAGTTGCCCAATTTGACCCAGTACAAAGATTACTCTATACAGCATATACTGTAAGAGCTAGGCAGCTGCACCAGCTAACAATCCTGCTCAAGCTGTTGTTTACATATATCACAGATGGTTGCATTTGCATTTTGAATGGAGCCACAATTAGGGCAAATGTTTGGGGTAAATGGTTGCTTTTTGATTGGAATAAACACGGGGACGCTTTTTGCTAGAAACATGATGCCTACAACAACAGAGCAAACTCCTCCTGTTAGATATGCAGCTGTTTGATTGCCGCTAAAGTAGATAGATAGGGCAGCAACACCAAATATTTCAATACTGACTCCCGCTATCAAACCCAACAAGAAGACTTGCCTAAACTCATGCATATCTAAGTCCCCAATATCAAATCAAACTATACATTAAAAAAACTTGACCATACAGAACTTCTTCTAATGGTCATTATCTAGCTAAACCTTGAAGTAGTTATAGTCACTACAAGTCGTTATCTTGAATTGTATTCTCAATTGCTTGCTGACTTAAACCTTAGAGTTATTACTTCCGATAAACTTACTGAGATACTGGGCGGAAAATTGGGTTTCCCCCTTTCTCGATCTTCAGTGTATCATTGAATATATTCGTAGGTTTCTTTGAGTATTTTCGGTCAAAAAACCTACAAATAAGCTTTTTACTCTCCAAACAATTAAGTTTAAGACGCAGATGAGTGCAATGAAGAAAACGATGTTCAGAGTGATGTTTGCTTCAGCGTTCCTTCTTTTGGTGGCAATTGGAACCTTACCTGATGTAGATTTTGGGGTGGCGGACGCCGTGGCTGATGATGAGTGGAAAATGCTTCAGCATGACGTAACTCATTCGGGGTATTCCTCTTCAAATGCGCCATACACGAACGTTACTCTATGGAACTACACAACTCACAGTTCTTATTCAAGTCCAGTTTTAGCTAATGGCTGTGTCTTCATTGCCTCGATAAATGGATACATCTATTGCCTAAACGCATTAACGGGAACTCTGGTCTGGAGCGTTTATATGAATAAAACAAATATCATGCAAGCTGTAGTTCCCACTGTTGTGGACGGCAAGTTGTACATAGGGGCAGGCGAAAGTGTTTACTGCTTAAATGCCTCTCAAGGTTCCCAAATATGGAAATATACTACGGGTGCAGGCATAACTCAGTCATCTCCAGCGGTTATCAGCGGCAGAGTATACATAGGATCAATCGATAAGAACATGTATTGCTTGGATGCAGTCACAGGAAGTCTGATATGGAACTTTACAACAGGCAGCTTCGTTATAGCTTCCCCCATTGTAGCAAATGATATAGTTTACTTTGGATCCCATGACTATAACTTTTATGCGTTAAACGCAAGTAGCGGTGAAATGATATGGATTCGCAATGCCGGTTTCATCGTTGACAGCTCACCGACTTTTTCAGAAGGAAAAATTTACTTCGGAACAAAAGATGGCAGTTTCATCTGCTTAGATGCTTCTAAGGGCACCTTCGTATGGATCCATGTCGCCGGCAGCAGTATCACAGGGGCGCCGGCAGTGGTAGACGGTAAGGTTTACTTTGGCTCCTGGGACCACAAACTATACTGTTTGGATGCAAAAACTGGCGAGGCGATCTGGACCTATACCACGGGGGACACGATTGCGGGGGCTTCGCCTGCGGTTGCTAATGGTAAAGTCTACATTGGATCATACGACCACAAAATATACTGTTTGAATGCTAATGAAGGCTGGGTGATTTGGAGTTACGATACACAAACGTATGTTGGCACATCGCCTGCTATTGCCAACGGAATTGTCTACGCCAATTCGTTTGATGTGCTCTATGCTTTTGTTGGTTCCCCTGGTTCCCCTGAACCAACGCCTAAAACAAACCCAACAACCGCGGCTACGAATTCTCCGTCACAAGAAAATACTCCAAAACAAACACCGACTCCAAAGCCGCAGTCGCAGCCATCCACAATACAAGTGGCCACAAACACTGGAGCTTTGCTTAACTTCACAATTAAAGGAAACATAACAGGTTCACAGATTTCAAGTGCTGTTATAACCACAAATCAATCTGCCAAAACCACCCAGTTGTCGTTTAACTTGACTGGTCAGAGTGGAACCATAGGGTTTAGCAATATCACAATTCCAAAAAATGCTGCCTCTTACGGAAACTCACTTGCCGTTTTTATCGATGGGCAACCAGCTGAACAGCAGGGCTACGCGCAAGACGCTGTTAACTACTACGTTTGGTACACGACGCACTTCAGTAGCCACCAATTATCTATAATCTTCTCAACGGATTCTGCGAATACAACTGTGTCGCCTGAGGTACCGTGGGCGCAGGGATTCAGTTTAACGCAGATAATCGGTGGGGCAGCGGTTGGCATAGTTATTGTGGGCATCATTACTGCTTTGTTAGTGGTTGTAATCCGAAGGGGCGAAAAGACTCAAACAAAAAGAACCGATAAAGAAGAATAATCGCAAAATTGAGCTATAAACAGCTGTTACGAATACGGGACTATTCCAACAAAACCTAACGTTATTGCTCCCTTGAACGCTCTTTTCCTCAGCCAGGGGCGCCGGAGCGTTTATCGCAGAGGGCTTTTTGTTTGTCATAGAAGGGTTTGTATATTTAAGTGGCTTTATCAGTTGCATTCGGCGTGGGCGAGTAGCTCAGTACGGATAGAGCACCAGCCTCCTAAGTTGGGGGTCGAGGGTTCAAATCCCTCCCCGCCCGCCACCCTTTACGGTAACAAAACTTTAGTAATAGTTTCTCATGAGGTAATCCAGAGGTCATAACTGTGAAGTTTGGAGTAGTTGTGGAAAAAGACGAATACGGCTATTATGTTGCTTCTGTTCCCGAGTTACCGGGTTGCCATACACAAGCTAAAACGCTTGATGAAGTTATGAAGCGCATCAAGGAAGCAATCGAAGCCTGTTTAATGGCTGAAGGCGCCCAAAGACGTAGCCGCACCGAGTTGGTCGGTGTTCAATTCGTTGAGGTTTCAGCTGAATGAGTTTGAAGCCCCAACCAGCAACAAAAATCATCAAAGCGCTTTCTAAAATAGGTTTTAGAATCGTGAGGCAGCATGGCAGCCATGTTGTTCTCAAAAATGCAGACGGACAAGTTACCGTTGTTCCAGTGCATCCAGGCGAAGATATAGGCCCAGGGTTGCTAACAAAAATCATCAAAGATACGGGTCTTTCAAAAGAAGAATTCCTAGAATTACTCAAATAGCCAGTCGCCAGAGTTGGGGGTCGAGGGTTCAAATCCCTCCCCGCCCGCCACCCACAATCCCATACGCCTTTCCTTAATGTGTAAAGCGCACAGGATCTTTGTATAACTTTAGTCTATTTATTGGGGAAACCAACGTTGCATATGCTCTAACCGTAAGACCTAAATGTTTAGGCGATAGACAGTACACAAAGCAGGGTTACATTTGGCTAACCAAGAAAAAACTAATATTACAACATATCAGCCTGGGCAAATACAAAAAAACGTTGATGAATTTACAAGCGAGTTAACGACTTATCTCAATACCTTGGGCTTGCCATCTACAAATGTCTTGGTAGCAATACCGGAAAGGAAAAATGTCATTAATAACTTACCGTCGGTTGTTGAACGTCTCGATCCTTTAGCTAGGAGTAGTTCAGTCTACATATCGAAATTTACGGCAGCATGTGCAGTCGGACTATTTGATGCAGCACTAAATTTTCTATGGGATGAAACAATCGCAAGCCTTCGTGAAAAGGCTTCACGATTTGATCTAGAGTTCTTCTTTAGTAGTGTTGTGACAGATCAAAATCGGCGCTCAAAGCTACATACCGCTGAAGATCTTGAGAAACTTGAAGATTGGGAACTAGTCAGAGGTTGCCAATTAACCGGAATACTCTCGGACATTGGGTTTAAACATCTTGATTATATAAGAGATGTAAGAAATTGGGCTAGTGCGGCTCATCCCAATCAGAATCAATTGACTGGCCTGCAAGTTGTTACTTGGCTAGAGACTTGTATTAAAGAAGTAATTGGTAAAGAACCCTCGGGACCAGCTATACAAATACGGCTCCTTCTTGAAAATATTAGAACAAAAGTTTTAAGTTCTCCAGATGTAAAAGCAACAATCGCAAATGTTCAAAATCTTTCCATAGAAATGGCTTCATCGCTCCTGCGAACAATTTTCGGAATGTACACTGATCCGGCAATGACGGCATCCGCCAAGAATAACATTAAACTTATTGCCAAAGCGGTATGGGACGTATCACCAGATGAACGGAGATACGAAGTAGGATTAAAATTTGCAACATTTGATGCAAACGCCGATATTACGCGCCGCGACGCAGCAAGGGAGTTCCTAGAAATCTCAGAAGGTATGTCCTACCTTCCTACAGAAACCCTTGCAAGGGAATTGCAGGAAAAGGTACAGAATTTGCTCACCGCACACTACGGAATGAATAACTTCTACAATGAAACATCGCATGCAAAAATGCTAGCCGAACAAGTTCCAAAGACTGGAAAAATCCCTAAATCTATAAGGGCTGAATATGTTAAGACTCTGATATTGTGTCGCATTGGAAACTTCTATGGATTATCATGGGCTGCAAGCGATTACTATGACGAGTTAATCTCTCGCTTTCAAGAAGTCGAGATCCAACAAGTTGCGCGTTTATTACTGGATAAGGAAGTATTTTCGCGTATGCAGAATACTGCTTGCGCCTCTCGATTCTTAGCAATCTGTGCCAACTTGAGAAAACGCGCAACAAACACTCATACCACGAGCGTTTTAGATAGGATTCTCAAGATGCGCTCAGATGAACTATCAGCCGCTGATATTACCAAAGACTTTACCCCCTTGTTATCTTCACTGACACTCAGTTAACCTTAACACCGATAGACATCACTCAGCTAAGAAAACCTGAAGGCCTATTAAAGACATAGAAAAGAGGGAAGTTGTTGAGTGATGTTATCTCCGCAAGCAAAATCTCGAGCCGAGCAGGGGTTCAAATCTCTCCCCGCCCGCCACTCCGCCACTTGGATAATTAAGCTATGATTTGTTTCTGCTTTAAAGGAATCCTAACTTCAAAGGTGGTTCCCTTCCCCTTCTGGCTCGTATAGGTTATTGTTCCACCTAACGCTTCAACGAGTCGTTTAACAACCGCTAAGCCTAACCCTTGACCCTTAGACTTGGTTGTCACCATCGGAGTAAACAGCTTGGGCTTGATTTCCTCAGGAATACCCAAACCGGTGTCCCCCACGTAAACCTCTACGTTTCCGTCTTTCTCCAGAGCCCGAACCGTTAAGATTCCCCCGTTAGGCATCGCTTGAATCCCGTTAAGAACCAGGTTAGTGAGTACTCGCCTAAAAAACTCAGGGTCCACTTCCACCGGTTCATGGATATCGACGTCTGTTTGTATTTCTATGTTTTTAGGAAACTTTATTCCACCGATGGTTTTGAAAACCTGTTCCCGAAAATCCACTTGGACACAACTGGGGTTGAGGGGGCGAGCAAAATCCTGCAGGTCAGCAACGATTTTGTTAATATACGAAATGTTGTCTTCGATGCCCTGGATGCTTTCCTGCAATTCCTCTTTTACGCTGCTTTGGGGCATCTCATCTAAACCGGTCCTAAGAAGGTAGATATCGCCCTCTATTGCTTGCAGGGGATTACGGATGTCATGGCCAATCATTCCCGCGGTCATGCCTATGGCGCTAAGCCTCTCGGAATTCTTAAGCTGCAAGGTTTTTTCCTCCACAACCCTCTCCAGTTCTTTTGAATGTTTTTCAACCTTAACTTTCATCTCTGATAGGTTAGCCATATTCTTGAAGTCTCTTCTGCGAAAGAGCTGCAGATTATACGAGCAAATCACAGTAACAAAAAAGGCAGTTACCAAACTGAACACGACGGTAAATAAGCCATAATCCCAAGGCAACCCTGAAGAAACCACAATTATCTCGCCTGCACAGGCAGTTGCCGACAGAATAATTTGGCTGACAAGCTTGGTTGGTATGTAAAGCCCCACAAGCAGAATCACCGCTGCAGTAATCACGGAATGGGTAAGGAAACTCTGGGGGCGAGTGGCATTAAACGTCAACATAGCAATGATTAAAGCAAAAGCCAAAACGAACAGCACTTTATCGTAGACTTGGTAACTGTTCACTTTAGCCAGGTACACCGCTACGGATATGGCTACTGCAGACAATGCAACCCTTATTGCTAGCGAGAAGAAGAAAACTTGAGACAACCCCAGAATTTGGTAATCGTTGAAGGCAAAAGCAATCCACGCTGCAACTGCAATGATCAACCCATACCTTGCGAGTTTGATGTCTTCCTTAGCATACCAGGTTCGGTACTGTCTTTCCTCTAAGTAATTTAACCCAAACAACGGTTTATTAAACAAAGATGACCCTGAGTTGACTGCTAACCTTTTTTGGTTCACTAACTATTTAAGGTTTTAAGTATAACAGCTGCCTTGAAACACATGTGAAGGATAACTGAGGGCGGAACATACATCATATCCTCAGTTAGGGGTCAAGACTCCAAATCCCCGTCCACCCGCCAAGCAACCTTGCCCTCTTCGTTTAAAGCCTCATTCTTTTGGATGCCTCTTTAGGTATGGGGTTTTCGATGATTAACCCCCGTTCTCTGCATAATCTAGCTATGTGTGCGTCGTTACTTACAACCACAGAGATATTGTTTGTTTCCGCAGACGCTATTAGGGTTGCATCAAATGACCGGACCTTGTGGAGTTTAGCTATTTCAAGGGCTTTTCGGGCAGTATCGACTGTCAGAGGTAGAAAACGTATTTTGGTGCTTCTGGTTAACCCGTCAAGTTTGTATTGGGCTTCTTCTCTTTCCACACCATAATCCTCCACCAATGCATGATATGCTTCCATCAGGTTGGCAGCGGTGACTGCGGCGCTTAATTTTCCATGAACTGCATCCTGGAGCAGCGGCCAGCAGTATGGGTGAGCGTCATGTTTCTGGAAGAGCGCATAGGAAAGGATGTCTGCGTCGATTAGCCTCATCTTTTCCAAGCCTTTTCCCGCGAGAAAACCTTATCACGCGCCTCTGATTTGCCTGTTTTGCAGGGTTCTCTTAGGGAGCGGGTTGCTAAATCGTCCTCTTCAACCAATGGAATCAGCTCGATGGAATCCTCTTTCGCAACTAATTCTAGGCGGCCGTCATCTGACAGGCCGTATTTCTCCCTGATTTCTTTAGGGATGACTATGCGTCCTTGCTTGTCAATCGCTACTTCCAATGGCATCACCATTTACCATTGCCACAGATTCGCTTAATAATCTTTCTCGCAAATGTCTAAATTCGGAGCCTCTTAAGCCAGCTTGCAGCCCTAAAAACTCTCCCTCGCCAACTCAAATGTTTTTGATGGCTCTTGGCGTGTATATGATTAAGTAATTGTCTCCCTCGTTAACTTCCAAGGGATAATTTTTGATTAGCTGCCGGATTTTCCTTCGGCATTCAGCACATACGCCGGTGAGGTTGATGGTGTAGCCCAGGGATATGGAATTGTTTGGTCCGGACTCCAAAAAGGAGATGCCTTGGGGAGATAACTCTGGAACGCTTGACTGGATTTCTCTGCAGAGATTAATCGCTTGAGTTCTATCCATCCAATAGCCCCATGCTGCCTGGCGCAGTTTAAAAGGCGGCTTTATTTTAGATAACGTTTCTTGCGAACGCTAATTTGCTTTTTAGTCAAGGCGAATATGCGGCATAGAGAACTGCACTTAACTAAGAGCGGCAACTAACGCAAACAAGCGGGCGGCTTTTTCTAGAAGCGTAGAAGGTTTGGATAAGCGGATTTAGCCTTGCGTTGGCAGATAAGAGGCGTAAAAGTAGTAGGTGTGGCTCGCCTTCTTTTCTGCTAACAGCCAGATCCGCTTAACTTGGCTATCCCGTGTGTGTGAGTTGTGCTCCTTTCTTACAAGAATAGGATAAGCGCGTTTTTGCTTAAAAGGGATATTTCGAATTACGAAATATGTCACCATTAACATGACTTAAGCCTTAAGACCTAACTCTTCCTCCTAACAGCTACTTCTGCAAGAGCCAGCATCAATCCGAAGCCAGAAAAACCCTAAAGATCGTGCCTTTACCCAGGGCGCTCTCAACCTCAATTCTCCCCCCATGAGCCTCCACAATCTTTTTACAAATAGGCAACCCAACCCCCATACCCTTAGCTTTAGTGGTGAAGAAAGGCGTCCAAAGCTTCTCCAAAGTCTGCTTTGACATGCCCACTCCCGAATCAGCAAACTCAACGACAACTTGCTTTCTTGCTTTTCTACTCGATATCGATAACATTCCACCATCTGGCATGGCGTCAAAAGCATTCTTGACGAGGTTAGAGAACACACGAATGATTTTTTCATGGTCAACAAGCACTTCAACCTCGGGGCCGGTCATATTAGCAACCGCGATGTTGCCGGGGGGTGAGAATTGCCGCAGGGAAGTATCAACTAACTCCTTAAGCGGGTACCGCTTCTTCTCCAACTTTATTTCAGTGGAGAAATCAAGCAAATCAGAAACTATTTTGTCTGAGTAATCGACGCATTCGTTGATGGTCTTTAGCATCGCTTTGCTCTCGGCATCTAAATTGGTGTTTCTTTTGCCGATAACGTAAACGGCGTTTTTGATTCCAGCCAAAGGATTGCGCAGGTCATGCGCAACCATCACAGAAACCTCCTTCATGGCTTCGAATTTCTTATCCAGAGTCTCATGCACGGCGCTGTAAACGAGGTTTAGTTCATCTGAACCGACTTTACTGAATTGTTGGGGTTGCTTAGCATTCAACGATGTTGACTTTACCGCTGAGGCAAGTCTTTTGATTGGCCTAATCACCGATGTCTCGATGAGAATCGATAAACCAATTCCTAAGATAACCGCCAAAACGATTGATCCCCCCAAAAAAAGGAAACTCTGGCTCTTTGCTTCCTGAAATGCAACTCGCTCATTAGTTACCTGCAAAACAAGAAGGGGGTTAGAGTGAATATCATTAACTAAAACGTAACCTGACAGTATAAGGTCATCGTTGTTTTTCACTACTCTCTGAGTGGGGTCTGAAAGCAGGCGCTGAGCAATTTCGTTGTTGTCAGCCTCAAAATCAGTTAGGGAAACTATTGAGGCATGAAAGTTCAAGATTTTCTCCAATCTGCCGATTTGGTCGCTTAAAGATTCTCCAAAAATCATTCTGCCCACGATTGGACCTTGGTTTTGGCTTGTAAGTATGGGGGCACTTGCGATTATGAATGGTTCATTGTTTAAGGTGGCGAAACCTGTAACTACGGAGGCATCGACTGTTGGTGGAGAGAAGACTGCATCGGTTTCTAAGAGCTGTATTAATTCATCGGGGGCGTCAACTTTTTGGGACTCGTCAAGATCATAGAATTGACAATACATTATCTTCCGATCGTTATCTATTATAGCTATGAAGTGGAGTTTTAAGTTTTGAAATGTCCCCTCCCCAAAGTTCTCATCAACATATAGAGGGTTGGACCCCAGGGCAAAACGGTAGGTTTCATCCCACGATGAATAATCAACAAGAGCTACTGCCAAGTTTTCTTTTTGGTAACCAAAGGCGTTAATGACTTGGGCGAGGTTCTTCTCTATTTCTCTTTGATCCACTTTTTCATAGCTTGGAAGCCTCATGTAGACGCTGAAGGCATGAAAGCCTACGAAAACCAATAGCGTAAGGAGCCCTATCGTCAGTAGACTTTTTGTCCTAATCTTCATCATGAGTCCCCATGGAAGCCCAAAAGCTCTATTCGGAAACTGAATATAACTCTAAGTGTTCCAAGATACAGATTTTAACTCCAATAATCTGCATGCTTGGCAGCAATCTGGTCACAATTTTTCGGTCCCAGAGGCCTTATCGGATGGCTTTTTTTAAGGCGACAAAACAGAGCGCAAAAAACACCACGCCAAACGCCGCTAGAACCAGAAGTGAAATCCAGGGGAAGGCTTGTCCAAGCGCGGATGCCCGCAGACAATTGCAGGCATGGGTTAGCGGTGAAGCATATAGGGCTACGCTTAGGGCAGGGGGAATCTGGTTTAGCGAGAAAAAGGTGCCGCTTAGAAAAGACATGGGCAAAATCACTAGGCTCATAAACAACGTCATGTCCTGATGGGTCTTAGCCTGCAACGCCACGGTGACGCCCAGAAAAGCAAAGACAAAGCAGGTTAACACAAGCGTTAAGACGAAAAGAAGGTTCATCGCGGGCAGCGGCGAAAACAGCAGCGCTACCGCCAGCAACGCAGCGGAGCTTAAGAGCCCCCGCAGTACACCGATTAGGGATTTACCCACGATAATCGAAAAAGCACTCACAGGCGCCATCAGGGTTTCGTCGAAGCATTTGTAGAATAGGCGGTCAACATGCAGTTTAAGTCCTGAGGTGTTAAAGGCAGTGGTCATCGCCGTTAAAGCTATGATTCCCGGGATTACGAAGTCAAGGTAGCTGTAGCCTTCGATGCTGGTGCCTCTGCCTAAGCCGTATCCGAACGCCAGCAGATAAAGTATGGGCGCGATGAGGGTTAAGGCCATGGTTTTGCCTATGTTTCGGCGCAGAAAACGCAGATCAACCCATACAACTGTGCCTATATCCTGCAGGGTTTCAAGCAACATTTTCTGCCCCCACCTTTTTGCCGGTTAACTTTACAAAGACATCCTCCAGGTTGGAGTCGCGGATCGCCGCCTTAACATTAGATGGCAAGCCCTCGATATACCGTATAGCCGTCTGTCGTTCCGCAAAGTGCTCGTAATGGGTGACTTCTCCCTCATCAACCGTCTCCACCGTTACCATGCCAACTGCCGCTCTAAGCTCCCAGGGCGAACCCAAGGCGATCAGGCGCCCCTGATTAACGATGCCTACCCGCTGGCAGAGGGCCTCAGCTTCCTCTATGTAATGCGTGGTCAGAAATATGGTGGTGCCTGCTCGTCTTAAGTTGCGTATCAAATCCCACATTTTGCGTCGTACCTGAACATCCAACCCCACTGTGGGTTCATCTAAAAAGAGCACTTGGGGTCTGTGAAGCAGGGCTCGGGCGATCATCGCCGCCTTCTTCATGCCTCCGGATAGGTCCTCAACCATCTTTTCACTTTGCTTGGTTAAACCAACGAATTCCAGCAGTTCACTGATTCGTTGCCTGCGTTCGTCGACGCTGATGTGGTGTAGGCGTGCGTGCAGGTCCATGTTTTCCCGCAGGTTCAGGTCTAAATCAAAGGTGAGATGCTGCTGAACTACCCCGATGACTCTTTTGACTTTGTCAGGTTCCTTTTCCACATCGTACCCTCTGACCCATATGCCTCCTGAGGTGGGCCTTGTTAAGCCTGTGAGGGCGCGGATGGTGGTGGTTTTGCCTGCGCCGTTGGGCCCCAAAAACCCAAAGATTTCGCCTGTATGTACGCTGAGGTTTAGGTTTTCTACTGCACAGACATCTCTGTATTGCTTAGTGAGATTGCTGGTTAGGATTGCCTCATCCAACGCCCTTTGCCCCATAGATGACCGATGGAATTACTATCTTAACCTGAAAGCTCATAAAGTTTTCAACAATCAATAAAAAAGAATCCAAAAGATCCCAAAACCAGATTGCATCAGACATCCAACTAGAAGCAACCCCTTTGCCGCCTACTAAGCTGCTTACCGCTTATACCATAACATTACAGCTAAAAGAGCAATCAGCACCGCCAAAATCGTAACCTGCAGAACTGTGAGGTAACAGGTTATTCCATCAACGGGCTGTATGAGTGGCAAGGTAAAATCTTGGGGGGGAGTTGGGGTTGCATGGGTTGGCATGGGTGAGGCGGAGGTGGCGGTTGGTGTCTGGGTTATGGTTTTGGTCGGCGGAGGCAAGGGGGCCTGGGTAGGCGCGGTGGCTTGGGCTGGCTGCGGCGTCGTCACTGTGGTGGGCAATGCATCTGAATCTGAGATATCCAGCACTACGTTGTCAACTTGAAGTTCCAGTTGTTCCTTGCTGTTGCTCCACCAATTCTCGCCCAGCCCCGACATGAGGCTAATGGGGTGTGTTTTGTCGGTGAACTGCTGCTGAGACGCAGCTATGACCACTGCACCGTTCACTGCTAAGGACACTGTTTTTGCGTCATTGTTGATGGTTAAGACAAGATGGTACCAGGTGTTGCTGACTGGGGGAGAACCCGCGGTCTGGAAGATATAGGTGTACACGGCGCTGCCCCCTATCCATAGTGACCAGGCAGTTGATCCGTCTATACCTACGCCGACGTTGCCGTAGTTACCGTTAAGATTAGTGGAATCGCATATGTAGAGGAAAAATATTGCGCCGTTTCCCTGTGTGCAGCCGTTAGGAACGTTGGTGACTAAGACATCCTGTGAGGCAACTATGGTGCTGTTCACGGTTGAGGTGAAACCGTCCTTTACTAGGTAGGAGTAGGTGCTGGCTCCGGCAACTGGAGGGGGAACGATGAAGCGTGCTGTTTGGTCGCTGACGGTTTGGCTTGCGCCAGATATCACGAATGATCGGCTCCATTGGTTAAAGTTGCCGCTTGAAAAGTTGTCTGAGAACGCGCCTACTGCGTCGGCGAGTTTCATGGGGGCAGCTACCATAAAAGAAAGCAGTATTATAGTAAGAGATGCCGCTATGATCTTGTTCATCTCTATTCGCCAATCCAATAGAAGCGTCGCCGATTAATAAGGGCAAAAGAAGTTAGATAAACTGTACTGCAAAAGCTAATTTAAACGAAACGACGAGTTATCTCCAAAAGCAGCAGCCACCAATCCCTCCAGCCTAAAGACTAAACTTTGGTGGTAACGATGCAGAGATTTGCAGCCATTACTAAACGCCTCTTAAACCCCAAGGCTTTCTAGTTGTATCCTTTTGCAGCCACAGACGTTCATATCCACTGCCCAAGATAGTTCTTAACGTGAAAAACATGACTGTTGTGAAAATTATAGAGTTAATTGGTGCTTCGCCGACTAGCTGGGAAGACGCCGCCAAAAACGCATTAGCTCAAGCCGCCAAGACCCTCAAGAACATCAAATCCATCTACGTCAAAAGCTGCAAAGCAACCATCGAAAACAACCAAATCAAGGAATACCATGCTATAGTTAAAATTGCGTTCGTAGTCGAAGGCAGCTAAAAGCTCCTTTCTTGTGATTTCTTTAATACTTCGAAATAATAGAAGTTACTATATTGTTGATTTTTTCCATCTCGCATCTCGGTTGAAGAATCACTCGATTTCAGAAGCCGAAGGGAAACTTTTGGGAAAATAAATATTATCATATTTTGATTATCAATATAAAAAAAGTTTTTAGGGAAAATTTGGGAAGAAATTATATACTTGATCGGGAAATTTGACGCCTTGGGTAGGCAGTTTGGCTGTTTATACAGTTGAAGATAGATTGAAAAAGCTTGAGGGCAAAATAGCTATGCTTGTTTCCGTGACGGACTATGAGAAGTATCCATTTATCTGCGCCTGCTTGGACGCTGACCTGGACCTTGCTCAAGTGGACAAAATTCTTGCTTTAATAAGTGAAGCTGAAAACCTCAATAATACTCCTAACGAGATGAGTTATCACCAGTTTGAGGAAGAACTCATAACTATTGTGCCCTCAAAAAGGAATGATTCTCACTTCGTTAAATCAATCGTAAAGGCGTTAAACAAGGAACACAAATTTCTAATCTGCGCCAAGAAGTTTAGGGATCAAGGCATAGAGATTTAGACTTCAGCGGCTTACTTTTTTCTATTTTTCCCTTTTGACTATAAATTTGTGGTTGCATTGTTTGCAGAGGTACTCTTGTATCAACGGGTCATCTTCGAATTGGTCGGTTGGTTTGCAGTTTTTGCTGGTGCAGTAGGGGCATTCTGTCATGTTGTTAACCCACCACAAACTACTCACAATCTGAATATGAATGTTTTTTCAGAACTAACAGTATAACCAAACCATACCTAAACCCAAACTCGATATGTTCAAAACCCACGCTTACGGTGGCAAAGCAATAGCTTAACCATAACACACTTAGGCAAAAACAAACATTCAGACAGCAGAGGAAAGAGGAATGTCGGCGATAGCCAACAGTTGCGAGTACCTAACACCCGATAAAGAGTGCTTAGCGGTTTTCGAAAGCGAAAAAGCAAAAGAAAGCAGACAACTTAACTGCGAAAACCCCCAGAAGACAACCTGCTGCTATATCTGCCCATCCAGACCAACATGCGCCATCAGTTGCAGGTATCTGGGGCGGATCGAAACGGATCAGGCTGCACCAGAAATGCAGACGCCCAAACCCCTCGGCGAGAAAGAGGTTTCTACTGCTGCATCAGCGATGGTTTGTCCTTGCTGCAATGGCGAGATGAACTGTGGCAAAACCAAACTTGCCGTCGAAGGGTTAGATGTTAAAGATTTGTCTGTCCTAGTGTATGTTTGTCGGGTCTGCGGCAAAATCGAGTTCAAGGCAGAAAGTACGGGATAGAAGATTCTTAGCTTGGCTAATGTCAAGCTTAGATCAACATTTATTAGCGCTAACCCGTTTTTAGCTCCAAACAATTGGGGATTCAACGTAAATGAAGCTTTCACATCGTGCCCTTGGAGTAACAGCGTTAGCATCAGGCATCATGGCGTTTTGTCTTCTTGTTCTTCCATATATGCTGTTTCCACAGTTCTACGTGCCTAAAACGTCAGGAGTAGGCTACACTGCTCCAGCGACAATAGAGGGCCTTGTGCTTATGGCAGCCGGCTTGGTTTTGCTTGTCGTCAGCGTAATTTTTGCCCAGCTCTACAGGCACCGCTAAAACCTGCCGGTTAACCGATTTCTCTTAAGATGTGTTACCTCTGGTTAATGGGGAGGAAGGGTTTACCGAATTCTCCAACGTAATGCGAGGAAGGCCTAAGCAGCACTGCATCCTCATACTGCTCAAGAACATGAGCCACCCATCCTGAGATGCGGCTGGAGGCAAAAAACGGCGTGAAAAACTCTGAGGGCACACCCAGCGAGTTAAGGGTGACTGCAGCATAGAAGTCCACGTTGGGGAAAATCTTCTTCTTTTCGTGGACAACGTTTTCGATTTTTATGGAAAGGTTGTAGATGGTTAGGTTGCTTTTGTTGTGGCAGAGTTGCTCAGCGATTCCCCGCAGATGCTTGGTTCGGGGATCCTCGGTCTTGTAGATGCGGTGGCCGAACCCCATGATTTTTTTCTGGTCATCCAGCATGCCTTGGATGTAATCTTCCACTTCTTCCTCGGTGTTTATGTCGTCGAGCATAAGCATGACTTTCTCGCTGGCGCCGCCATGCAGAGGCCCCTTAAGCGTACCTATAGCGGAGGTAACCGCGGAGTACACGTCGCTGTTGGTGCTGGCGGTGACGCGGGCGGCAAAGGTGGAGGCGTTAAATCCGTGGTCGGCATGCAGCGTCATGAAGCGGTCAATGGCGTTTTTCTCTTCGCCGTCTGCCTCGTAGCCGCGGAACATGTAGAGAAAGTTTTCTGCGACGCCCATGTTAGGTTGCGATTCGAGGGGTTGCAGGTTCATGCGGGTTCTGTAGAGCGCCGCCACCAAAGTTGGAACACGCGCAACTAGGCGAATGGCTCTTTTCTGGTTAGCCGCAAGTGTGTTATCGCAGCAGTCAGGGTCATCTTGGCAGAGCCGTGAAACCTCGGTGCGTAGAACATCCATGGGGTGGCAGCTTTTTGGGGTCGCCTGAAGGGTTTCTATGGTGGTGTCGGGCAGTGTCATCTCGGAGACCAGCAGTTGCCTGAACTCGTCGAGTTCTTTTTGGTTGGGTAGTTTCTTGTTGAAGAATAGGTAGGCGACTTCTTCGTAGCAGACGTTCTCTACTAAATCATCTATATCGTAGCCTAGATAGTAGAGTTTGCCTTTTGGGTCCACGAAGCTGATTCTTGTTTCTGCTGCATGGACATCGCGTAGTCCTCGGGTTACAGTTTTCTCTTCTTTTTCACACAAGATATTCTCCCCCAGACAAGGCCCCTAAGCCCGCTAAGGAGCCTTCCGAGTGCCTTTAAGAGGTAATCTTATTTTAGTTTAGCGATGAAAAAACAGTAAAATATCAGCGGAAACCCCCTGTTTTCTCTACAAATGTTTGGTTACCATCGAAAAAACCGCTAACTTGGCTGCGTCAATGCCTATTCGGCGCTACATCTACCGCCGATATTAAATTTGAGCTAGCCCTGCTACCGGTAGAGCAGACTTCGCAGAGCTTTTTGTTAGTTGGTATGGGGTACCCCTCTTTACACAACAACAACCTGCGGATTGCCAGAATCAATGCTTTTTGGAAACGGACCAAGGGGTACATTGCAGGCTGGTTGTGGAGCCCGCCACAAGTAAAACAAAAAATTTTGACGTTACAGAAAGGACAACGTTGCGCCTTCGCCTTACACCAATGAGCATCCGGCGGAGACTCATCCCAAGGAGGCGTTTAGGTTTTTCGAGAGGGGTTGTCGGCTGAGTCTAAACCCCACGCGATCACCGTCTGCCCCGGGTACGTTTCAAAGCCGTTTTCCTTGATGCAATCTCAGATTAGGTCTTCTACGGTCACCCAAACGCAGGTTTGGCGTCGACGTGAAGCATGTTCCTCAGCCGACATGCAGGTTAAGTCTAAACCTCAATTGGTAGGTATTTCACCAGAAGCTCACATCAAGACCATATCCTCGATTTCTCTCGGTCAGGTTCTTTAATAGCTGCTTTTGGTCTGTACATCTGCCAGTTGAAGCGTGTTCCTCAACCTGCAACAGTACACGCCCAAACATCGAATATAATATTATGTGGGCGTCATGGAGCAGCATACAGAATCGGAAAACTTAAACAGAACCATGCTGAACTGTATCGGTGCTGGTGGCGGGGTATCCGAGCCAGGTCTAAATAGGGCCAGATCAACCTATTTGCCCCTAAGATATGGAGGAGGACTTAAGATCCTCTGGCGCAGGCCTTCGTGGGTTCAAGTCCCACCCCCGCCACCACTACTCAACCCACGAAAGTAAAATCGCCAGTATTTCTTAGATTGCCATTCGCTGTACCCTTTATCGAAAGATTGTTTGAGTGCTTTCTGTTTTCGTTTTCCATTTCTCATTGCTCTTAATTCTATTGCTTTCAATCTGTTTTCAAAATTCTGGAAAGACTTCTTTTGTTTGGCTTTCGTTTCTATGATGGAAGTATTTCATCAATTGTTGTTTTATTTTCTTACTCATCATCGATAACCTACCCTTCAGTAGTATAAGGGAGTGTGAATGATTTTGCTGTTACATAATCCCTATTGCTTGCTATTCAATTGAGCTGCTTTTTCACGAATCATATTAACAATGCGAATGCAACTATCTTGATTAGTACAGTCAAACTTCTCATAGTCAGTGAGGTTCTTGACTAATTCAGGAAATGAACCTTGACTAGAAACGTTCTCATCAATTAAACAAACAATGGGCAAGCCTTTCATTTTAGCCGCACCTAATTCAAAATTTACCCAATCCCTAGTGTGCTTATCACTTACCACGTTTGGAGTAATATAGGCAAACAAAGCAAAAGAACTATCAATGGCTTGAATAATTTTTTCAACGGGATTCTTAGCTTCTATCTCTTTGCCTGCAAAATAAGGCTGTAGTTCATTATTCTTAAAAGCCAGATTTGTAAGACCTATAAGTGTCTCATCCTTAGAACTGTGGGATATAAAAAATCTTTTTGAACTAGCCACTCGTATTAATTTCACTTTTCCGAAACCCGGGATATTTGGTGTCTTAGTTGTATCATCTTTTTTGTATGCGTGATTTCTAGAGCGAGCAGCTTCAAGAGCGGTGTTTAATCGAGCATCAAGCATGGTTAGTTCCATATAAACATCTGAAGTTTCAGTTGTTCTATCGGCAACCATTTCAAAGTAACTTCTATCAATGTCGAACTGCAATTTTATAGACTGAACGGCCCTTTCATCGAGTCCAGTTGCTTCACTCTCAATCTTAGCAATTTGGTTCTCCCAACCCTTCTTAAAATCTTCCAGAGACATTCTAGGCATAATTTGTCTAATAGTCTCTACTGCGCTAAAAAACTTATCACTAATTTAAAGTCCTAATTATCTTATCGATTCAGACGTACTACCTATCGCTTTTAGTTTTTGCCTACGTAAACATGAACTAACGCCTAACCTGACAAAGAAATCTTTGTTCATGGGTTGGTTATTTGTACTGTACAACGCTCGGAGCGATTATTGGAATCCCTAGCCCAAAGCACCAAGCAATTTGCGTCGTCAATAATATGGTGTTCAGTATTGGACTTGTCATAAAGTATCCAATCGCCATCGTTTCGTTTAAAATAAATTTCATGATTCCAATGCAAAGAGCCGTTGTGCAATGTCTCATCGTAATAAAAAACATGAGAAAGGCTTAAACTATCACCTGTAACAGGGTCTATTCCGTTGAAATTTATGCTACCCGCACACCGATGTTTTGCCCTAGCGATGTCTGGTACTTCATAAAGATTACCAGTAACATGAAATGTCCAATCTACAGGGGTTATGGCGCCCCCCAAGGTAAGTTCCCGCAAAGCACCTTGATTCCAAGGGCTGAACTCGTCGCTTTCTTTGTCAGTCTCAAACCCAATAATAACGTCAAGAGACCCCTCATTAGTTGTCAATAATATCGCCACAAATTATCTATAAGGCGGAATATTTATCGCTTTATTGAATATAGACTTCTAAAAATTTATCTATAGATTCAGACCTACTACCTAGCCGTTTTCTTTTTTGCTCTAACGCGAACTTGCAGCGCCTTTAATCCAGTTTTCCTCTAACAGACAAATTTAAGATGAAGATAGTAAAAAGTCAAGAGGGCGGGTCTTTTTTCTCTTGCAAGTTACCTCTGACTACTTTCACAATAAAATTATCAACCAGACCAACTGCTTCAGTGAGTGCTTGATGATAGCCTATCGCAAACTTTAACAATAGTTGAAGCTCTTCAAACTTGAACGTGTAGATACGGCTATTTGTTTCAGAGTTGTACTCTTTTTCGGTATGATGCCATGAGCCTTTTTCGATTTCGTTTCCAGCTTGGTCATATATGTTGGCATCTAACACTGGGTCAACACTTGGGTTATCGTTAGGGTCGAGTCTTAACTGGATACTATAGTTCTTGTAATGAATCCCTTCCATAAAGAAACATCTGCTGTCCTTTTTTCCACTCCAACTCTTCTTTCGAGTTAAAGGTGTTTTTTTGCCAGTTTCCAAGTCTATGAGTGCAACACTCATTATTTCTACCATAGCCATCAATCGGTAGATTATATGGTACCCTATAAATAATTACAAGATCCTATATTACCAGTTTACCATCAACTCAAATATAGCCCAATTATGCCGCAACAAGCCACACAAACGTATTGGATGTGCTTCTGCTCTTTTCGTCTATAGCTTAAAAAGGGTTTTTCTTTACCATACCCTTACCAAAATGACTGAATCTACCTCATGCCACTCAAATAGTGATGTCCCATCCCTGTAGCCTTTATAATGACCTATTCTTACGCTATTTCCCCGCGCCATAACGTACCCACAAGAGTAGCGCTATATCTGGACTTATTGCCTATGCTTTTGTAGAAGATGCTTGTGGCATCGGATAAATATTTTGTACATTTTTTTGTTTAAAAAAATCTTAAATTCAGTTTAATGACAATTAGTTAGTTATGATTAAAACTGACAAGTTTAGAAAGCATTTGACTAAGGAGAACGCTAAGATTGCGCTTTCAGTAGTAGTCATAATTTCTTTTTTACTGATAGCGGCCTTTCTTTACCTTAAAACCACTGAACAGCATTACGAACTGATTTCTTCAAATTCTGTTGAATGTAATGTTTCTGGTATCAACATTTCTCCAAGTATCTATTCTCCCCAAAATAATTTAGCTATCTTGAATGAAGAAGCATCGTTCGATATTACCACATACAACTATACAAATGATACTTTGGAGGTTAAGTTATCCATAATTGGCAATGATAACATAGTATACACTGAGAACATAAATATCTCTGCAAAATCCGAATATAACCGATACTTACGCCAAACTATTTCTTATACAGGTCTTTGGCTCGTCACGGCATCTTCCAATAATACAAGAATGTTTGCCACTTACTCCTTCCAGACTGTAACTAACGCTCAAGAAGCTAATATGCAGATTAATTCAGAAATGATGTATCTGAATCAACAAAACTCCAGCGATTGGTCTAATACCTTAGCCTCGATAGCAATCTTAGTTAGTGTTGTAAGCGTTGCTATTAATTTTGGTGTTTTAGGTCTAAACTTTCTGCGTTACCGTAAAAATAATAAGAAAAGTGTAAAGAGAAAGAGAGACCAGCACATCAATCAACCACCACAAGGCAGCACTAATCACCGAACAGGAAACATATCAAGTAATAATGAAACAAGCTCTTAATATAAAAAATCATTAGAAAAAAGAATCAGTGAACCTTGGAACGTCTAACCATTACCAGTTTGGCAATGCTTTGTTTCTATAAAGGCAGCTGTTCTGTTGATGTATCTTCTATATTCGCTGGTCTATGGATTTCGGTTTAGTTAAACAATAGCCCCAATCCGTCTTTGCCACTAGAGGCGTACCCAATCATTCTTTCGCTACTCCACAGGATTCGCTTTATTCTTTGAAAGATAAGCAAGCATTTCTTCTATACTGATTATCTGAACTTCTCTAAATGTCTTGAGCGTTAATAGATCGCTATCTCCAGTTACAATTAGGTTGGCTTTTCCATCGATTGCCGTCGCAATAATCATATCGTCTTTTGGGTCAACTTTGACAGCTTTGATTCTTGTTTTTACCGTTATAACGTCCGCTGTTCTGTTAATGGCGAGAATTACTTGTTTGATTTGGTCCGGGCTTGTTTTGAATTTTGGGCGCTGAAGAACAGTGGCGAGTTCTTTTAGAATCAAATCAGATGTAACTATGCGATATTGGTCTGCTATTGCCTTCTTCAGCAGGTCTCTTGCTTTTCCATCAGAAATTATGGCGCTGACCAAGACGTTTGTGTCGAGGACGGCTCGGAGCATTTCTAGTCATCTGCTTTTCGGGCGGCGGCGACTTCTTTTTGTATATCTTGCTCAGATATCTTTAGCTGTTTTTTATCCATTAGCTTAAAGATGTCGTTCCATTCCTTTTTGAGGTCGGGGAGTTCCAGTTTTTTCATAATTATAGTGTCTCCCTTGCCGTACACGAGGAACTTGTTTTTGGGTTTTATTCCGAGTTCTTTGCGTATGGATTGCGGTATGACTACTTGACCTTTTTCGCTTACAGTTGTGACTTCGGGCTCGTCAGTAATTGTCATTGGTATCAGTATAATTATTTTACTTTCTTACATTTAGTGTTTGTGGCTAGCCTTACGGCTTCTCTGGAGCAGGCCTTCGTGGGCTAGGTCCCACCCCCGCCACCACTACTCAACCCCCGTTAGTGAATCGAACAGTATCTTTTGCAGTTTGGCTACTGAACAAAAAAGCGAATAGAGGAAGCACCATAGAGCGAAAGATGCGTTATCTCAAGCAACTTAGGGGTTCACCTCAAGAGATGGCTAATCAAGTTTTGTCAAAAGCATAGAAAGATGGTACTAAGGAGAATGCTTTGGATGGCGCTGAGCAATAATCCGGAGTATTTTGACCGCCTAGGGATGTGGTGTACCACTTGTATTAGTCAAGAAACCTTGACAAACCTTAGTCAAGAGTTTTTTACCAATAGGCTTTTATTGTTTCTAGTTTAAACGTGAAACCATGAGCGTTAGCAAGAGCATATGCTTGTTCATTGCGCTGGGAATGCTTCTCTCGAGCCTAATTTCAATTGAAAATGTGGACGCTCAAACGACGACCGTACAATGGAAAACTCAAGTCGTTGACTCACGAGGCACAGCAGGCACATTAATCGTTGACTCACAAAACAACCCACACATATTTTATCATGAAAATACAGTCGATGATATAGACTACCAGCCTCAGGGCTTGTACTATTCAATTTTAACAGATCAAGAGTGGAGCATACAAAATCTAAAAGAAGTTGCAGGCAACATTTTCATAATGGACCAAAACAACAAACCCCACATTGTCTCAATCGAAAATGGACATCTAGATGATACTACCTTACTTGGCTCAAACTGGAACCTGAACCAGTTTGGGGTAGAAAGCATAGCAGGAGAAACGATGAAATTAGATTCGAATGGAAACATGCATACTTTAACAAAAGAACAAAAATCTTACCCAGAAAATAACAGCCGCGAAGACTATCTGTACTATCACAACTGGACAAAAACGAGCGACTCTTCAACGCTAATTGCCAAGACAAGCGCAAGTGGAGCTAACTTTGACTACTTAATACCACTAACCCTTGTTGTGGACTCCCAAAATAATCCACATTTGATCTTTATTGAAGAAGTAGAAGCAGGCGTCCCAAATTCTGATGGGGGATACTCATACCCAACAACAAGCAGAAGCATAGAATCTGCCAAATACGATGGTTCACAATGGCTGTTTGAAACGATAGCAAAAAACGTTTCAGAAAGTGCTAATGATGTAAGCGATTTAGTGCTCGATAGCAAAGGATACCCTCATCTATGCTGCGTAAAATATACAAACCAACGCTCCATAGACCACATCTACTTCAATGGTGAAAGTTGGGTATCCCAAACTATTGATGCGGACGACTATAATTACTATAGTTTTCCAACTCTTCGCATAGATGGAAATGGCAATCCACAAGTTTATTATTATCAAGACAACTATGCCGCTCAAAACAAGAATGGGTTAATGGTTGCAAAATGGACTGGCGCACAGTGGGATATTAAGAACCTCGGGACTGTTCCATTTGACTCAAGTGGGGAATATCATGAACAAACAACGATTGACAGTATTGAGTTTGATTCTTATGGGAACCTGTATGTACTATACAGTGAAGTTGTTGGAACCTATCGCGGTGCTCCCCGATACGGTGACTTGACAGTTGCATACTTGAACACAAATACAATTATCCAGCCTTTAATTCTACTGCTAGTTGCTGCACTGGTAGCAATAGTTATTTTGCTTTTCGTCTTGATTTTTAGAAGGTATCGAAAAACCGCAAACCCTAAGCAAAGACCTTTTCCCACAACTATGCTACCCCAACCCATGTTACTTCTGACTGCTCTTCTTGCTGAACAGAGATTTTCGGGAAAGATCTCTGGTGAGGATGTTCAAGTTCCACCCCCCGCCACCACTAATTTAAGAAAAAGTCCACTCAACTCATGCCCAGCGATTCGGTAAATTTTCGAATCTCCATGTCAAAAGAGATTCATGCACGATTTGTTTTTATAAATCATGTTGAATTTGTCGGGTTACATTGGTGTTCCGGTTGCCGTTCAAGAGAATTCTGCTGGTGAAACCTGCTGGAAGGAAAGGGCTTAGTTTTTCTTTCGATCTGATACCTATCGGTTTAGAATACATAGCCTCATACATCAAAGACGCGGTGGATCAAGTCAACATAGTTGATCTTGAACTTGACAACAGAAAATTCCAAGACATCATCAACAGGTATAGTCCCGACCTAGTCGGGATCACCTTATCCGCCACTGAGCACAACCAAAGTCTACGCCTCGCAAAAACCGCTAAACAAAACAATTTACCCGTTGTGGTAGGCGGGTATCATCCGACAAGCGTTCCTGAACTGATGCTTTCACACACCGAAATCGACGCGGTTATCCGCGGCGAAGGCGAAGTCGCAATGAAAGAGCTTGTTGAAACAGGCGCCTTCGAGAATGTTTTAGGGCTATCTTACAAGAAGAACGGAAAAATAATCCACAACCAAACAAGAAAACCAATAGAAAACCTGGACACGCTTCCTTTTCCCGCTCGATATTTGAGGCAGTACCCTTACAAAAGCCAAGACCGAGTAACCGACTGCGACGTAATAGCCATGTATAGAGGCTGTAATGGACTCTGTAGTTTCTGCTGCGAACCAAGCATGAGCCAAAGCTGCCTTCGAACCAGGTCACCTGAAAACGTCATGAAAGAGCTTCTGGAGATGGCTGAGTATCATAAGGGAAAACCTGTAAACGTCATGTTTGCAGACCCGCACTTTATGGGTAACCCCAAACAGGTTGACCGCCTATGCGACTTGATGATGAAGCATACACTAAACATGGAGTTTTGTGCCCTAGTAAGGGCAGACGCTATGGCGGCGCATCCCCAGATCGTAAAGAAAATGTGCCAGGTGGGCATACGCCGATTTGAAATGGGGATAGAGAGTCCAAACGCTAAAGATTTAAAGGCGACAAAAAAAGGCATAACCAACAAGGTTCACGTCGAAGCCGTTAAAAACATACGGGAAAACGGCGGAAGGGCAGGCGGAACATTCGTTATAGGTTTACCTGAGCAAACAGAAGAAGAAATCCGCATGTTTCCTGTTTACGCTAAAGAAATCGGATTAACAGGAGCCGCCTTCGGAATCGCAACGCCTTTTCCCGGTACAGATTTCTACAAAGAGCTGGATGCGCAAGGATTAATTTTTGAGACTGACTGGAATAACTTTGATGAAATGCATTCAGTTTACACAACTAAATACTTGTCGAAAGAGAAAATTGAAGAAATGGCCACTTATTGTATGGCTAAATTCTGGAATCTCGACACATTCTTTGACCATGAAAGGGTTTCTCAAGCAGTAAATAAACAAAAAAAGACATTAGTGGATTTTGTTCAAGAACGAATAATTAATCTTAGTTTCATGACTAATAACGGAACCACCCTGCAGAAGGATCATTTTGAAAAACACATCGCTACGTTTCTTGAGGCATACATAGACCCACGCGTCGAAATGTATACTCGACAAGTTGGGGTGCATGACATCCTAGAAATGAGGCGTTTCCTAAGCCTTTTAGGTGCTCAGACAATTCAATGCACATTAAAACTTGATGATAAAACCACTAGTTTCGTTTTCAAAACTAGCAAAACAGATGTTAAGTACATACGGGTCATAGAGGGAAGACAAGGAAATTCAACGATTACTTTTGAGGTGGACCTCAAATGGCTAAGTGAACCAGCTAACTCACACATGCTTAACAGACTCGCGTTGGCGCTCTCAGGTAATTTAACAACCGAAAAAATGTGGAGCACCTGCAGGCTTTTCATCGCTCTCGGAGTTGATGTTTTGGCATGGAATCTTCAAAAAATAAGAAAAAATTAAAGCCTGTTCCCTTCATATTCTAACTATTCATATGAAAGTTACAGTCACCTCTAAGTCTGTGCCTCTAACCACCGAAAAATCATCTCCGATGCCTCAGCATCCAAAACCCCGCCTGCCCCATTATACCCCAGTGTTGCCTCCTGCAGGTTAAGCTGCTCCAGCGGTTTAGCCTCATGTTTGAGCACAGGCTGGCACTCAACTGAGCGGCTGCAAGAATATTTTTAATCTCCAAGCAACCAATACCCTGCATGCGCACAGAAACCGATTCCATCATCATCAATAAAGTCACTGCCCAAAACTTCAACGACTTCATAGGCTTAGTTACGGCGCTAGCCCAATACGAGAAGCTCTCACCCCCAAATGCAGAGGCACAGGCGAGACTGCGTCGGGACTGCCTATGCGATGAGCCAAAATTCCATGCTTACATAGCGCAAATCAGCGGCAGAAGCGTCGGCTACATCACTTACTTCTTTAACTACTCAACCTTTCTTGCCCAGCCCACCCTCTACATCGAAGACATCTTTGTGCTTGAAGAATACCGGGGCAGCGGCGTTGGCAAAAATATGTTTGGTTTCCTGAAAACTCAAGCTAAGGACGCGGGCTGCGGCAGAATCGAATTCACAGTCCTGAAATGGAACAGGACGGCACAGCAGTTCTACGAGAAAAACGGTGCAGAACAGCTGGAATGGCTCTTCTACCGAATTAATCAGGACAGATTTTAGCCTGTGTGGCCTGCTGGGTGTAAGTTGCGCAAATGCTATATTTGAATTACGCCAATAGGGTATCGGAGATTTGGATGCCCAGCGCATATGTACTGTTTAATGTCTCCCCCGGAGCTGAAGAGAAGGTTTTAGAGGAAGCTAGAAAAACAGGCGGAGTAGAGAACGCCTACATTTCATACGGAGTCTACGATCTAATAATCAAAGCCACCGCAGCGTCACAGCCGGAGCTAAAGGAACTGGTGACGTTTAAGCTTAGAAAAATCCCCCATGTCACCGCAACCCTAACGCTGATGCTGACCGACAACAAAAAATAGGCGCTCCTAAAGCCGCTTAGCTGCCTTCCGCTGCAGGTAACCGTTGATGGCATCTATGAGGGCTTCACAGGCAAACCAGCGCTCCTCTAGGGACCCATCGGTTTCTAAGTCACCGATTTTCTTCTGAAACCCCTTTATCTGCCACAAAACCGGCTGGCGCTTAGCATCAAAGCCGTTTTGAAGCTGCTTTTTCTGGGCGCTAAAATCAAGCAGCAGAAGCTCAAGTTCACGCTGTATATCGCTGATTTGGGCTGTGAGGGCGGCTTCTTTTTGCTCTCGGCCCTTCTTTGATATGCCGTGGAGAATCCCTGTCTTCATCTGGATAACCTTGTCCAGTTCAGCTTTGAGGCTGTCTATGCTGGCATAGAGGGGTTTGGTTTGGCGGTTCCGCTTGCTCTTCAACGCCGTCATCGCCTCTGCATACTCTAGGTCAATTTGGTTTAGGCTGCTTCGGAAAAAGGCAATGTTCTTGATTTCCTGCTCCACCGCGGCTTCCTTTCGGCGGCGGTCCTCCAGTTGCAGCTTGACAACGTCAAAGGCCTGTGAACATTCACCTAAGAATTGTTCATCTACGCCCATGCTGGGATGCGATTTGAATTCGTCTAGTACCGTCTTAACGGTGCTGAGCCAGCGATCAAAATGCCCGCTGAAAGGTGAGGACCCGAACTTTTGGGTTCCCAGCGTGTGTAGCCGCCGCAGGGTTGCGTCGATTATTTCTTTTTCTGTAGGAAAAATTTTTTGTGCTGGGACTTTGCTGGGGCGTCGGAGGCGTTTTTTGTCTTTGCTTCTTTCCCGTAGGGTTCTTCCACTGTAACTGGTTCCTCTTGGCGTTTTGGCCCGCGGCTGGTATCCCATGCTTAGAAATGTATTGGGTTGAGGTATTTAGTTTATTTCCTGATTTCTGCTGGGGGCCTTGGCTTTTGGGTTTTGGGTGTTGTTTTTGGGGAACCCTTAAATTCATGTTGTTTGTTATAGTTAACATAATGTTAGATAAACATAACTTAAAGTTATTGTTGACACACAGGAGAAACAAGATGAAATCAAACAACAAATCAAAAACCATATCCACCATCCTAATCTCCCTAGCCACCATAGTCATAATCACACTGGCACTCTACTTCGCATCCGCCCAAACCCTCAACTACCCCGAAATCATCTCCCTCACCATAATCGCACTCATCGTCATCTTCGCCATCTACACCCTCTACGACAAAACAAAAAGTCTAAAACAAGGCCTCACCGCCGCCGACGAACGGACCAAAACCGTCAACTACCGAGCAGGCTACTACGGCTTCATCGCAGCCATCTGGAGCGCCGTCTTCACACCCATAGTGGTAGACATAATCTTCAACTACGAAATGGAAACGGACTACTTATCAGGCTCTGTGGTAATCATAGGTGGCTTGGTGTTTGCGCTGTCATACCTGTACCTGTCGCGGAAGGGTCGATGAATTGAGAACCCGAATCAAAGAACTCCGCGCCCGCCACAACCTAACCCAAGAGGACCTCGCCCGAAAAGTGGGCGTCCGCAGAGAAACCATCCACTTCATCGAGAAAGGCGAGTACAATCCCTCCATCAAGCTGGCACATGACATCGCCATGGCGTTGCAGACCACGCTTGATGACCTCTTCATCTTTGAGGACCAGTAGCTCCGCGGTGAAACTGATAAATTCCGCAGCGCCCTAGCATAAAGAGGTGAGGTGCCGGTGTTGGCGGATAAAATCAGCCACTTTTACGGTTGCCAGATTACAACCAGCTACTCCGCAAAGCAGCATAAACTCCGCAAACTCATCGCTTACCTCTCCGACAAAACAGCTCCAGATAAGGAGTACATCTCGCTTTACCTCCCAGCAAACACCCCCCTCGAAGCGGCGCTGGCAAACCTCAAAGCTAACCAAGCCACCCTACAAGCTGGTTCAGAACGCGCTAACTCCCGCCTAAAAGACGCCCTAAAAAACCTGATCCAGAATCTGAAACTGCACAGCGGCGTCCCCACAGATGGGCTGGTGATGTTTGCAGGAACCTTTGCTGATGAGGGCGGAAACGCAGTTTTACATATGGAGGAACTTGTGCCGCCTAGCCCCGTCGGCGCTTTCCTCTTTGCCATGGACAGAGTTTTCTTGCTGGAGCCGCTGCGGGATATGCTAAGGGATCAAAGAATCGTTGGTTTCCTGGCGTTGGATGCAAAGCAGGCTACGTTGGCGATGCGCAGAGGCGACAACCTGCAGATGCTAGAGTCACTTACATCGGGGGTTGCGGGTAAAACCGGGAAGGGCGGGCAGAGCCAACGCCGATATGAACGTGAACGCGACATGCAATTAACCGCCTACTTCCACCGCGTAGCCGAGCATGCAGCCAAGGCTTTTTTTGAGGAACAGAAAGCCACAACACTTATTGTTGGTGGTCCGGGAGCAACCAAAAATGAATTCCTCAAGGGCGACTTTCTGCACTACGAGCTGAAGAATGCTTTGTTAAATGTGGTTGATACGCAGTCGGCATGTGAAGACGGCGTTTTTGAGATGATGGCTAAATCCTCAGAAGCACTGGATAGCATGTGTGGGCCCCAAGAAAAAAAGAGCATGCAGCGCTTAGAGACGGAACTATCTAAGGAAAATGGATTAGCAGCTGTTGGGTTAGATGCTGTTTTGGAGGGGCTGCAGAGAGGCGAAGTTGAGGTGGCGCTGGTAACAGACAACTCGGACCTTGTTGAGATAAACGCAGTGTGCAAAAAATGTGGGTTACCCAAGGCAAAAATAGTCAGAAAACGCGATCCCACTGCCCTGCAGGCGTTTTTGGGTGAGCCCTGCGTGAAGTGCCGTGGTGGGGAGTGGGAGGTTGTTGAGAGGGACCTGGTGGATGTGCTTGAGGATGCGGCAGTGCAGACGGATGCACGGGTGGAAGTTGTTTTCACGGGTTCAGAGGAGAAGGCGCGGCTTTCGGCTTTGGGCGGTGTTGCGGCTTTGTTGCGTTATAGGGTAGGGTAGTTTAGGGGTTGCGTGAACTATTTTTGGCGGGTTTATGCTGCCGTGCATCTCATGTATTGTTTCATAATATACAAAAGATATAAGTGCCTGAAAACAATACAGCCGTTAGAGTAAGAGGGAAAAATTTGAGAATAAACTATAACAAACAATTATTCACAATACTAACAATCACTCTCCTAATAACATCAGCATTAATGACAACAAACCTAGCAAGCGCAAAACCGATACTGGCAATAACTGCCACACCCAGCGATGCCACCGCAGCACAAACAAGCAGCTACGGCATCACCTTCCAAACCGAAACCAGCGGAATATTAGCAGCCATAGAAATGCTATTCCCCGACGGCTTTAACGTCTCCGCCGCCCAGTTAAGTGCGGTGGTGAATATTGGCCCCGGTGTACTTACGCGCCCCGGCGCTGGACAAACCCTCCGCTACGTCGTGGAGGACCCAACCGTTATTCCCGCAGGCAGAGTCATCGCCCTACAAATCGACGGCATCGAAAACCCAGATTTTGCAGGCGAATACAACATAACTTTGACTACAATCAGTTACTATGCCATCATCGACGGCCCCCACGATTCAGAACCCTTCCAAATAACCCCCGTCTTAACGATTGATCCAGACGAGGGCGCCGTTGGAACCGAAGTGGAAATCGCCGGATCGCATTTTGCAGCCAACCAAACCGTCGAAGTAACCTTTGACGGCACCTCCATCGCTAACGTGACTTCAAATGCAAACGGCGACTTCAACGCCACCTACACAATCGATGTAGCCCTTAACAATGGATTTTACTATTTCAACGCAACCCAACCGGATGGATGCAGCGCCGTCGCAGCGTTCTTTGGATATGGCCCAGAGCTGAGCCTGTATGAATTCTATGGGCTAGGCGGCATAGAGCTTCCTATCGCGGGGTATGGCTTTTTGCCTAACAGCACTGTAGAAGTAGTCTGGGACGTAAGCGGCACCGCAATTTCGCTTGGTAACTTTACCGCAAACGAGGAAGGTTACTTTGTAGACACCGTCACCATTCCGGATGCAGCAGTCGGCGAATACATCCTATCAGGAACCGATGAAAACGGCGGCGTAGCATACACCTCCTATGAGATAATAACCTCCCAGTTAGAGATACTTTTCTCGGACGGCATGGCAAACAGCCTAAACGAAATCGGCGGATTTGGCTTCAGCCCAAACAGCAACCTCACCCTGACTTGGGACATCAATGGCACCACGGCAGCGATTTTAGGCACAGTGTTGACAGGCCAAGGTGGCTACTTCGATATGAAATTCAAAATACCTAACGTTGCCCCAGGCGTATATAACATCACAGCAGTCGACAAAGACCTTCACAGTGCCTCAGTCGATTTTGAAGTTGTAACATGCATGATACGACTTAATCAAACCTCAGGACTCGTGGGAAGAGGTCTCAACGTTACAGGCACAGGATTTGCTGCCAGCAGCCAAATTACCCTATCCTGGAATGGAACCCAAATTGCAACGGCAAACGCGGACGCCAACGGCAACTTCACCAAAATCATCACAGTGCCAGCGTCGACGACGGGTTATCATCTGGTTTCAGCGATGGATGCATCAAGCCACACAGCCCACGTTCTATTCGCGGTTAACCCTGATGTGGCGGTAAGCGTTAATCAGGGACCAGCAGGAACAAACGTCACTGCAGTCGGCACAGGATGGGCAGGCTCAACGGCTTTCTCGCTTCACTTTAGCCCAAATATGCTAGGCGTTAAAGTCACGCAATCAACCACTGACGTAAACGGAGGCTTCAACGTAACTTTCGCTGTTCCAGCAATCAATCCAGGCTGGTATTATGTGGATGTCAGCTACAACGGCATAAGCTTCCAAGATTATTCCTATCAAAGGTTCCTTGTAATACCCCAGGTGACAGTTACGCCCAACAGCGGCTTTGCAACAACCATTTCGGGCTTGGGATTCCAACCGAACGTTGCCATCACAGTGGTATGCAATGGAACAGCAGCCATAACCACACCAAAGAGCTTAACCGCAGACGTACAAGGCGAATTCGCAGCCATCTTTACGTTACCATCCACCCCAGGAACATACAATATTTCCGCAACTGACGCATATGGCAACACGGCATCCGCACTCTTCACTGTACCCGGCATGACAGGCGCTACCGGCGCAACAGGTGCCACCGGCGCTCAGGGAACAACAGGGGCAACAGGCGCAACCGGTGCCACAGGAGCAACTGGTGCTCAGGGTGCAACCGGCAGCACGGGCGCAGCTGGAGCCACGGGAGCAGCGGGCGCAAGAGGAGAAACCGGCGCAACAGGCGAAAAAGGAGACAAAGGCGACAAGGGCGATACGGGCGCGGCGGGTCCAGCGGGGTCACCGGCACCTGAAGTTGTCGGCGGAACCATGCTGCCTATAGCGTCAGCGGGGCTGGCGATAGCTGCGTTATTCTTTGCGCTCTTATCAGCCTTCTTAGCTATGAAGCTACGGCGAAAATAGCATCTTCCCCTTTTCCTTTTTTATTTATATCTAAGCAGATAAACCAGGTTTTCTTGGAAAGACAAATAAGCAATCAGCTCCGTTTCATCTTTGAGCACAATGAAAGCCATCTGCCAAGTATGCAATCAACCCTACCGCGGAATCGCTTTAAACACCGTCAAAGACGGTAAACAAGTTGAAGTCTGCCCCACATGCTACAAAACCCTCGATGCGGAATACCGAAAAAACAGTTGCCTCGCCTGCGTCTTCTTCAAAGGAGGCTCCTGTGACCTCTTCGGAACCGACCTTGAAGAGCCCTATCTGCAGAATGCAAAATGCGAGTTCTTCACAACCAGCAGCGACCCCAAAGTTATAGAGGCAGTGAAGGAGAAGGCTACTGCTGCCCGAAAAAAAATCAAGGAGCCCGCCAAGCCCCGAAGTCTTGATGAACTCGTTGCGGTGCTAGCGGAAAGGGGACAAACCTTGACGTATTTCTGTTGCCACTGTGGATCCGCGCTTAAGGTGGGGGCTAATCAGGAAATCCACAAAACCTGTCCTCGCTGCGAATATGATTTATCCGCCATCGACCTTGCGAAACTCATCAATCAACACCTCTAATTTTGGATTCTCCTTCAAAATCTAACCTTTGCCCTTGGAGGTATGCGTTCCCCGCAAATGAGTCATCGGGGAAAACGGTTACTGGCTTAGGTAATCAAGAAGCGATGAAATGCATGTCTTACTTTTTATTCTGCAGGAATTTGCTTCATATTAACAGCAAAGTGGTATAGATTAGGGCATAATTCTGAAAAATGCTTTAATTAATTTGGGCGGACAATAGGTTAAGGTTTGAGTATGACTAGCAAAAAACTGATTGTAACCGCAGTATGCATCGGCCTAATAGCTTGCGTATTAGCTTACGGAGTACTGAATACAAACTTGATCAATGACATCCAATCATCCACCGGCGGTGGCACCAACACCGATGGAACAACGACCCCGGAATCCTCGACTGATTCCCCATCACAAACTGATGGCGGCTCCACCGATTCATCAAGTAGCGGCGGTAACAGCGGGGGGTCCTCGTCAGGCACCTCTGATTCCTCAGATACATCCTCAGCCACAGGAAACGCGGTCAGCCACGAGGAAGCTTCAGACTACGTCTACAGCATCTCTGACGCAGTAACAATCACTTTGAACGGCAACTCTATAACCTCAAGCGGCTCGGGCGTAACGGTATCAGGCACCACAGTGACAATCACATCCTCAGGAACCTACCGTGTAAGCGGCTCCCTGAGTAATGGACAGATAATCGTAAACACACAGAATAAAAACGCCGTCAAGCTAATTCTCTCAGGCGCAGATATTTCCTGCTCAAGCAGCGCTCCACTTTACATCGTAAACTCAGAGAAAACCATAATAATTCTGGAGGCAAACACGCAAAACAAACTAACGTTCACTTCAAGCGCCACCACCGAACCCAACGCAGCCATATACAGTAAATCAGACCTCACAATCTACGGTGAAGGCTCACTTAACATCCAATCCACCAACAGCGACGGCATCTCAAGCAAAGACGGCTTAATAATCAAAAGCGGCACCCTCACAGTAAACGCCCAAGACGACGGCATAAGAGGCAAAGACTATGTCATAGTCGCAGGAGGAAAAACTACTGTGTCAGCAGGCGAAAACGGCTTAATCTCCGATAACGCAGAAGATGCTACAAAGGGATACGTCCTCGTCCAGGCAGGAACCGTCGTGGTTTCGTCAGGCGGCGACGCCATCGAAGGAGAAACCGACGTTATAATCACTGATGGACAGGTAACCGTCACTTCGGGCGGAGGCAGCACCGGCAGTCTTGCCTCTTCTGTATCCGCAAAGGGCATAAAGGGCTTAGTCAGCGTAGCCATCAGCGGCGGAACCGTAACCGCGAATTCAGCAGACGACACCATCCACTCAAATGGCACAGTAACCATCACCGGCGGCACCCTAAATCTTTCAAGCGGCGACGACGGTATCCATGCAGATTCCGATGTTACAATCAATTCAGGCAGCATCGACATCCAAACCTGCTATGAGGGCATCGAAGCAGTCACCATCACCATCAACGGAGGAACAATCTATGTTAATTCTAGTGACGACGGACTGAACGGTGCAGGCGGCCAAGATAGCTCTGGCTTTAACGGTGGACCCGGCGGGAGAGGCGGAGGCGACATGTTCTCGGCCGGCAACGCCAACGTATACATCAACGGCGGATACCTCGTGGTTACTGCTGGCGGCGACGGCTTAGACTCCAACGGCGCAATTACCCAGACAGGCGGAACGGTAATCGTCAACGGACCCACAAATAACGCAAACGGAGCACTGGACTTCTCCACCTACAAGATGACCGGGGGCTTTCTGATTGCAGCCGGCAGCTCGGGCATGGCGCAGGCGCTTACCTCAACGTCTACGCAGTGCTCGGTTCTGGTTAACTTTCAAAGCGCCTACCCGGCTGGGACTCTAATCCACATTGAAAGCTCAAGCGGCCAAAACGTGGTAACCTTCCAAACCTCAAAGACGTTTCAGTCCGTGGTGGTCTGCACATCTTCGCTGTCTCAGGGTTCCTCATACAGCCTCTATCTGGGGGGAAGTTGCAGCGGCACTCTCAAAGACGGTGTGTACAGCAGCGGAACCTACAGCGGCGGAACCCTATACACGACCTTTACTCAGTCAAGTACGGTTACCAGCATGGGCAGCCAGGGCGGTATGCATCCGTAAACCCATCCATCTTTTTATTTTCTATATTTAGTTAATCCTGCGGTCCCTACGTTTAGCCGTGTAACATTTGGTGGTTTGCTTGAGGAATCATAAGCCAAGATGCCATTGTAGACGCAGACACCAAAGCAGTTGTTCCCCAAATCCTCAGGCAGATTAGGCACAGAAGCAATCTCTTCCAAAAAAATTGAACTACTGCTTATTTGGCTCAATTGCCTGTCGAAGACTAAGTTTTCATGACGGGATTCTGTTTAGGCAAAGCCTTTTTGTTCCAGCTGCTGCTTTCTGCAGATAACAAATTTCCCAATTGCTTCCTGGAATCCGATAGATGTGGGGAATAAACCGCTGATGTAGCTGGGCAGAACCTGGTTGTATTTAACTTCCAAAATGATGCCTTGCTGCTCCTGCGCCGTCATGCCGAAGCAGTCTTTACTAAAGAAGTCCCTGTATCCCAGAGAAGTCCGCAGTTGAGTGTCAAAAGTGATGCGTACTGTGCCAACCTTTTGGATGTATGCTTCACGTTCATACGCTACAATGACGGCTGGCCGCATTTGGCTGCAGCGCGTCTCCAAATAGAAGTCTTTAAGCAAAGCGTTTTCGGTGTCAGCTAAGAAATCAAAGTTGCTTTCGATCAGTAGGTCTGCTTGCTGACGGGTGATTCGGGTGCTTTCTTTTAGCATGTAGGCGCCGACTTTGGTTTTGCGCTCAAACTTTATCAGGGCGTCACTTCGGTTGTAGATGCGCAGCCTATACTTCTTGCGCTTATAGATTCCTGCTTCCTTATCACTAAAAGAGGACCCATTGAAGTCATCAAAGTATAAACTCCGCACATTATAGCCAGCGCCGCCCTGCATGTTAGGATCACGGCTCAAAGTGATTGCCAGTTTCCTCTGCAGAATCCGGTAATCGAGGGGGCTCACTTCGTATTTGAGTTCGTGTCTTAGCTGGGGCTTAGCATCTAATTCCAGAATCTCTGTTGCCTCCTTGTTTTTTCATTTTTCCATACCCAGATTAGCTTTAGGTAAACTGTGTTAGTTGGCGTCTGAGGTGTAACTCATGATTGAGGCATCCTTGACGCCACGGATCTTTAGCAGTTCATCGATTTTGGGCACGTCTTTGGTGTTTATGCGAACTTCGCCCATTAACTCTACGCCGTCGCTGCTTACGGTTCGGGATTTAATTTTGTATTTGGGCAGCGCTGCCTGCACGGATGCTTCTGCTTCGCTGCTGTAGTGGACCACCAGCAGGTAGGGGTCTGGACCGGTGAGTTTGGCTTTCTCCAGCACAATCAGCATAGCAGCTATCACGGGCACACCGATTATGGCGACGATGTAGAGTCCGGCACCGCAGATTATGCCCACCGTTATGGTCCAGAAGGTGAAGACGATGTCTTTTGGGTCTTTGATGGCGGTTCGGAACCGAATGATGCTCAGCGCCCCTATCATGCCTAGGGATAATGCGACGTTTGAGCTGATTGGCAGCACAACAAGAGTCACCACCAGCCCCGTTAAGACTAAGCCTATGTTGAATTGCCTGTTGTAGACGACGCCTTTGTAGGTTTTGCGGTAAATGTAGAATATAACCAAGTTTATCAGGAAAGACATCACTAGAGCGATAACTACGCGGTCAACTGTCAGGGTCTCGTAGGTTGCTGAGGGTGTTAGGAAATCGGTGATTAACTGCTGCAAATCCGTCATTTCGATTCACTACTTTGGTTTTGAGCAAAATGCCGCTATATAGATTAAATAGTTTTTACAGGATTATACCCAAATTATTTCTAAATCGCCCTCAAACCCAAACAAAATTTGCAGCTAACCAGTCTATGCTTGCCGTCTCCACTTATGCCCGGATTTGGCGTTTTTTCCTTAACCTTTAAATGTGCCGTTAAGCGCTTGCTTGTCGGTGAGGAGAGCCTGTGAAGACGGCTTAGGAGCCCCTCTCCCTTCTAATTTGGGGTTTCCTGGGTCGTTGGAGTAGGAACAGACTCACCATTTTTCATAATATTTATCGTAACTCAACTTATCTTAAATAGTAAGCCATCCCTTAGTAGATAACCAGTTAGCTGGTGGCACTAAGTGAACATACGCAAAATCTCAAGCCTAACAAGCCTTTTACTTATCGCATTATTGATGGTCAGCAGCAACCTAGCTGCAGCCAACACAATCACAGCAGCAAACAACAATCAAACCCCCCCTATTTGCCAGCAGAACTTAACAAGCATCAACCACCCCGGCGAAATCCAAAACGCCGCTTCACTGGACAGCTGGAGCAATCAAGCCCTAAGCGCATTTGTAGACAGCCAGAACGCCATCGAAATCATCGTTGGAGTAGACGGCGGCGTCTCTGACCAGAACAAAATCGCTTCGCTCGCCGCCAAATACGGCGGAGACGTCACCGGCACCGTTTCTATGGGTGCAGAAAGCGCACTTGTCATCAAAACCTCTGCTTCTACAGCATCCAGCTTTGTAAGCCAAATCCAATCCTTAGGCAGCATCGTAAAGTACGTTGAACCCAACGGCAAGTACAGTGTGGCTTCAACACCTAACGATCAATACTGGAGTCTGCAGTGGGGCCTAAGAAGGGTAGGCGCCGATTATGCGTGGAACACCACCGTGGGCAGCGGCGACTTGCTGGTTGCAGTCATCGACACAGGCGTCGACTACACTCACCCTGACCTGCAAGCCAACTATGTCGGGTTAGGCTACGACTTCGTCAACAACGACAGCGATCCCCTCGACGATTTTGGGCACGGCACCCACTGCGCCGGCATCATCGCCGCCACCGTAAACAACACCATAGGCATCGCTGGAGTAGCCCAAGTGAAAATCATGGCTGAAAAAGGACTTGGCGCCGAAGGCTCCGGCTCATACGTTTCCTTGGCGAACTGCATCATCAACGCCACCGATGCAGGCGCAGACATCATAAGCAACAGCTGGGGCGGCTCAAGCGCCAGCAGCCTCATCGAAGAAGCAATAAACTACGCCATCGCGCACGGAGCGTTGGTTATTGCCGCCGCGGGCAACGAGAACACTGACCAGCCTCTATACCCAGCCGCCTATAACGGAGTAGTCGCGGTTGCTGCATCCAACGTCAGCGACACCAAAGCGTCTTTCAGTAACTATGGCAGCTGGGTGGATGTTTCCGCCCCAGGCGTCATGATTTACTC
This sequence comes from Candidatus Bathyarchaeota archaeon, assembly GCA_026014735.1. Lineage (NCBI taxonomy): Archaea > Thermoproteati > Candidatus Bathyarchaeota > Candidatus Bathyarchaeota archaeon. The sequence goes on from JAOZHT010000005.1 coordinate 74,637, forward strand.
CACCATGCCCACCTATCATGTAACGATGAATGACCAGCCCCGATTCACCACAACCTACTCCTATGCCAACGGCACCTCCATGGCGTGCCCCGTTGCGGCAGGCGTAGCAGCGTTGATTTGGAGCAGGTACCCCAGCATGACCGCGGAGTTTGTACGTGAGCAACTGGAGGCAACCTGCGATGACGCAGGCACCCCCGGTTTTGATAATAACTTTGGTTACGGCATAGTTAACGCGCAAAGAGGCATCGAGGAAGCCCCCGTAGCCCATGACCTCGCCGCGGCAACATGGGTTAAGCCTTCGTTTGCCATGTTGGATGCTGCTCAGAGCTTCAATTTAACGGTATTAAATCGGGGGCTAATGAATGAAACCAACGTGCAGATTAGCCTTTTAGTTAACGGCTCCACCGTTGACTCAACCTCTATCTTGGCGTTAGCGGCGTACCGAGCCGCCTCTGTGGTTCTATCCTGGACGCCCAGCGCGGTAGGAACCTACAACGTAACCTACTCCGTGACGGCTGCCAACGGGGAATCCAACTTCGCCAACAATTATCTGTCAACCACCTACGCCGTGGTATCTGCACCAAGCGAAGCCGGTTGGACACGAATTGCCTCCCAGATGGACTACGACTTTGACACCTGCAACGTAAAGGCAGTCTACAGCCAGCTGATGTCTGGCGGAGTGTTCTTTAAAGTAGAGTACTATCGCCCATGGAATGAATCCTCGACGGACCTTGACGTCGCCATAATGCTTGACGTGGACCAGAACATAAGCACGGGGACACCCCAGGATTACTATCCATTCCAGAATAACTCGATTGGCTCTGACTTCTTGATTATTGTCGGCAAAGAAGGAAACCAGGTATGCCGATGGGATTCAGCCATGCGCCAATTCGACTTCAACAACCCAATGGACCTGCTCTACCTTGACGCACCCGACGGTTCCACCTTCTTTGTCGTGGGGGTCTCCGCAGAAAACATGCAGGCGACAGGGGTCATGGATTGTTCACTTATCGACCTTGCCCCCATCTACTATCAAAATCAATGGTGGGTTCTTTGGAATTGGGTGCCTGGATCAGGATATTTCCCGTTTGCGGCGCAGCCAAATCCACATGACTTAGTAGTGACTTTAGAGACCCCAAGGTTCTGGACCCCGCAAACGGCGTTAACTGTAACTGCGAAGGTGTTTAATTTGGGGCAGACCAGCGAGGCAAACGTGAACCTGCAATTACGCGTTGACGGCGAAGTAGTTAACAGCTCCAGCTTTGCCAGCGTAGGCAGCGGCGAATACAAAATGGCAACCTACACTTGGCTTCCAACCACCGGGCACTATAACATATCCGCTTACGTGGTACCCATAACCGGCGAATCCAGCATCGCAAACAATCTTCGAAGCCGGCTGGCCTCGGTTAGCCAAAAAATCGCGGTTATCTCAGACAACAATGAACTCTGGCAAACGCTAAACATTCTAGACTCGATGAACATAAACTACGACTACGGCAACGACAACGAAGTCAACCAATACACCGCCGACATTAATGTTTTAGGCGCTTATCCAGCCGTGATTTACTACAACGCCGGTCGAAACATCACCGCGCAGGAGCAAACCGCATTAAACCAGTATTTAGCGGAGGGCGGCAACCTGCTGGTGACGGGGCTTGATTCGCTTTTGAATTCAGATGCAAAATTAGCCGACGTTTTACGGGTGACAGCAAGCGGCAGCGACGTTATCTCCAAAAATGTAACCGTCGTAGATTCCACGCATCCCATAGTTAACGGCGGCTACGGCTCATTCGGAATTGGATACGGCATATCTGGACTCAGCGCAGACAACGACGCCGTGGAAGCCGACACACACCGAAACGCCAAAGCAATAATTGAGTTGACGGATGGACACGACAAAATCGTCGCCGCCGATTCTTTGCCGGGTAAAGTGGTTTACTGGAACGGCATGGGAACAAGCGACTGGCTAGGCAACGCGGACTGCACCTCTATACTCAAGAATACGCTGCTGTGGTTTGGAGATGTTTCTGCGCCAACAACAACCGACGACTACAACGGGGAATGGTGGATAGCGGACTTCACCATCAACCTCTCCGCCACCGACTACTTCGGCGTAAACCAAACCTACTACAGAATAAACGAGGGCGCAACCCAGACAGTAGCTACAGATGGGCAGCCCAGAATCACCACTGAAAGCGCAAACAATACACTGGAGTACTGGAGCACCGACATCGCTGGAAATACGGAGCTGCATCACGTTTTATCCCTGATAAAGCTGGATAAGACGGGCCCCGTTGGCACGCTTCAGATCAGCGGCAGCGGCTACGTAACATCCACCGATATAACGTTGACTTTAACTGCCAACGACCCCATCTCAGGAATCGCCCAGGTCCGATACAGCAACGACGGCGTATGGGACACTGAGAAATGGGAGCAGATGAACACCACCAAAGCCTGGACTTTAACGGCAGGCGAAGGCAACAAAACCGTTTACTGCGCTCTTAGAAACAACGCGGGAATTACTTCTGTAATCTCGGCTTGGGCAATCCTTGATACTGTGCACCCCAATGGGTCTATAGTCATTAACGGCGGCGCCAACTACACCAACACCGCCCAAGCAAACCTCACCCTAACCTTGACGGACGATAACACAGGCGCGGCGTGGATGCGTTTTAGCAACGACAATTCCACCTGGAGCAATTGGCAAGCCTTTGCCTCGGCGGCTTTCTGGAACCTGTCAAGTCTCGACGGCGCAAAAACCGTTTTTGTCCAGTTCAGGGATGCAGCAGGTTTAACCTCCATCTTCACCGACACCATAATCCTTGATGCTACCCCGCCTACCGCCAACGCTGGCGTAGACCAAACCGTCACGGTTGGAGACAGCGTTACCCTGAGCGGCGCCGGCAGCGCGGACAACTCAAATATAACCAGTTACAGCTGGGCTTTTGGGGATAATACCCAGGGCAACGGCGTAAGCGTCACCCATACTTACTCATCCGCGGGAGTGTATAGTGCAACGTTGACGGTGACGGATGCTGCAGGCAACACTGCATCAGACACCGCCGTCGTCACAGTCAATGCAAAAGCCTCTTCCTCCTCATCCTCGAGCTCCACCTCCACAACCCCTATCCCTACCGCTACCCCGAAGCCCACCGCATCCCCCACGCCGACAGAACCCAGCATACAGGCAACCAACGACAGCGGCGCAAACGTCACCTTGAATGTAGATGGCGACATAGCTGCCTCCCAAATCAGCGACGCCGCAATCCATGTGGACCAAGCCGCAGGAACCACCAGCCTATCCTTCACGGTGAGTGGCGAAGACGGAACCAGCGCAACCGGCACCATAACCATACCTAAAAGCCAAGTGCCCCAGGGAACAGAACCCACCATCTACATCGACGGAGTGAAGGCTGAAAACCAAAGCTACACCCAAGACGCCAGCAACTACTACGTAACCTACACCGTGCACTTCAGCACACACACGGTTTCCATAGTTTTCTCAGGCGCCCAGCCCACGCAGCCCCCAACGCAGGATTACACGCTTCTTGTTGCTGGGGCGGTTCTGGCGGCGATTGTCTGCCTTGTGGCGGTGCTTGTGCTGAGGCATCGTGGAAAAAGCAAAAGATAGCCCACTTCCCTTTTTGTGTCATGTTCAGTTAATGCAGGGGTGTTTTTGGGCAGCCGCCAAGGCCAGCCCTGCAGTCTTCGGCAAAATTTTTGCTTCCAAAAAGCCGCCGAGAACCGTCGATTAGGCGTCTATTCGTTTTTGCCCTCGGTGGTTTTAGGCCAGAAAAACGCGCTGGCAAACATTATGATGAAGGATATGAAGATCAGCATGAAGAGGGTGTCGTAGGCTTGTCCGACGGTGGTTTGCCAGAGGAAGCATTGGAAGTAATCGTTGGCATATGGGCCTGGTCCAGACCAACTCCAGCCTGATCCGTCGACGTTTTGATGCCACACTGGTCCCGACACGATGAGGTCAAGCTGCCAGAGGCTAAAGAACAGAATACAGATCGCAATCATTACGCCCGCCAAGTTAAACACTGAGCGGGAACGCACCATATTCCGCCAAAGATGCTTAGGCATTTTGGGGAGGCTCCGCTGAGCCTTAAGCGAAGCAAGGTTAATGGGTACGGCGTTGGGGTGTTTTTTGCGGTTCAGTAAACCGACGGCGGAGAGACGGGCGGTTTCAAAGAAGCCATACACGAAGACGCCTGTGCCCGCCAGCAACATGCCGAAGCCCGCGTAGTTCATCAGGGAAGCCTTCTCGTAGGAGCCCGCTACAAGCGAGCCGATGATAAGCAGCATGGAGCCGATGCCGATTGCCCAGATGTAGCCTGCCACGGCGAGGGGTTCCTGCTCGTTAGCGCAGCCCATGATGAGTGCCCAGCGCTGCCGCAGAATCCCCACGATGGTGCCAGTTATGCCTAAGCTAAGGATGGCTATTCCGACGAGCAACACGCCAAAGCCAGTGTAGTTGAGCAGGGCGCCTTTTTCGTAGGAGCGGGCTACGATGAAGCCTAAAATCAGAAAGGCGGTGCCCATCGCTAAAGAGAGCATGCTGGGGAAGAGGAAACCGGGTTTGTCCTCTTTGACTTCTATGCTGGAGCCGACCACTGCAAGTTTGGTTTGCCGCGTCGCCATTATGCTGCCAAAGAAGCCGATGACTAGCACGCATATGCCGCTTAGCATCATCACAAAGCCTGTTTCGTTTAATAGAGATGTTTTCTCGAAGGAGTTGCTTAGCAGCCACCCCAGTACCGCGTATGATACACCTATGCCTATGGTCCAGACGCTGACGAAGATGAGGCGGGGTTTGCCGACGGTGTGGTTGTCGCAGGTTGGTTGGCCTAGTTTGCGTCTAAACGTGGAGGCCAATGTTCCGAATATGCCCAGTATTGTGCCTGCGATGCCGATGAGGAGCATTGCAAAGCCGGTGTAGTTGGTGAGGGTGTCTTTGGCGTAGGAGTTGCAGATTATGGCGCCGATTATGGCGATTGCTATGCCGATGGTTATTATTTTTGTTGGTCCTGATAGGGAGTCGGATGGGGTTTTTTGGTTGCTCATTTTGGTTTACCGCTTGTGAAGTCAGGGGGATGCAGGTTAGTTGTGGGGGTTGGCAGATATAACGTTTGAGTTCATGTCCTGAAGCGATCTGCCATGTCACAACAGCCAATCGTATTACGGTTGTATTACAGGTGGAAATGCTTTTATCCAAACCGCCAAACAAAACAGCAAACAAGGAATAAAGCATGAAAACACAAAAACAAAGCAGCGCCAAACGCGCCTCCATAATCGCCATAACAGCCGCCCTCTACACCGTCTTCTTCTTCCTCTCCTACACCATCACCCTCCCAAACTTCACCCTCCTCTACCTCCCCATAATCCTGCTGGGAGTCTTCCCCTTCTGGTTCGGATGGAGCGGACTAGTCGGCTCCATGATCGGGGGCTTTGTCGGCGGCGCCTTCGTCGAAGGCCTAGGCTTACTGGGCATCTTTGAAGCCGTGGTTGCCCTGGTGATTTACCTCATCAACTGGGTCCTTATTCCCAAAATGGCCGCGGAAAACAACAGCAAACGCAGCCTCGCCATCATGATGTCTGTGCTCGCCGTCAGCTTACTGGCAGGCACAAGCTACATACTACTCCAGTACACTGTGCTGCCGCAGCTCTTCACAACCACCCAAGCCTTCGCCGTGCTCATACCCACCTACTTCATCAATTTACCCATAGTGCTGATTGCGTGCCCCGCCCTCATTCGGGCCATTTCACCTAAGCTGCGCACGTGGGGGATGTATGTGGGTAATTTTGCGGAGTGGCGCAAGAAAAACAGTGCCTAATATTAAACACCTTTTTTCCCCTTTTTTGCCGCAATAGTGTCGAATACTTTTAAGTGGCACCGCCCCAAAAGCAACTTGGCGCAGGCACATGAAAACCAAAATCCTCAAAGTAACCCCCAGGCAACTCATCGAGCTATTAGAGGGCAAAGCATCTGCATTGAGTCTGCCAAGCGACACTGAACTTTTAGATGCAAAAGTGGATTTACTATCCAAAGAAGTCACGCTTCTGCTTCAAAGCGGCAGCTTCACCGACGTCCCCGACGCAGCCCCCACGCCAGAACTAACTCCAGCTCCGGCACCAGCCGTGCCCGAAGCCAAAACGGTGTCCCCAGCGCCTAAACCCGCCACACCGCCAGCAGCTAAAGCCTCCGAGTCCAAACCCGCTGAGCTCAGGCCCGAAAGCAGTCCCGCCGTTGCAAAGCCTCCGCAGCCTCCGGCAAGCCGCTATGCTGCCAAGATGGAGAATGAGTTTAGCCCTGAGCAGCGTGAACTGCTTAGTTTCACTGTGAAAGGCGACTTTGTGATTGTTAAGCCGGTGGTTTTCCTTAAAACCGAGTGGGATGACATCAATGAGGTTGTGCGGAGCATCGGCGGCAGATGGGTGAAGGGCGACATCGTCAGCTACTGGGAAATCCCCCTCGCGTAAGCTGTTTTGCGAAAAGGCGCCTAATTTGGAGCTCTACAAAAAGGCCTAGAGGTATTCAGGTCTCTAACAAAAACTACTTATTCCCAAAGTGCCTGATGCTAACTAGGCGTCAAGTATGAAACGTAACAGCGCGCGTTCGCTAACAGCCCTCTTAACCGCAGTGTTGATGATAACGCTTCTGTTAACTTTAAACCCCGCAGTATCCACCTCAGCCGACAGCTGGTCCATGTACCGCGGCAACCAGCAACGCAGCGGCGCCTCAAGCGGCACGGCACCCTCCGTAGGCGACATAAAATGGGTCTACAACGCCTCCGCAGAAGTTGATTCTTCCCCCTCTGTAGCCAACGGACGCGTAGTGGCGGGTTTAGCAAGCGGTGATGTAGTGGCGCTTAACGCGACAACGGGCGCTTTGCTTTGGACCTATGCATCTGAGTCGGGGCAGAGTGCAATTTGGAGTTCCCCAGCCATCGATGGCGGCAGAGTATATGTGGGTAACCGCCAAGGTAACCTGCTGTGCCTCAACGAAACCACCGGAGAGCTGCTGTGGAGTTTTTCTGCAGGCGGCGAAGTTGATTCCTCCCCCGCGGTTGAGAACGGCAAAGTCTACTTCAACGTTTGCGTGCCAAGCCAAAGCGGCTCAACCGTTAAAGATGCCAAGTTTTACTGCCTTGACGTTAACGGGTCAGTGCTATGGAAGTACCAGTGCAGCGGCGGACAGGACTTTTCCTCGCCTGCAATACTGGACAATACTGTTTTTGAATGCACCCTAAACGACGTGGTTGCCCTCAACGCGGACAGCGGCGCCTTACGCTGGAGCACCCACGTTTTCAGCGACGGCTCCATCACCTCCACGCCGACGGTAAGCAGCGGCAAAGTCTTTGTCTGCTCCAACTTGGCAGTCAGCTGCCTTAACGTTGATACCGGCTCGATTCTTTGGACTCAAACCTCATTTGACAGCCAAAGCATAGGGGCATTTCGGTCTTCTCCAGCGGTCATCGGCAACAGCCTGATAGTTTGCTCGAGCTTCGGCACAGTTTTCAACCTGAACACTCAAACCGGCTCGTTGAACTGGAAGTTTAAGGTAACAACCAGCGAGGTCTGGTCTTCACCCGCGGTCGCCGAAGGCAAAGTACTGGTGGGCGCTGGAGACGGCAAACTCTACTGCATAAACCTAACTGACGGGTCGCTGCTTTGGAGCAAGTACACGCTGGACCGCATAGTGTCAAGCCCAGCTGTCTGCGACGGCGTAGTCTACGTGGGCTGCGGCACCGCGGGGGCAGGGCGCATCTATGCGTTTGGAGCCAAATACACCAAGCTATCCACCTTGACGTTGACGCTTAATTCCCAGGCAGCGTTTCTGGGTTTCAAAGTAAAACTATCCGGCAGCCTAAACAGCCCCACGGGTCCCATAGCAAACGTGCCTGTCACGTTGTCTTTTAGCGTTAACTGCGGGGAAACATGGAACGACATCACCGCGGTCCCCACCGGCGCAGACGGAGCCTACGAGGCAGTTTGGGTGCCATCCGCCACAGGCACGTATCTGGTTAAAGCCAGCTGGAACGGCGCCTACCCCACCTCAGCATCCCAGGACATCCGCGCCCTCTCCGTCACCCTCTACCAAGATCAATACGTTTTCTCCGTGGTTTCCAACTCAACCGTGTCGGCGCTATCGTTCAACTCCGAGAAAGAGGAGCTTAGCTTTAGCGTCACCGGAGAATCCGGCACCAGCGGCACCACCCAAGTTTACATAGCTAAAGATCTCTTGCCCAGCCTCGCAGAACTCACAGTGCTCCTCGACCAATCTGACCTGCAGTATCGAGCCGACTCAGTGGGGGACGCATGGCTTCTAAGCTTCAGCTACACCCACAGCAGCCACAACGTGGTAGTTGCCTTCCAAGGCGCCCACATTGACCTGCCCACGCAAACCCCCTTTGTGATCGGTAACTTCGCCTTCACATCCGAAACGCTGCTCTGGATCATCATAATACTGCTGGCAACCGTGGTGTTCCTAGCGGTTTTCATAGCGGCAAACTCCATGAGAGAAAAGCATACAAAAAATAAGCCCTCCTAACATCGCTTAGAAGCGTTTAGCCGCATAGTAGGAGAGAAACGCCAGGGGAATCACCAGCAGATACGACAGCAGCGTGCCCAGCCAGGCGCCAACCGCGGGAAAAAGGAAATGCGCCGCCACCCCATAGGGGATGACGAGCAGGATGCCTGAATACGCCAGCGGCTTTGTGATGGAACGCGAAAACGCGGTGCCGCGGCTGTGATTAAGGATTATCAGTGTTGAAGTGAACATGGCGGGAAACGCCGCTGCAACGCCGCCGAGGAGGGGCCCGCCGATTTGGCTAAGCAGCACCGCCGCAGCAACCAACGCGCCCGCGCCGACGCCGCGCAGAACCACGTCTCGGCTGCTATAGAGTTTGCCGGAGCCCTCATAAGCTGGGATTTTGAGTTTTCGAGCAAACAGATAGAACGTCACCGCTGAAAGTCCAACTCCGCAGATCAAGGAAACCCCAAAGCTGCTAAGCCCCAAAACCACAAGCAAAGTGGAAAGCGCCAGCCAAACCAAAAGAGCCACCAAGAGCCCAGCGGCAAAGCCCCGCCGCGAAGTGTAGGCGTAGAGGAGCAGGTAGAGGTTGGTTACGGCGAAGGCTAAGGGGAAGACGTCGGTGGCTTGGGCGACGGCGCTGGGGGACTGGTTGATGCCGATGAAGAGGAAGCTAAATGCTGCGGTGGATGGGAAGCCGCCCAGTATGCCGCCTATCAGGGTGCCTTTGCGTTCGGAGATCACTGTGACTGCGGCGACCCAGATGCTGCCGACGGCAAACGCGGCGATTAGACGGAAAAGCAGCAAGGTGTCGAGCATACAGTGGGTTAGATGGGTTTTGTTTAATTAACTTTTAGAGCAGGTAGCTCAGAAAAGGCGCTTTAGAATTAGGGCGCTGGTTTTGCGTCTTGTTTGCTTTCGTTGGCTTCTGGTTTGTTTTCTTTGGTTTTTAGGTTGATGTTGATGGCGATGCTGTTGTAGATGACTATGTTTGCGGAGGCATAGGCGCTGGCTTGGGGGCTGAGGAGGTTGGCCTGTTTGGGGACTTCTTTTGGGTTAGTTTCCGGATTAGTCAAGTGCATCGTGCAGTTTACGGAAAGGGCACATAAAACGGTTTGCTGGAAACACCCCACAGCAATAACCCCGACTCCAACGGAAACATTTGCCTAAAAACCAAGTCCACAGCGCCACAAACGCAGAACCCCACAACTGCAGCTACAGCGAACGCATAGAACCCAAGCCAGAGATTACGCAGCCGCTGAGCCTATAAATAGAGGGGGATAGAGGCGGCAGAGCAACAGCAACCAGCAGCTTGCACACTAAGGGTTAAATCCACAGGTTATTAGGCGCCCCATAACGGCACATACACCCGCTGCACCCAGCATTGTCTCGAGAAACAGCGTTACACCTGAACCCAAAGAAACCATGCACACAAAAGCAACAAAAATCAGAAAAGCAAAAAACGCAAGCGGATAACCATGCACAGGACAAACATATTCGACTACTTAACTCGAAGCAATATGCGTCTCAACTAAATATCGCTCAGACACTACATTGACTCGACATCTCAGGCGATTGGTGGCCGCAG
>JAOZHT010000006.1 GCA_026014735.1 Candidatus Bathyarchaeota archaeon
TAACTTGGTCAATATTAATCATATCGGATTTATGCTTTCATAGCACCGACCTGTTAGGCCCAGTTGCTTTATTATTAAATAACAGAGAATTCAATTTGTAGGTGTTCCTGGATTAAATGTGTATATTATTCTTGCTATTATTTTTCCTGCTTCTGTTATTTCTCCTGTTGATGTATAAATCCAAGGAGTTGTATCTTCAGGAGGATCATTATTGCTGTTGATGCTTTCATATACTTCTGAACTAATCTGTCCATTAGTGCTTCCTGTGCTGTATGTTGAGTTTGAGCTTTTTATTATTCGTTCGCCATTTGGAGAGTTTGTTGTTGTTAATGTTACTCCATTGTATGGACTTCCTGTATAAAATGTTGTATATGTACAGTTAGTTCCTCCTCTGGCAACTATTGCTTGCCATCTTGAGTCAGCGAAATTGCTTATCTGATAGGAGGTGTAGTTCATTAGTTTTTTTCCGTTATTGAGTGTGTATATTGTGAGTATTTTATTTAGTTCAGCTGCAGCTCTATCAATTTGTGTCTGTTCTATTGCTGCTCCTGTTGTATAATTAAATAAAAACTGGACTACTTCTATAGTCGGAACTGAGGCAGTAGACATAAACTTGGTTGTTTTGCCATTATTTCTTCCACCCATCATGTCTCTGATTACTGCATGATCTACAGGTATTATTGTACCATATGTGCCTACAAGATACTCTGGTGTTGGTATATTTTGTTCCACTACATATAGTGCTAATGTATCTGGCAAATTATGCATATTCAATTCTGCAACTTGTGGAAGTCCATTAAATGCAGGAGTCTGACTATAATTTAATTCTGATAATGCTTGATCAAGCTTTTGATATATCTGTAAATCATTATATTCAGATGATGTGTTATCAACTATTGCTTTTTCTGTTAAAGTATCATATTCTGTGAAATTAATATGCATAATTCCTTGAGCATTTGATGTGAATGTTTTTACTGTTCCATCTGCAAGGGTGTATGTCTGTGTGAAGTTAGGAACTAAATCTCCTTGCACATTATATACAATTACGTAGAAATCTCTAACTGCCAGCGGAATTCTTGTTAGTGTCGCTTCCTTTTTGTTTGCGCCTTCGGCGAGTGTTACGTTCACTTCTGACTGCCTTGCATATCCGTCCAGTTCGAATGTTAGGCTGTCAAGTGCTACTGTTGCAGATGTTTCTTGTGTGTGTGCTGTTTCGTATGCATTTCCTGAGACTGTTGCTGAATATATTGGCTCTCCGTTTTTCCATCCTCTTACAAGTGTTCCGTCTGGGCTTGTTGCTGTTCCGTAGAGCCAATGTGAGTATAGTCTCTGGAGTGTTGCCTCAAGCTTTGTTCCTCCGTCGACAAATACGACGCCCGTCTGCTTGAATGTTACATAATTGCTCATTGATATGGTTACACTGTCTGCTGTAAATGTTTTTGTTATCCTCTTTATGTGTGCTGTTGCATAACTATTTCCTGAAACTGTTGCGCTTTGTATTAGCGTTCCGTCTTTCCATGCTCTTGCAAGCGCGCCGTTAGGGCTTGTTGCTGTTCCGTATAGCCAGTGCTCATATTCTTGGACTACGCTGAGTAGTTTTTCAGGGTTTGTTCCTGCTGTTACACTTACGTTTTGAGTGCTTGTCTGTATGTTTGATTTTGTTATCGTGAATGAGAATGAGTAGCTCGCATAAGGAACGTTGTTCACATCTGTCAAAAGGTTGCTTTTTATTGCAGTTGCTTTTCCATTTGCGCCTGTTGTTACTGCTGCATCGCCTCCTGATATTGAAGCACCTGAGACATTTTCACTAAACTGGTTCTGCACGAGGAAATTAATTATAGCACTATATAAGTTTCCTGTGAATGTAATATTTCTTGTTTCGTTGTCGTCCATTAAGAATGTTATTTCGTTTGCGCTGTGTCCTGGAACTGCCCTGCTTCCTACTTTGATTGTTTCCGTCTGGGTGTTGTCGTTCCAGTTGAAGTATGCTGCTCCGCTTGTTACGCTTACCCATGCAGTATCCGAGGGGTTTGCAGTGTTTACCTTGTAAATCATTGTTCCGTTCTTTATTGTTTTTCCAAGGATGCTGCTAAGAGCATTTACTGTCAATGCATGGCTGCGTTCAGCCGGATCAAGATTTATTGTCTGGGCTGTAATTCCTTTGATTACTGACAGGGGAACTGTTTTTGTTACAAGTCCTGTCCCTGATACTTCTGCATCTATTGATGTCTGGTCCCCCTGGACCTTGAATAATGACTGCTGGCCTACGGATGCTGTTGCAAGGACAGTCGAGCCCCTTCTCAGGGTGTATGTCTGTCCGTTTCCGTTTATTGTAACGTAGAAATGTCCTCTCCTTAAAGTGTCAAGAACTACCTCGTCGTTAATGAACTGGGTCTTCAGTATTCTTGCAGTATCTGTGTATTCTCCTGTAAGAAGGTATTCGAGGTTTATTCCTTTTGTGTTGTCAAACCTTTCCTGCAAGGTCTGCTTTGCAAGTGTTCCTGTTGCAGTTGTTTCTTCGTCCAGCAATGCTGATGTGCTTGTATTTTTTACTGTTACCTTTGTTCCTGTGTTTGTATTCGCGGAATACAAGAAAACTTTAAGGCTCCAGTTGACTGATTTATCAATGGTGAAAATACTCCCGGGAGCAACAGAAAAGGCTTGTGTATAGTAATCAAGGTTGGAATTGCTAAAATCAACTGTGTATTCATTGACAGCTCCTGTCCCCTTTCCGTATAAGTTCTTTTTAGCATCAAGAGAAAGGGTTTCATGTTCCCTGATGATGTTTAGAGTAATAATGCAACTTGTATTAATAACTTTAAATGACTTTCCCGATGAGGCATCCGAAAAGGTAATAATGTGCAAACCGGGATTTGTCCTTATTGTCATGGACAATTCTTCCGGCAGGCATAATTTCCCAAGCAAGGCTCCTTTAAGATCAAATATTGAGACTATCCCTTTAGGTTCCTGAAAGTTCCTGAAAATAAGGTTTATGATGCCATTAGATGACGGATTACCCGCAAGGACAATGTCTTCAACGTTCACAAAATAGTCATCGATCCCGGTAATATTCTTAAGAATATAGGTTTCAGGCGATATGAATTGATTATCAGAGATGGTCGTGTCGCCCTGAATAAGAACGGATCCAGAAGCATTCTGTCCGTCAGGTTGTGTAAGTTTCAACAACAATTCAGCTTTCTGGGCAGTAACTGAATTACATAAGACAAGAATAAATATGAAGACATATTTCTTGTTGGTCACTTTCATCGTTTGAGATTAACTTTCAGGTTATTCAAGCAATTAAGTTATAATTGCGAAATTATCAAGTTATTGATTGTCTTGCAATTGGGCCTAACGGCCAGCGGGTATGGGCAGTAAGTGTTACCGTAAGCCTCCGATTAAAGACGACTTGATTTATACATTTTGATTACTAATGATACAACTTGTGAACGATTTTACCAACCAGGCGCAACTTGGCTGCAAGTTGGTCTTTTTTGTTCCAAATAGTTCCGGATTGGATCTTTTACGCCTGATTTGGGTCGATTCTTGTCCAGTGGTTCGGAAGGAGTTCAGTAAGTGCATCCTGGTTTTTCTCGCATCCGGATATACGCACAAGCACGTCCTCTCCATCCATTGTCTCGGGTCGACTCCGGCTGCCTTGCAAGAGCCGATCAGTGAGTAGATAATTGCAGCTCTGATGGCTGCATCGTGATTCCCGCAGAACAGGAAGTTCTTCCTGCCCAGGGCAAGCGGTCTGATGGCATTCTCCACAAGATTGTTATCTATCCGGAACCTCCCGTCGTTGACATAACGGCTGAGTCTGGGAAGCAGAGGAAGTGTATAGCTGATCGCCTTACCCATCCTGCTGTTTTCAGACACCTTGCTCACCGTATCGTACATCCATTTCTCAAACTCCAGGATTACAGGATAGGACTCTTTCCGGCGCTTATCCTTAAGAGCCTCAGCGCTCGTCCCTGCTTCTCTTGCCTCATTCTCGATGTGATATAGCTTGTTTATGTATATGAGACCCTCACTTGCCTTTCTGTTATCCTCTTCTATGGCATCGCTGAACTTCCTTCTTGCATGTGCCCAGCAGCCTATGACCTGTATGCGAGGATCTCCCTCGAACTGGTCGTATGCGCCATAACCATCAGCCTGTATGGTGCCACGGTATCCGCGAAGCAACTTGCGAGCTGTTTCGTAGCCCCTTGAGCCCATGTCGTAATGGAACACTACCTGATGATCTTCTACCGCTCTGGTACACCACATATAACCTTTCACCGCACGGTGCTTCTCATTGTCTATCACCGGCAACGTGCTCTCATCAACCTGTATATAGTCTTTCGACAACACTTCTCGTTTAAGGATATCGTATAGTAGCTTCAGCTTCTCGCACGTAGCCGCGTACCAGTCATTCATCGTCGAGTTGCTGATCGTGTCTCCAAGTTCTTTATACTTCTGTATTACCCTGTAAAAGGGCATGTGGTAGAAAAACTTCTGTATTATGATATCTGTCAGAAGCGATGCAGAGGCCATGCATTTAGGAAGTGGCATCGCCGGCAGTGGAGCCATCTCAAAAACGTTTCTTTCGGGATCCTTTATCTGAAGATTTGACTTGAGAACCAGCTTGTGACGGATGATGCGTCTGACGTATAGCTGCTCGCTAACATATACCAGAACTTCCGTAATCTCCGGATCGAGCTCTGTATAGTCTTCTTTGTTTGCAACCTCCGGATAGATGTGCTCTTCCTTCACCTCAAGATTGCCTGTATCTATCGCTTTGCGAGGCTTCCTTTCAAAGGTCTTTACTTTGATGACTTTCAGCTCCGCCGCGTTTGCCTTCGCCACTTCCGCTTCCAGCGCTGCCTTCTCTTCTTCCGTCATCTCTTCTCCGAAGAGTGTCGGCTCGCTAAGTACCGCAGGATCAAGCGGAAGGTTCTTTTCGCTCATCTTTCCGAACACCTTCTTGCGAAGCCAGTACAATTGATCCTCCAGTGTGACAACTCTTTTGCGGAGAGTTTCATTCTCCGCTTTAAGTACTGCTATCTCTTGCTCTGAAGTCATCACCCTGTCTCACTTTCAATAAATTAAAGCTACACAAAAACGATGATATCTGCAAGCCCACTGCACTCTTTCTTCTACTTTTTCCACATGCTTTTCAGCCCATCAAGACGTGCCTGACGACTATCAGGATCTGACATGATTCTCTCAACCATTTTCCTCAGGTCTCCCCATTTTAACGATGTCGATACAACACCTTCCGTGTCAGATATCGGCATCCCGAACGTTCCCCTGTCCAGCATCTTCGAGTAGATCACCATGCCGCCTGTCTCGTAGTGCAACAACTTTATCCGGTTTCTCCTTTTGTTGATGAAGATGTAAACGTCCCCATTCCTCGGATCGGTTCCCATCTTGTTGTTAACAAGACCACTCAATGTATAGTAGCTCTTCCTCATGTCTGTCGGATCACTGTAGAGCCAGTACCGGAACTCTTCCTCAAGACTGAACATTGGCTGAGGACGCTATGATTATCTCCTGTATCTGGCGACCTGTCAGCTTCCCGCTTATACGCATCATTGTCCCCTTCGGTGTCTTCAGCTCTATACTCACTTCTGCCGGCTCGCTACTGCCGTCCCTTCTTCTGGACCTCCTACCTGTCTTGCCTGGTTTTATCGGAGTCGGAAAAAACTGGCTGCCTGGCAACAGCTGAAGGAACTCTCCGTATTTGTCTTCATTGGAGATATACTTGCGTTTGGCATCGTAGAACTTCCACATCGGAACGTCCAGCTCCTGAAGCCTGGTCTTATAGCTGACATTCTGCTCTTCACAGTAGCTCATTATCTCCCTGACCTCTTCCCTTGTCATCATACTCCTTCTCTTTTTATATGATGCCAAGTTAATCCCGAGCAAATTGACTTAAAAGACGTCCTTTATCGGAGGCTTACGTTATGTTTATTCCGGACCAAACTGACCCCCTATTCCGGTGAAATTGACCCCCCATTCCGGGTAATTGACCCCCTGACGGTACTGGAAAAAAGACTGCCATTCCGGCGAAACTGACCCCCCTGGGGATAGTTTTTGACTGACATTCCGGCATATTGACCCCCTTGGTGAGCGACCCGTTTTATTGCTTTGCAAAAAACGGGATCAATGGCAAACAGGACAATAAGCATGGAAGTCAGAGGACAAATTAAGTTGTTAAACGGTCTTGGATATAGCAAGAAGTCTATAGCCAGGGAGTTAGGGTTATCAAAGAATACAGTAAAAGGGTATCTGTCGGAAAAGAGCGACCCGGCTGTATCAAAGACAGAAGAGAAGAAGGCGGTATTGTTTGACTTTTTCCCATATGTTCAGTCAGAGCTGGGTCGTATTGGAGTTACGCGTCAGATCTTATGGGGAGAATACCGTTCGCGCCATCCTGATGGATACAGTTACACACAGTTTTGTGATTATCTGAGCAAGTGGCTTTCGAGCCAGGATGTATCACTTCACATAGAGCAGGTTGCCGGAGACAAGATGTATATTGATTTTGCAGGAAAGAAGCTGTCTGTTGTAGACTCTGCAAATGGTGAGTTCAAAGATGTAGAGGTGTTTATCTCGGTTCTTGGTTACAGTGGCAAGACCTATGTCAGGGCTGTATGGAGCCAACAGAAAGAATATCTTCTGGACTCTGTTATGCGTGCCGTACAAGTATATAGGGCAAAAGGTTAAGATTGTTTACACGGCCAGCCATGTCAGTATCTACCTTCATGGAGAGCGTATTGCTTATCATATCCGGGACCGCAGGCCCTATAAGTATACCACGGTTAAAGAACATCTTCCATCAAGTCATCAGTTTGTAAGCGAGTGGAACCCTTCAAAGTTCATAGAATGGGCTGACAGGATAGATCCCCATGTAAAGTCTTACATAGAGAAGGTTCTTGAAAACAGATCATATCCCGAGCAGACTTACCGCAGTTGTGCCGGTATCCTCTCCTTTGACCGCAAAGCCGGAAGGGAGCGCCTGGTTGCAGCATGTATCAGAGCCGGGGAATACGGAGTATACAATTACAAAGTTATAGAGCAGATAATCAATAATAAACTTGACAGGATACAATCAAGGCCGGAGATTACTGCAATGCCCACGCATGCAAACATACGCGGGGCTGGGTATTACCATTAAACAATAAAAACAAGATCACAATGACACATGAAATTATACAGTTAATGCAACACTTGCGCCTTCCTGGCATGAGGGCGGCATACGAAGGCATTATCTCGGCAAAGAATATGCAATCAATCAGTAATGATGAGCTGCTAAACCTCATTCTCCAGGCGGAACTACAGGAGAGGGAGAACCAGAAAGCCGGACGACGGTTGAGCAACGCAAAGTTCCGTCTACAGGCTTCCATGGAAGAAATAGACTTCATCTCTTCAAGAGGCATAGATAAAACCAGACTTCTGCGCCTCTCTGACGGTTCTTTTATCAGATCCGCCGACAATGTTCTCATTACAGGGCCAACAGGCGTGGGTAAAAGCTATATCGCAACAGCTCTTGGACATCAGGCCTGTCAGCTTGGTTATAAAGTCAATTATTTTAATGCACAGAAGCTTTTTACATTGCTCCGGATGTCAAGAGCCGATGAGTCCTACCTGCGGCAGTTAAAACGCCTGGAAAGACAGGACCTTCTCATTATTGATGACTTCGGGATGCAGCCACTGGATGAGTTGACACGGATGATGCTACTGGAAATCATAGAAGATCGTCACCAGAAACGCTCGACGATAATTGCTTCTCAACTCCCGGTTGCTAAGTGGCATGAAATCATTGGTGAAAGCACAGTTGCAGACGCTATACTTGACCGGCTGGTACACACTGCTCACAGGCTTGAACTGTCAGGAGAATCTATGAGAAAAAGAAGAAGAGAATAAATTTTTACTTTTGTTGATCGTTCATTGATAACCGCTCACCATTGCCCTCACGGGGTTGGCCTCCGGCGGAGGGGGTCAATTAACCGGAATGAGGGGTCAGTTTGTCCGGAATAAACACGTTACACCGACTCCCCTCAGAGATTTGCCCTACTTTGGTCTGAACATTTGCTAAACCCGTCAATTATTCTTGTTGTAAAACTGGTGTCAAGCAAAGAATAATTTTACAATTGGGCATAGGAAACCTGAAATGATTTTGTATGGACCCGCACCCTTGCTAACTATAACTCAAAATGTGAAATTGAAATAACCAATTGATGGATTGTCCAAGATACCGATCAACATTGCCCTGTCAAGTAACATGTTTGATTCTTCACAGCATGTTTCAGGCAGCAGGGCACAATTATGACAAGCAGCCAGATTGCAGGAGTTTGGCCCTTGCCCATGACTATCAATGCAGATTGGGTCGCTTGAACACCATCTTGAATTTTCTATTGCATTGTACACAATTGTTTCAAGATTTCCAGGTTTGCCTTGTCTGACGAGGCCGCCTAAAGAACCTTCAGAATCTCCTGAGGCAGTATAAATCAAAACCCCATTCATTGTTTCTTCAGAAAATTCAAGGTTGCAATAGATTCTTTCTCTCAATGATGAACTGCCGTATCCGCATTCGAAACTAAACTGATTTATTACTAAATGAGCAAAAGTATGAATCAGAATAAACTCTGGCTTTATTTCCCTGCGTTTATGTCCTTTGGCCTCCCTGGGTCTGTTGTAATTGTTAGATAGAAATTTTGCCCGGTTAATCACATCTTCTTTCTTAGCCCATTCCTTTAAACGCTTTTCATTAAATTCAAAGAATACACCTTCCCCTCTGACCACAACTGCCGGGAGCCATTCAATGCTCTGTCCAAGTTTTATGAAATTCCTTTTATCTGTCAAAGATTTTCCATCATCAGGTAGCCATCTTGAGAAACCGGTAAAAGCTCTTGTTTCCCTCAGCTTGTGTAATAGTCCAATACTTTTGAAACCATTACTGACAGCACCTCCTGATTCTAAATCATCATAAGTGCCTGCCTGAATTTTTGTAACATAGAAATCCTGGTTTTCTCCTCCTGATTCAGAAAGTATTGCATCATATTCCATCTTTCTGTATTTCTCTTCTGAATCATCAGTGCCTGAAATGTCTTTACCTGCGATTCTTTTTGATGCTGCATCCAATAACCGTTCAGTGTAAAATTCTTTTTTATCCTCAGAAAAAAATCTTTCTGCCACTAACTCAAATCTCATTCGCTGGAAATTTCCGTTCTCCATTCCAGTTGTGAGAAAACCCCAGTTCTTTTCCAATACATCAACAAGCTTTCTGTCAATCGAGCTTTCCCATTGCGGTAAATATATTGAACTACGAACCTGCGAAAAATAAACATTTGACGCACCTTTTTGAACCACTCTGAGTTCTTCGCCACAATGTATTGTATTACCTCTCTCTCTTTCTTCACCAAGCCATGGACGGCCACCAGAGCATGTTATCCCGATTTTTGTAAGTGCGCTTTCGTTGAAAGCTCCTCCCATGGTTTTATATGCCCCGCAACTACAGGTAATTTCTATGCCTGTTAATGCCCCTGAGCTCCTTCCTGCTCTTAAACGTAGATTATGGATGCCCTCAGGAGCAGCACCATTGTGCACCCACTCCATAAAAGGAAAATCCTCAATATGCCCATGTTTAGGGCAAATTGCAATGAAACGAACTGGAATTAACCGCTGTCTTTTTCTTTCGGGAATTTCATTACATGACCTGCCTGAACCAAATGAAATACCAGAACAAGTTGGTTTTTGTGAGTCGTAAATGGATGCCTTTTCCATATGCCCACACCTTGTACAATAGTGCCATCGGGGGAATCGCACAAATGGAATTTTCAATGACGGATTTGTAACACCGGGGCCCGGATCTCTGAAATCAGGAGGCAACCTGAATTCTTTTACTCCTAATCTTTTTGCTAATCGTTCTTCAGTTATTATGAATTCATCTAACTCAGAAATCGTTCTAAATTTTTCTTCCCATATATCCAGGCCGACAACCATTAATGATTCATCTTTGGGGAAGTTTATCATCTGTCCAACACCCCAGGGAGAAATCAACTGTGACCTTCTTATTGGCTTTTTGGCTGGCATATTTTAGTTGTCAATGTTTATATATTCTGCAGGAATTACATATGCTTCACAGGTTGAATCAACATTTCTCATTGATGTTGGTGTTGACCATGCTCGCACCTTTATATCTTCAGATGGATTTGTTCCAGCCGGGTACATTAATGGTGTATTTGTCTGCTGACCGAAAGAACCATACACAAGAGGTAATTCGTTTTTCCAATACTCAAGTTTTTCTTCAATTAATTGCAGTGTTTTGTTATATTCTTCCTCATCTATCAGATTAACTCTGTCATAGATTATTTGTGTTACTCTTTCAATAATCTCTATCTGTGGAAAGGGCCTTGGGGTGTTTGCGCTCTGGTCAGCTGAATAGCATCTGATTAGTCCAACCAAAACTGCATGCAAAGCTCTTTCTCTTGCCGGTGCTGAAAATGGAGTAACACTTGTCGGTTCCACTTTGCTATAGATTTTCGAATGATATTCCTGGAAGTGTTCAAAGTGTGAACGGTCTCTTGGCTTTGAACAATTATAGATCGTTAAGACAAGTCCCGGACCTTTTTTTGAACGACCAACGCGACTCGTTGCCTGAATATATTCCGAAGTGGTTTTTGGTTGTCCGATTACTGTCATTAATCCTAACCTTGGAATATCAACTCCAACAGAAATCATATTGGTTGCAAGGCAAACATCGACCGGAAATTCTGACTTATCACCAGACCACGGTTTTGAAAGTTGCTCCAGGTATTCAGGAATGTCACTGCTATTAATACGACTTGTCAATTCAATGTCGCGGTTTATAAACCTTCTTTCTTCCCCTTTGATTGCCTTTCTGATCCAGATAGAATTCATGTATTCCCTTATATCTGCACGAATTAGGGTTGCTGCATGACCTAATTCACGAATACTATTGAAGTATATCAATGATGTCCAGTACGGGTCTCTCAGAATTTCTTCTGTAACCGAAATTGATTTTACCGATTGCAGTAACGCAGAAATTACTCTCACCTGGGCAGTTGCATGTGAGGGTAATGCAGATGCAAATATTCCAGCATATATTCTACCTGTGGTAGTTGTATCCTCATATGCGAAGAATGAATCGCCTGCATTTAAACATTGTGCTGGGAAAATATTCACATTGTCTGTACCTCTGCCATAGAGAGAATTGATTTGCTCTTTAGCTCTGCTGATAGTTGCTGATGAAGCAATGATTTTGGGTTTGATATTGTTTGCAGTGCAGAGTTCTTCAATCATTGTTTCATACAAACCAACCATTGAACCCAATGGACCTGAAATTAAATGTAACTCGTCCTGAATAATAAGTTCAGGTGGGGAAAAAGGTCTGACGTTTCCTCTGAAACCAAAAAGCGTTTTTGCTTCAGGTTTCCATGTCAGCATCGCAAATTTGTCAACGGTCCCAATTAAAAGAGTAGGCGGAGAGTCATAAATGTCTTCATCAATAACAATCAATGGTAAATTATAATCGGGTTTCGAAAAATCACATTGCTGATTATCGCATTGGTAAACGATTGTTTCTTTTGTTCCAGGTTTTCTCCTCTTGTAGCCCTTCACCTTGTTTGCTCTGGACTCTTTCAGATAACCCATCTGTGAGCCGCACCAGGGACACTTCAAAACAATAAAAGGATTTTCTTCTTCCCTGCCTTGCTCCATTATCTGGAATGCCTTTCTTGCTGCATCCCTTTTATTCGGAGTTAATTCCCCAACCCAAAGTCCAATCGAAATTCTTGATGTTCCTAATTCTTCCTCATTCTCTTTTCTGATTTTATCGCATGCACAAATCAAAGATGCTGCCCTTTGAAACTGTTGTGCTGTCAGTAGTCGCAGTGTGTAACGCATCAGCACAGTTGTTCCTTCATCGTTTTTGTTCTTTAATCTTTTCAGGAAAATCGTAAATGCAGATAACCCCAGATATGCTTCGGTTTTGCCTCCTCCTGTCGGGAACCAGATCAGGTCAACCATTTCTCTGTCTGCATGGCTTGCATCTGACATTGCACTAAGATTCATCAGGATAAAAGCAAGCTGAAAAGGTCTCCATGAACCAAGACCAGGCTTCCATGTTGTACTGTCATTTATATCAGGAATGATTGCATCCTTCAGGCCTGTAATGTTGCCTTTGTCAATAATCCAGTTTCTGGTTTCTATACTGTAATGCAGCTGCTGTAATAGCATTGCACGGTTCATTAACCTGAAAGCACGATTTACCTTTTCATTGCTTCGCAAAATGTCAGTCCCTTCCTTCATTCGCTGTAAACATAAACGACAACTCTCGATATGCCTCAGAGCAGTTTCGAGCAGTTCATCTTTCAATTCATCATGTGCTGTTTTTTCCTGTTGGTTTATCCATGATTCGTATTTTGAATTTAGTCTGACAAGATGTGTAGTAATATCTTTACGAGACAGATCACACATGTCAAACATTTTCAGTTCAACACTTTTCAATTCATTCGGAACAATTGGCTTCATTTCATAAACCGGAATTGCTTCGGTTGAAATTGAATCTGTGAATTCAATATCGTTATCGTTCCATAATGGAGAGCAACCATGTCCTACTGCAAAGGTCTTTTTCTTCCTGAATAACAGGAGATTTGACTTCTCATCGTCCTTATCTGTTTTTGATGCGGCAGCTTTGTATTGGCAGAAGCATTTTTCACTGGAACTTACTGAAAATGAAACCTGAAAAAAGCAATCTTCATTTCTGATGTTTTCTGTGCCTCCAGTATTCTGATTAATCAGAGTAAAAGTAAGAAGATGAATGTTCTTGCCGTTCTCATTTTCATGAGTTCTGTTACGTATATTCAGTTTGAGATTTGTTTCTTTTCCGTTTTTGTCATAAAGATGCTTGTCTGTGGTTTTTCCTGATTGTGTTGGTATTTCACCCGTATTCAGAATAAATTCCTGGTCAAGTGATATTCTGAAGAATGCTTTTCTTGTAATTGCATTTCCATCTTCCTTCAGGTAACTGTAATCTCTGATTTCATAAACTCCAGCTTTGACTTTAACAGAAAAACCATCTTTGGGAATTCTGGAAAAGCAACTGAAACCCATTGCCGATGGAAGAAAAGAGTTGGCTAGACCGATTTCTTCTTCAAAGTCTTCTGCCATGTCAACAGGGGCATTACTGTCATCTGCTTTTACAGGGTCATCAACTTCTTTTTTTTCATTTTCGGGGTTTTCTAAAATGCTTTCTTCCTCAGAAGAGGTAAAATCTAGTTTTTCAATAGTAGCGGATCGTGGGAATAATGCACCTGCCCCATAACGTAATCTAGGTGGCTCGTTCAGTAAAATTTCTTCTCCGTTATCCTGTACGTGTGGCTTTACAGGGTCGGGACCTATTAATTCCTTGTATAAGAATTTCAGAATGTCTTCTCTCACATCAACTGAGCTTTCGTTTTAGAATTTCCCTGTATTCATTTCTCATTGCCTCGGAAATGAAAAGTATCAAACCATATCTTGCCCTACTCATGGCTATATACAACAATGACCTGGCAATTTCGCTTGATAAATCTTCAATGTCAGTTATCAGAACATAATTGCTCTCCATGCCTTTGTATGATTGAACTGTTGCAAATCCATAAAATGGCTGTTCCGGAGAAATTTCTCTGTTGTTTTTTATTTCTCTGATTGTAAACCCCGGGACAGAATCAACACAAGAGCTTTCAAATTTTCTTGGGGAGATAATCACTGATTCACTATTGGGGAGTCTGTTTTTTTTAAGCTTTTGAAGTTGTTCTGCAAGTAAACTTTTCTGATGTGCTTCATCAGTATAAAAAAAGTACTCAACAGGGATTCCCTCAAGGTGTTCCAGTAAAAATGGTGGCATTTCAAATCCTGACATCAGTGATGTTTCTTCACCAACCTGCTTTGTATTACGGCAATTAATTTTCAGAAGAAAGTTTGTGTGCTGGCCATATTCTTTCAGCAGATTAACCATCTCTGTCTTTGAAACCTGTGCATATATTGCCTGCCTTTCAAAGTCACCGTAAATTTCCCAGGAGCCATTTGACAAGCCTCCAGATACCATTGAATCAAACAAGCTCAGATAGTCCTCTCTGATTAAATCCTGACCTTCATCAACTATCAGCTTGTCAAATTTTTTACTAATCCCTTTTTGATAAATATCTTTTAACAACAGAGGTAAATACTTCCTGTAAAAATCTTGTCTGCTGCTTTGTGTTTTATCATAATCAAAACCTTTTGATTGCTCAAACAGGAAGCTATGCAAACTTGAAACCGTAATTCTGTCATTCCATTCTTCAATCTGTTTTTGCATCCATTCTCCAATTAAACGGTTAAAACAGGTGAGAAAAACAGTTTTGCCTTCTGCGGCAGCTCTTATTGCCGATTCAATCGCAATCATCGTTTTTCCGGTGCCAGCACTTCCCTGTATAACACTTCGTTCATTCAGCTGAATTGAATCGAGTATCCGGTATTGTTCTTCAGTATATTTTTTTACTTCTTTATCAAACTCAGCCAATCTTTCTTTTACAGTACGCACTCTTTCAAAATCTCCTCTCAGAAAATCACATAGCAGATTCAAATCGTTTGCATCTGGTAATGATTCTTCTTCAGAAAACCATTTTTGATTTTTGTGTTTGTTAGTAATCTGTATTGTAAGATTTTGAAAGAAGTTTTCTAATCCCTTATTGATTGAATCTTTGTCAAGAATCTGCCATTGCTCATATTCTATACTATGTTTGTTAAAACTAATATGAGGGAAAGCACACAGAAAACCGTATAAAATCTTTGTAAACCTGTGCCCTTTCCCAAATTCCTTTCCAATTGCAGAACGTAGAGAGAACATGGCATCTCTTGCCTGGTTGAATGGTCCTACATTGCTGGTATTTGCAGCATTATATCTGTTGGTGTAATGCCAGACACCATCAATACATTTTACATCTCCACCTTTTACTTCCATTATAAAAATTCCACCTTGTGGAATCATAATCAAAAAATCTATTTCACCATACAAACGGACAGTGTGCTGAGACAAGTTAAGTGAATGAAGGATAATCCAGTCAGCGGTGAACTGACTGTTTTTGAAAATGTCAAACAGGATTTTCTCACCTGCGCTTTTACAGCTCTTGTCAATATATGGTGGTAAGAGCTTTACCATTATATGGTTTCTTTTTCAATTAGTCTGTTAACAAACCGAATATCAATTTCTTCCCAGTTATTGGAAATACTACCAACCTTCAGAATCGTTACGCTCCCTAAACCTTCAATTTCAACTTTTGAGTTGATAAGAGATTCATCGATTATGTTATGGATTTGTGATTTAATCTGGTTTGAAATATAATCAGAAGCTTTCATTCTCCAACCTACCATCTTTCTGATTGAATCTCTGACTTTAGAAATATTATCAAGCAATTCCTGCGAATTTGTTACTATAGCAATGCTGATTAAATCAGAGTCATCATTTGGACCTATTCTGTTTTCATCCTGTAACCATGTTCTAATTGTCACCTCATGCTTCTTACAATCATTATTTCTTAACTCATCAACAAGTTTCTTGAAATCATTTTCTTCTCTGGCAACATATTCTTTTAACAAATTTTTCCATAAGTCAGTCCATTTCTTAACTGCTGCTAAATTCTGTCTGTTTGTACTCTTCTCAACTAATTCAACCAGAATATCTCTGTCTGTACTTATAAATGCAATAATATCACCTGGTTTAAGTGATTCAACTTTTCTTCTGGATATATCTGCCTTCTTCCCCTGTTTTTCAAGTAATTCATTAATGACCAGGAATCTATGTGATTCGGTTGAATAGATAAAAAAAGCGCCTTCAAAAACTATCCTTTTTGCTTTAATGCTATCAAGAAGACTTCCTTTTGCAGAATATTTTGAATACAGTGCGCTATCAAGTTTCAGTTCAAAATCCGAAACATCAAACGAAATTTCATAACCTGCCTTAACCACTTCATCGCCATTATAAAGATCGTCAAACCCATTTCTCGTTTTAGAACCGGGTTCTGAACGGATACCATTAATATTAATTGTTGTTTTAATGTTTTCACAGTACCTGCGGTTCCTCCTTTGAAGTGAATTATAATATTTATTCTCGAATTGATAAAACAGTACAGTCAATTCCGAAAAAAGAAAAGATGAAATTATTCTATTAACATTTGTATACTTAGGCCACCCGGTGAGAAGTGCTATCTGCGGTCTGCCGGAAAGTAGTTTGTCGTTCACATCGGCTACAGATATTATCTTAGGTTTGCAGGAGTTATCAGTAAAAGAAGAAGCCAATGTCTTTGCTTCTTCTTCAGTTGAACATATAATGTATTCGTAATGTTTTGAGTTTAAAAGCGTTTTTAACCTGATGCACTTTTCAGATGGACTTACTGCAAATCTTTCAGCCACAGATTTGAGAAGTGAGATGCTTTCTTCAATTAAATTCTGCGAATCGCCCAACCAGATTCTACAATCGTAGAACGAGCTTTCAATCTTGTTGATTTTATCCTTTAAAACTGAAATTTCTACTTCTGATAATATGTGTGAAATTCTTGAAATATGATTGGTTATTTGAATAAGTGAAACTTTGAGAATACTCAGGTCACTGTTCGAATCATCTTTTTCAATAGAATGAATTTTCTGAGTGATTGCTTCCAAATCTTCATCAATACATATTTCTTTCACCACATTGAACGCAAGGTATTTATCAATTTTTTTTTCAAACGAATAAAAAGGTGATAGTTTCGTTATTTGTTCCAGGTGTAATTTCTCTTTAGTGAAATTGAAAAACTCAAAACCAAATTTGCCAATACTTTCAAACTTCTCTATCTCAGATAAGTCTGTAATAAGTATTGTATGAATATTTTTAGCATCGATATCCGAAAAATCAGTTCCTCTTTCATAAATGGAATTAAAACCATCAATAATAATTTTAGAGATTGTTTTTGAATGTGTCAGGTACAAAGAAAGATTTGAAAGATTAGAGGAAATTAGAAGAGTGTTTGTAAAATCTACTTCTCCGCTTTCATCTATTTTACTGTATTTAAAATACTCTTCAATATAAGAACCATTTAATGAAATATTAGATATTGAGTTTTCAAATGAAATGATCTTACTCACTAAACAAATAGAATTCTTCTGAAAAAGTTTATTATCATAAGATTTTATTCCTAGTATTTCATCTATTGGCTTTCTATTTGTATTGTTGAGAGCTTCAATTACTCTTTTATAACTAGACAATGCTTTTCGATTTGGCGGCGCAGGTTGAATTTTTGATATGTTTTTAATATCAACTGTTATGGTATCTACTTCATTGTATTCTTTATGTCTGAAAACAAAGCCTTCATGTTTTTTCCCAATCCATTCAACAACGGCATCGTTATTTAAAATAATCCAATCACCTTTCTTATAAGTTTCTAATGCCTCTGCTATCTCATTTTTGAATTGTTTATAATCTGATTCAATCTGAAATAAAACATAAGGAAGTGTAAGCCATTGTGCAACATTTTCCTTTGAAGGAAAAACCAAACATAGTTTGTTTTTTGTATTACATGCAAAAAATCTAGAAATTAGTTTAAGTGAATCTATCAACGACAATGGAAGTGAGAAGGCTTCATTTTGTCCAATAAAAGAATATTTCAGTTTTTGGATTAAATCATCATCCATTTTAGTTCACTTCTCTGTTGATTTAGCTTTTTGACAAAAGATATTTCAAGGATGTGGCAATTTTTCCAGCCATTAGTGGTGGAACAGCATTCCCGATTTGCCTGAACGCAGCTGTCCGGTTATGACCCTCTTTGACTCCTTCAAAATAATAGCTGTCAGGGAAGGACTGCAGGCGGGCTGCCTCACGCACGCTTATTGAGCGATTCTGGTTGATGTCTGGATGGATATAATAATGACCATCCTTTGAAATATGAGCAACAACTGTCTGTGACCTGCTCAGTTCCCGGGCAACCACCTTGAAACGGTCAACAAAAGAATGCCGGTTTTTGTGGCTTTTCAGGTCATCAGGCAGATCATTGTAATCAAGCCTTTCCCTGCCTTCATTCCATTTGTTTACGGCAAAACGATATATCTGTTTATCCTGTTCCGTATGCGGCCGGGTAATATGCTGGGTAAGAATATCTTTCCCGTTTCTGATCATCATGGCAGAGAGATATTCATTGGTCCCGGTTTTGTATTCTATGCCTTTATCATAATCCTGTCCGGCACTTATTTCAGGCAGATCACTGAAAATATTGCATACAGAAAAGCCTGCCCCAATATTAATGCTTTCAAGATCAGGCAGAATATAATTTTTCTCTTTCTGCCAGCCCAGTATGATAATCCGTTTTCTATTCTGTAAAACACCAAAGTTCCCTGCAGTGAGAGTATATAATTTCATCAGGTAGCCCTTTTTCAGAAAGAGCCTTTCCATATTCTCCAGATAGGCGCCTTTTTTTGCAGATTTCAGTCCAAGTACATTTTCAAAAACAAAAAGTTTGGGTTTGTATTTTTCAAGGTACTTTGCATACTGAACATAAAAATGATTGCGGGGATCGCTCCTCATGCCGTCTTCTGATCTGGCCCTGCCAACCAGGGAATAGGCCTGGCAGGGGGGACCTCCTATTATAATATCAATTTTCTCGTTACCAAGTAATCTGTCAATCTCCCCGAAAACCGAGTCGTTTTCCTCGCCTATCTTTTTATTGATTACTGATGCCAGTAAATCTTCCGGCAGATAAGAGTATAGTTGTTCACGCGTAATACTGCCATTAAGATAACTGCTATAAATTTCAGGTTGATTCTGGCTTCTCAGGTAATGGAATGCAAGTCTTGTTTTAAGGGTATAACAGGCGGCAGCATCAGACTCAACGTGAGCAACAGGTTCGTATCCTGCACCTATAAATCCTTCTGACAGTCCACCAGCACCGGCAAACAGATCAATGTATCTTACTGACGAGTTCATTTAATGTTTTATCTCTGTTATACTTCCTTAATTCACACTCAAAAATAATTAAAACATTCCAGCCTAATTGCTGCAAGACCTGAAAGTTATGAGCATCAGACACCTTATTATACTCAATTTTATCAACCCACCATTCAGTCCTTGTTTTAGGTATAACAAAATACCTGCAGCCTTCGTGACCATGCCAGAAACAACCGTTAACAAAAATGACAGTTCTGTACTTTGGCAACACTATATCCGGTTTCCCCGCCAATTTTTTATCATGAAGCCTGAACCTGAAACCCTGTGAAAACAGAAACTTACGTACCAGTATTTCGGGTTTAGTGTTCTTACCCCTGATCTGGCTCATATTGTAGCTACGGGTCTTTTTATCGTGGACATCAACCATAAGACAAAGATACAGGAGAACGATTTTGAATATAATACATGCCTTGGTAAAATAATATTCAGGCATACCTCTGTGGATTGAATGATATCCTGGCCACCCTGCAGCTGAAAGAACTCACCCCTACCGCAGGTAAGGAGTTTAAAAGGCTTACAGAAGCTCAGCTTATTGTTATTGATGATGTTATGACTCTGCCTCTTGGAAGGGAAGATGGCAACCGGTTCTTTGTCTTCTTAAATCAGATCTACGAGACCACCTCTTTCATAATCACAACCAACAAATCACCGGCAGAGTGGGCCAGATCAGTCGACGATGAGACCCTGGCTACTGCTCTGCTTGACCGTTTGCTCTGTAAGTGCCAGTTAATCCAACTCCAGGGCAAGAGTTACAGAATGCAAAACAGACAGACAATTTTTTAAAACTTGATGAAAGCTTACGAGAAATTAGGCATATTTTTACACCAGAGTCACTGCAGTATTGTTCCCGAAAACACTGCACTCTTGTTCCCTAATTTACTGCACTTCATTTTCCCGAAATCACTGTATTTCTTTTTCCTGTTTACACGCAATGCGGAGAAGCCAATAATCTATACCGACCTGTTATGTGCAGGCATTATTATAATAATTCTTATTAGTACGTTCACTCGGACAACTTTAGACCAGATCCATTGGAAATTTGAAATATATTATTTAATCCTGAGGCTGCATTCATATTTGTAATAGCCTCAGAAGCAGTTTTATTTTTATAAAAAACTTGATGATAAAAAGTTACAAAGGCGATTAATGAATCAGACCAATCGACTGAAGTAGAAGGGCCAACCAGACATACATATTTATTGTCAGATAAATCACCTTGAATTTTATTTGCATTAATTCCTTCACAAGTTGAAAAGCACAAATTTAAGACACTTACATTAAATTTAGGTTTTGAAGGTATAGGCTTTATGAACCCTATTTCAACATTTATTTTGTCAATATATTGTCTCATTCGATCCCAGTCGATAAATGTATTATCGGTTAAAATTATACCGTCTCTATTTCCATGAGCTGAAATGTGGATAAAAGGAGCAATTAAGCCTCTCAACCGATTAAAGCTAATATCATCAGATATAATTCTAAAACACTCCTCAAGTGTTTCAATTGTAACCACTTGATAATAAATATTTTGAATTTGGGCCAAATCTAATGAAGCAGACAATGCCCTACCTTCAGTACGATTGTCCAGAATATCCGAATCTCTCTGGGATTCGATGATATAGATTTTACAATGATCTTTTAAACCAGACATAAATCTTCATTTGATATAAGTATTCTTCTCTTAAACATTTCCCATAGTTACTGTTTTACTTGCAAAGAACGTTAGACGGCTTGTACAGTTGGCGCTGCTTCGCAGTGGCGCGTTGTGCCCAGTACCGATTGTAAGAAGGTCGGGGTGTTTTTGCACTCGTGGTGCGATGTGGGATTTTGATGTTGTTTTGTTTATTGTCGCGATGGCAAAAACCCCCGATAAACCGGGGCAGGCTGTGACACCAGGAGGGAGACCCCTGACGGTACCCGTCAGGGGCAGGCCGTACTGCCGACCACTTAACAGTCCCCTTTAGCCAGAAAGCTCTCGTGGTGCGGAGCGCCAACTGAGGTCACTGTTTTCTCTTTATCTATCGTATTGGCTTTTATTCGCGACCGAGCTCAACGAGCCCGTTAGCGGGGGAGTTAATTGCATATACCTACCTGTTATGCGGTCGTGCTTCTCTTCAATAATCGAACGACTTCTTCTAGTAAGACATCCATTTCTTTTCGGAAGTCAATCTGGGTAAGATTTGGTAATGTCTCAGAAGGTCTAATTGTTTGGTGGAGATAACCATCGGCAATGTTTCTAAGTGTCCTATTCAAGTTTTGCATTAATTTCTTAAAGCTTGTGTTCTTTTGCATTTCCCCATAGTTGTTAGCAACCTCGTCAAATGTATTAAGTCCAAAAATTGGTGGTACATGATTAATTATTGTTCTGCCAATCATGCCAACTGTTAAATAATTTCCACTTATAAAATTGTCATTCAGCTCTTCACAAAGTTTTATTAATCTTGTGAGATCAAATTTATGATGCGAAATAGTCTTAAGTTCATCTATCCTTTTTATATTGATGAAATCATCTTTTTTAATTTGAATTTTGGTTTGATTTGATTTGGACTTTTCTCCGTATGCATAATCGCCTATAAATTGTTCAGTAACTTCCTTCCCAATCATCTTGAGAGTTTTTACTGGCAAATAATAGCTATTAAGTGTTTTGACTCGATGGTTTTCATTGTTCATGTAAAAAACAATACTTTTCTCTCTAGAATCATTGTTACTATCATCATGACAAAAAATTCGAAATATTGAAATGTCCTCAAAATAAAATGTTTTACCAGAAATGGTTAAGGAAGGATCCCCCATAAGGTAGGCATTCACAACTTTGGGCATTTTTTCTTCGGATATCCCTAGAATGTTAAATTTCCGAGTTGAATCTTGTACAAATATGTTATAGTACATACAAAAATAAATTCCTAATGACTTGAATTATTAGCATTAGTTTTAGCATGCTGTCTAATGGATGGGTATATGAAACTTTTGGCATTTTAAAGCGATTTCCTATCAAATCGTTGTGATGTTCATTAATGTACCGCCCTTAAAATTAGCACTTCCCGCCAAATGTTTTATATACCTTGTTACCGTCTGGTTCTGTCATACATTCGCGTTGGTCATTGCTATTATATGATTTTCTTCAACAACTAAGTTTTTTATGTTGTCCTAATTTCTATAGGGATTTCGATAAGATTTTTAACAGCTGTATATAATGGAACATCTTGAGCCGGGGTGTCAAGGGAGATAATTAACGAATAGCGTGTTCTGTTTTCAACCTTCCCTAAATGTTTTCTTTCACGCCACCAGCCAATAACAGGATAAACTGCAATGTGGTTACAGGTTGCTAATTCCGCTGCTGTCAATTCAATAAAATCTGAATGAATAGATCCATTACTGCGATTATCCTTTCCGATTACCCATCGACTGCTTCCTGAATAGGTGCTTATTTCTTCGTTTTCTTCTCTTGCGGCAATATTTATTCGCTTTCTAAAGAGCTCTTCAGTTTCATCCGAATTGTTTATATCAAAACGTAAACCATGTGACTGGTAACGGTATTTATCTTTCCACCCTATTTCACCAGCACCTGGCTCTATAAAATAAGATAGTGTAATTCGCAATTTTACAGGTATTTGGTCCATCCCCAATAATAAGTCGCCTGGCCATGGAAGATTGAAAAAGTGTATTTCGTTTGTTTCTGCTTGACTGCTACTTCCTGCTTTGTAATTAAAAGGCTGAATGTTTTCCTGAGCAATAAAAGTCAATGCACTTTCCTGACTGTATAAAGCACGGTCTATTTGCGGGATCCCAAAACCAAAAACCTTCAATAAGTTTCTAAAACTGGTCCTGTTGCCTGGCTGTACATTCATTTGATTAAACATTGCGTGATTCCAATGTGCTGAATGAACCATTAAGCCTCGAATGGTCTCTGCCCATGCATCAGGATATTCAAAAGCAATTTTTGCAGCGAACCACGAAGCCTGAGCCGCTGCCGCACTTGTAGCATTAATTGTGTCAAAGGGTTTAATGTTGAATGATTTTGAAGTAGACAACAATTCTAAATCTTCGTGTGGAGTGACAATATCATCAGGAGCTTTTAGCAAATTACCACCTTCAAATACGACATCGGGTTTTATTGGCCACTTTTTCTCCCAGACTAAAGATGTTGAACTGTATGGAGATAGTTCACCTTCGTCACTAACGGGTGTATATTCCCGATAGTTATCATCATATACCTTAGTTTTTTCAGTGTATGCTCCGGCGACTATTGCATTCCACGATTGAGCCGGGTTTTGAACAGAAGAAGTAAAGTTTGAATCAGGATAATTTCGCCATGATTCTTCATTACTAATATTACCTGCAGAAATTATTATCAGTCGCTGATTTTCACCTTCACCAAATGCTAAATTATCCATTGCCCCTGACCATGAAGAAGGTCGTCCTTTGTCAGAATCTTCTGTGGATGTTACTGACATACAATATACCAAAACCATATTGGGATTCTGAATTTCAGCCCTTGCAATTCCTTGTGCAGTAACATCACCCCAAAGTTCCTTTGGTGTTTCTTCCTGATTAGGACGTGGTAAAATTTTCACGGAACACAGTCTGTGTGTAAGTGAAATAATATTTCCAGATATTAAAGCTTCTTCAAGTTTCCCATACCCCGCTATTCCTGCCATTAAAGTGCCATGTCCTCCTCTCAAAGGTGAATGGTCATTTGTTCCCCAGGCATTATCGACTGTTAAAGTGTTTGCATCGTCAATTAAAGGCTGTAACAGTTGATGGCCATTATTTACCCCACTATCCAACAAGCATACTTTAACGTTTGAATCAACTAATTCAATTCGTTGTAGTAAATTTTCGACCCAGTTTTGTTGTTCTTTGGAACTTTCGTTCACCCAAAATCCTGCAGGTTCTTGTCCAGCCCTGAACTCTGCAAGCAAATCGCTTTGCAGCATTAGTTCAATAAGGCTTTGCCGGTTTGCATTTATAAGTAAAACAGCTCTTTCAGGAAAAATAATACTGTTATGCTTAACCTCAATGCCAATCGTTTCAAGTGTTGTAAGAAATTGTGCAATTTGTTTTTGTTCCAGGTTTTCTTTTGTATTTACGTTCAACCAGACCTCACACCATTTTGTGTTTTCTGTAGGAATCATTTGCAAGTTATCTGTCCACAAACCTTCTAACAGAGCAACACTTACATCTTCAATGCTATTGACTAAATCAGCATTTGAAGGAGTTATTTTTATTTCTGTATTTGGAAATAGTCTTTGAATCTCACTTCTGAAAAAATCTTCTTGTTCAACAGGCAAATTAATAGAAGCCTTTGTTCTATTCACATTATTAATTATAACATCTTTTATTTTTTTTAGTCGAATATTATTCCCAAGTTGATTAATTACTCCAGCAACAGCATCGTGGTCTACCTCATTCAAAAAAGTAATTGTCGTAATATTTTTTGTACGATATGAATTTATTTTACTTATAAACAATCCCTCTTTCCCGATAGGGACATATACTGTTGCCCTTATCTGTGTGTGATTTTCTCCAACAGGAATTTCTTTAATATTCAGTAAGCGAATACCTTTTCCAAGATCTTCCAGACTTTTAGTAATTAAATCATGGTCGGCTGCACTGGTGAAAGAAATATAAGTTCCTTCTCTTGTGGCAATTTGTTCTGCCTCACGTTGTTTTTGCATCAGTGCTTTAGCCTGCCAAATAGCATCAAACTGCTTTAACAGTTTTTGGCTTTGTGATACCCGGTCACGAACAGGAATACGTGACTGGCCACCCCTTGATGATGGAGTTTTGTATTTTTCACGGTTTACATTTCCTGTAATAAAAATGTGTTTATATGATTCTGCCATTTACTAAAATTATTTATGATATGCTGCATTACGGTCTTTGATAGCTTTTAAAATTAGTTGATTGCTCATTTGCAGCTTTTCATTTAAGACCGTTTCTTTAATGGCATCAATACACGCAAGCGATATCTCGGCATGGCTTAATCCGTTTATATTTGAAAGAAGCTCAGTAAATTTTAGTTTTTTCGAAAATTGCGATAGTCTGGTTTTTAACAAAGCTAGTTTTTCATCCCCATTGGGCAGGTGATAAAGGATTACATCATCAAACCTCCGGAAAAGAGCTTGGTCTAACAAAGCTTTGTTGTTGGTAATTGCAATAATCAGACTGTCGGAATTATCCCGTTCAATAAATTGCAGGAAAGAATTTAAAACCCTGCGCATTTCACCAACATCATTATCCCTGCTTCGTTCCCCACCGATGGCATCAAACTCATCAAACAGGTACACGCCCTGTCGTTGCTCAATTAAATCGAACACCTGACGAAGTTTGGCACTGGTTTCACCCATATACTTTGTAACCATCTTATCCATTAGGATGGTGCATAAAGGCAGGTTCAATTCGTTGGCCAAAATGGAAGCCGTTAAGGTTTTTCCTGTTCCCGGAGGGCCTGAGAGCAAAATCTTTCTGCGGTTTTCCAAATCATGTTTGCGGAGCTTGTCACGTTGTACAAATTCTGTAACAATCCTAACGATCTTGGATTTTATATCTTCCGATGCAATGATATCCGATAAATTAACGGCAGGAACATTTTCCAGTATCAATCCCTGTAATTCGGGAGTAAAAATTTTGGTTTTATGTTTTGTTTCCTTTGCCTTGTCAATGATGGTCTTAATCTCGTTGGCAACAAGTATATGCCCCAGTTTGGCTTCATGCGCAGCTATTTGCAAAGCAGTTGTAGTAAACCTTTCAGGCTCATTGCTGTAATGCGATTTAATCAATGATATGATATAGTCTGCCTTTGCCATAATGCAAATTTATCATTTTTTGATGGTAGTTCACTTTTTATTTTCGAACTGTAGTGATTCTTCACTTGGCTGTAATACATTTATGCGTGCATTAAAATTATATTATATTTACCGGCAAGGCGTTATTTGTGTTCTAGAGGCTACAGTCCGTTCTTAGGTATTACTTAATGCACAGCCCCGTCAGTCCCAGTGGCAACCTCCTTACCAGCATCATACACACAATCCAGATTGAACCAAAGAGACAAACAGATCGATTCACCTTCTAAGGTATGTATTTGCCGGAACAAAATGGCAAAGAAATGATTAGTGGAGTCGGGGTGTTTTTGCACTCGTGGTGAGATGCAGGATTATGCTGTTGTTAGTTTATTCTCGCGTTGGCAAAAACCTCCGATAAGTCGGGGCAGGCTGTGACACAAGGAGGGGGTCCCCGGCGGGAGCCGGGGCAGGCCGCACCGCCGACCACTTAACGTTCCTCTATAGCCAGAAAGTTCTCGCGGTGCGGAGCGCCAATTGCATATAGCATTTATGTAAAAGCATGGATCCAGGGTTATTTGTAAATTAACAGTGT
>JAOZHT010000007.1 GCA_026014735.1 Candidatus Bathyarchaeota archaeon
ATTTTTGAATATACCATCGCTCGTGTTTTTTGTCATAGTTTTTGAGACCCCACCCTGCTATGCACATTGCCGTCCTCGTTCCTGCGGGCGGCAAAGAGCATTCAGACCCGCTTGTCAAAAACTCCGCCAAAAAACACCTGCCAACCGCATTCTAATCAACGTCCGTTCCAATGGGCGGTCAACAACGTTAGTGGTTCTAATCAAAGAC
Source organism: Candidatus Bathyarchaeota archaeon (assembly GCA_026014735.1). Taxonomy (NCBI): domain Archaea; kingdom Thermoproteati; phylum Candidatus Bathyarchaeota; species Candidatus Bathyarchaeota archaeon. Next base: position 209 of record JAOZHT010000007.1, read on the forward strand.
ACTACGCCGCCCACATCATCATCATTATATTTTTATTTATGGCTAAAAAATATTCAAAATCTGTTTAATAATACCCAAAACATGCTTTTAAAACAGAGTAAAATACTATTTTAGCATAAAATAAGGTATTTAAGACTTAATATTTGGCTTTCTAAATATTATTAAATTTGGTTACATTTGATTTCTAACTTAAACGGTATAAATGAAAGTGTACAACAGGATTAAGGCAGTTTTGGCGGAACAAGGAAAAACAAACAACTGGCTGGCTGACCAAATGAAGATGAACAGGACAACGGTTTCTAAATGGTGTAGGAACGATATGCAACCCAGAATAGAAACACTTTTTCAAATAGCACTGGTGTTAAACGTAGATGTAAGAGAACTTTTAGTATCAACAAAGAAATAATTTTAATAACTATCTAAATTTTAATTATTATGGCAAATACAAGAACCTACAAAGAAAAGACGTTGAAATGTTATTAGCGTCAAAAACAATTACCCAAACCTTGGGTGATAATCTTGCAGACCTGTCAATTGCAAGAAGCAACTGGTCTGAAACCTACGTTTCAGAACTTTCTACAAAAATTGATGATGCAATTGAGAATTATCTCGGCTTAGATAAAAAGAAAGAGTTAAGGGATGCAACCGGAAAACTTGCAACCATTCAAGTTCCGGCGTTAAGGGATTTATCTTTCTTGAAAACCCAACTTGAAGTTGACTTCGGTAATGAAGCTAAGGAAATTAAGAAAAAATTGGGATACGACAAAAACCTTCGCAATGTTCAAAAAGGAGACCAGGAAACTTTAATTCAATTACTATATACATTCAAAAAAGGAATGACCGGCGACTTAAAGACCTCAATCGTTAATAAAGGAACAAACGTAGCTTTAATTGATAGAATTATAGGTTATGCAGACCAATTAAAGGAAGCCAATGTAACTCAGGAAACATTAAAAGAAACCAGCAAAGAAGTTTCAGGCGAAGCAGTAAATATATTCAATGGAATTTACGATGAAATAATCGGTATTTGTAAAATTGCAGCTAACTATTATCAGTATGATGAATTGAAAAAAGACCAATTCACATTTAGTAAAGTAGTTGCTAACATGAATGCAACTCGTAAAATTGGAACACAAGGTGAAGAAATTATAGAATAACACAGAATCCCTCCTTTGAGGGATTTTTTTTAATTTCAAGATTAGTGAATAAAAAACTTGATAATAATCTCCAATCCCGCAATATCAAACCAACCGCCATGCGCGAATTGGTTTTACAGGTTTTGACCGAACAAAAAACAGCCATCAGCTTGCCCGAGTTAGAACAAAAATTTGAAAAAGCCGATAAAGCAACTCTGTATCGAACACTAAAAACATTTCAGGAGAATAAACTGATTCATGCGATTGAGGATGGTTCGGGCTCTGTAAAATATGCCCTGTGCCAGGAAGCTTGCGAGTGCCAACCCGATGACCTGCATGTTCATTTTCTTTGCACAAATTGCAATCAAACTTTTTGTTTAAACGATATTCCTGTTCCAACAATAAACCTCCCCAGTAGCTTTTCCCTCGGAAGCGTAAATATGGTAGTAAAAGGAATTTGTTCAAATTGCAAAAAAAAACTTTGCAACCCGGTTGCATGAACTTTGGGGTATCTTTGCCGTTGTAATTCAGAAAATACCGGTATTTTAAATGAAATATGTAGCAGTAATATTATCAATGTACGTAATGGTTTTAACAGCCATACCATGCAATGATGTACATGCTGCCAATACAAATTCTGTTTCCCTGGAATTATCAGAACAAAGTCCAAATCAGACAAACGATGCTGATTTATGTTCCCCGTTTTGTTTTTGTCATTGTTGCCAAACACTTTCATTTCCTTCATTTTTTAGTATTTCCTTTATCAATTTAGTTGAAATTACTATAGATTTTAAATTGAAAGAACCTGCAATTTCAAGTCCCGTTGCATCTATCTGGCAACCACCCAAAATATAATTCATTTTTCTTTCTTAAATATTGAGCAGTTGACTTAGACATCCTTGCATTGCCATGATACTGCGAACGTATTAAATTTGAACGCATAGAAAAAAATGCTGTACAGGATTCACATTAATAATTAAAAGAAATCAAATGATAAACAAAATCATAGCTTTTTCAATCAAAAACAAAGCCCTCATTGGTTTAATGACCATAGGGCTTATCATCGGAGGTATCTGGTCAATGACCAAAGTGCCATTGGATGCCGTGCCCGACATTACCAACAACCAGGTGCAGGTGATTACCACCGCGCCCAACCTGGGCACCGAAGACATTGAGCAGTTTGTAACCTACCAGGTGGAACTATCGGTGGCCAACCTGCCGGGGGTTATCGAAATTCGTTCGGTTTCCCGGTTTGGGCTGTCAGTGGTAACAATAGTTTTCGAGGACAATATGGGAACCTACCTTCCCCGGCAATTGGTAAGCGAAGCGCTGGCAGAAATTAAGGAAAAAATCCCGGAAGGATTTGCCGAGCCGTTTATGGCGCCAATCAGTACCGGATTGGGTGAAATTTACCAGTACACGCTTGAAGTTCAGCCCGGTTACGACACTGTGTATAACGACATGGAACTGCGCACCATGCAGGAATGGATTGTAAAACGCCAGATGGCAATGGTTCCGGGAGTAGTTGAGGTAAACTCCTTTGGCGGACGTGGCAAACAATACGAAATCTCCATAAACCCCGATAAGCTACGCAGCATGAACCTGACCATTGCCGACATTTTCGAGGCTTTGGAAGATAATAATCAGAATACCGGAGGGGCTTATATTGAGAAAAATTTTCAGGCCAACTTTATCCGTGGCGAAGGTTTGATGCGCTCGCTCGATGACATCCGCAACACGCCGGTAGCCAATGTAAACGGGCAACCTGTTTTTATACGCGATGTGGCCGAAGTAAAATACGGAAGTTTTGTGCGTTACGGGGCTTTTACCAAAGACGGTAAAGGCGAAGCCGTAGGCGGTATCGTGATGATGCTGAAAGGTGAAAACTCCAACGATGTAATCAAGGATGTGAAAGAACGCATGGCGTTAATCCAGAAATCGTTGCCCGAAGGCGTTGAGATAAAACCATTCCTCGACCGTAGCAAACTGATAAAAAGCACCACATCCACAGTTGCCGAAAACCTGTCGATTGGGGCGCTGATTGTAATTTTTGTCCTGGTTATTTTCCTTGGTAATCTTCGGGGTGGGTTACTGGTGGCATCGACCATACCGCTGGCCTTGCTTTTTGCTTTTATCATGATGAAAGTGTTTGGCGTATGGGCCAACCTGATGAGCCTCGGTGCCATCGACTTCGGTATCTTGGTCGACGGGGCGGTAATTATCGTGGAAAGCATGATTTTTTACCTGCACCGGAACGAGTTTATCGGGGAAAAAATCGGCCTGCCCCGGCGAAATGAAATAGCCTACAATTCAGCCAGTAAAATGATGAACTCTGCATTTTTCGGTCAGCTTATTATCCTTATTGTCTTTATCCCGGTACTGGCATTGCAAGGCGTGGAAGGCAAAATGTTTAAGCCTATGGCCATGACCTTTGGGTTTGCCGTGTTGGGTGTTATGGTGCTGTGCCTTACTTACATACCCATGATGGCGGCGCTATTCCTGAGACCGCCTAAAACAGATAAAAAGACCTGGGGCGAGCGTTTTATAGAGAAACTCGAAAACCTTTACGAACCCGTAATTGGCTGGGCTTTGCGCAAAGGAAGGCTTGTATTGGGAATTGCACTTATACTTTTAGTTTCCGGTGGTTTTCTTTTCTCACGTATGGGGGCCGAATTTATTCCTCAACTGGACGAAGGCGATTTTGCTTTCCAGGCTTTCCTGAAACCGGGAACATCATTATCGGAAGTGAAGGATGCATCTACCCGTCTTGAACAAATAATACTGGAGAATTTTCCAGACGAAGTAGAGTCTGTTCAAAGCCGTATTGGAGTTGCTGATATTCCTATGGACCCAATGCCCATGGATATTGCTGATATATTTGTTATTCTTAAACCACAGGACAAATGGACAAAGGCCGAATCGAAACAGGAACTGATTGACAAAGTAAAAGAAAAGGTAAGTGACCTGCCGGGTATTAACTACGAATTTACCCAGCCTATCGAAATGCGGTTCAACGAACTTTTAACTGGTATCAGGCAGGATGTGGCTATAAAATTATATGGCGATGACCTGGATATGCTGGCCGACAAAGCCGAAGAAATTTCAGGCTTAATCTCGGAAATTGAGGGTATTGAAGGAATAAGCGCTGAGAGAACCAGTGGATTGCCTCAAATAACCGTTAACTATAACCGCACCAAACTGGGACAGTACGGACTCAATATTAAAGACCTCAACACTGTGGTTGAAACAGCATTTAGCGGAGGTGTTGCCGGGGTAATTTACGAAGGCGAACGGATGTTCGACCTTGTTATACGCCTCGATGAAGAACACCGCCAAAGCATTGACGACCTTCGGAACCTGTTTGTAAACACACCCACCGGCAACCAGGTACCATTGAAAGAAGTAGCGGAAATCAGTTATCAGCCAGGCCCGATGCAAATAAGCCGCGACAATACCAACAGGCGCACGTATGTGGGCATTAACGTGGAAGGCAGGGACGTTAAATCGCTGGTGGAAGAAATACAGCAAACACTGGATGAAGAACTGGAATTGCCTTCGGGCTATTACATCCGCTACGGCGGCGCTTTTGAAAACCTCGAAAGGGCAACCCAACGGCTTTCACTTGTTGTGCCACTCGCTCTGGCATTGATATTTATGCTGGTTTTCTTTGCCACAAAATCGTTTAAACAAACCCTGATGATTTACATGGCCATCCCACTGGCAGCAGTGGGCGGAATACTTTCGCTTTACTTGCGGGGAATGCCGTTTAGTATTTCGGCAGGCGTAGGCTTTATCGTGCTGTTTGGTGTGGCAGTGTTAAACGGACTGGTATTAATAAGCGGTTTTAACGAGTTAAAAGAAGAGGGAAAACTTAGCCTGGGCGATATTATCAAAAAAGGTTCCATTCGCCGGGTACGCCCAATTTTCCTCACCGCTTCAACTGATATACTTGGTTTCCTGCCAATGGCCATTTCCACATCTGCCGGGGCGGAAGTGCAACGTCCGCTTGCAACTGTGGTTATTGGCGGAATGTTAACTTCCACGCTTCTAACGTTGGTTGTGTTGCCTGTCTTATATCGCATGGTCGAATCGGGCAAAACAAAACTGAAAGCGCCCAAACTCAATACCACGGTAATAATCCTGTTGTTTATCATCGGCGGGCTTGGAATTTCGGGCAGCCTGAAAGCACAGGAAAACAACGTTACCCTTGAGCAGGCTATTGAACGGGCTAAGGAAAATTATCCTTCCTTAAAAGCCGCTTCGCTCAATGTTGAAAAACAAAAGGCCCTGAAAGCCACAGCTTATGATTTGGGCAGCACCTCTATATACACCGGAAAGGAGGAGACCGGCAATGGTGAGGTGGGTATTCAAACCCAAATTGGATTGGCGCAATCGGAAATTGACCTGTTTGGCATACCTGCTAAAAACAAGCTGAATGAATCGCGCATCAACCTGGCCGAATCAAGACTTGAACTGACCGAAGATGAGTTGGTCAGAAACGTGAGCCTTGCATGGTACCGGGCATTGGTAGCCAAAAAGCAAACCCAATTGTACAACCGGCTCGACAGTGTTTATGCCGATTTCCTCAGGGCTGCCGGTTTGCGTTTCGAAACCCAGCAAACATCCAAAGTAGCTTATCTGGCAGCTTCTGCCAAATACCAGGAATTAATGGTTAACATGAAACAGGCAGAGAGCGAATACATGGCTTCGTTGCAACTGCTGAACCAGTACCTGATGTACCCCGATGGTGTTGAAATTGCCGATGCCGGGCAGGAATGGGATGAAACCATTCAAACTTCCTACCCGCTTGATTCGTTAAATGCCGTCCCTTTGCTTAATCTTTACAGGCAACAGTTGAATGTTACCGAAGCTGAGTGGAAAGCCGAAAAAGCAAATTTTCTGCCCAAACTCGATTTGGGGTATTCCCGGCAGTCGGTCGATGGCACCTCCGGTTATTATGGCTGGGAGGCAGGTATCTCCATTCCTTTGCTGTTCTTTTCCCAGTCGGGCAAAACAAAAGCCGCCCGTATTAATTACGAGATGACCGGGCAGCAATACAAGCAGCGGGCGCTCGAACTGAACGCTTCCTACAAAGAACTTTTAAGCCGGTACAGGGTGATGGGCGAGGTATTGGAATATTATAAAAATGAAGCGCTGCCACTTGCCGACGAGCAAATTGAAGCCGCCAACCTGGGTTACCGTTTGGGCAGCCTCGGTTATATCGAGTTTATCCAGAATACCGAATCAGCCATCAGAACAAGACAGGAATATTTGTCCCGGCTGGGTGAATATTTTGAAATTAAGGAACAATTGGAATACATTACAGGTCAATAATTTAAAAAACAGATACAATGAAATCAAAAATAATCATAGCACTTCTTGCAGTAGTTACACTCATGTCGTGCAACAACAACAAAAAAAACAGTGAAACCGGGGAACAGGAGGAACACGAGGGTCCCGAAGGCGTGGTATTTCTTAACCCACAGCAACGCGAAGCCCTGGATTTAGAACTGGGGACTTTCCAAATGCGAAACCTCACCACCATGGTAAAAACAAACGGTGAGATGCAGGTGCCGCCCGCAAGCTCGGCAGAAGTTACGGCAGTAATCGGGGGAAATGTGCGGGATATCAGAGTTTTCCATGGCGACATGGTGCGTAGGGGACAAACCCTCGCCATTCTCGAACACCCTGATTATATCAAACTACAGGAAGATTTTGCCGAATTAGCCAGCCGGCTCGAATACCTGGAAATGGAGTATGAACGCCAGAAAGAACTCTTCGAGAACAACGTAGGTGCAGGCAGGGAGTTCCAACAGGTAAAGTCGGAATATAATTCGGCCAAGGCAAAGTACCAGGGATTGAAAGCCCGCTTGCAACTCCTGCACCTCTCGCCCGAAAAAGTTAAAGAGGGAACGATTTCCAACAGCGTTCCCATTGTTTCACCCATCAACGGGTACGTGAATGAAATAAACGTGAAAATGGGTACCTATGCCGGGGCACAGGACATGCTATTTGAAATTACCGACAACAGCGAAATCCATGCTGATTTTATGGTGTATGAAAATGATGTGCATTTACTGGAAAAAGGACAAAAGGTACATTTTACCGCGGCCAATATTCCCGACAAGGAACTCACGGCAACGATTTTTGCCATCGGCCAGGAATTTGAAGCCAACGCCAGGGCCGTGCACGTGCATGCCAGTCTGGATGAAACCGTACCGGGCCTTATTCCGGGCATGTACATTTCAGGCCACATCCATACCGATGAAAATTATACCCGCACGCTGCCCAATGACGCCATTGTTTCCGAAGGAACCAAATCTTATATTTTCGTGCTGGATGAACAAGCCACCGAAGCGGGACACGGTCATGAGGAAAACCATGCTGGTGAAAGCGATGAAGAACACGGCGAACATTCCGGAGAAACGCAAGAAGGTGAAAACCATGAAGTAATGGCCTTCCGGATGGTGGAAGTAATAACCGGCTTACAGGATGAGGGATACACCGAAATAAAATTGCTCAATCCCCTGCCCGATGATACACAGATTGTAATGAACGCAGCTTACTACCTTTTGTCTGATTTGAAAAAAGACGAAGCAGGTGATGACGATTAATAAACTTTTAAAAAAGATTAGATATGAAAGAAATAAAAGCATTTATAAGGCCCAACAAAGTGAACGACATTGTTCACCATTTAAAAGATGCAGGGTTTGAGAACATGACCATTTCAATGGCTGAAGGAACAGGGAAATTTCAGGATGAAGAAGCTTTTGTATCGCAAAAGTTCTCAATAACCGATAGTGAAATAGCAAAGCTTGAACTTGTTGCAAAAAAAGAAAAAGTTGATGCTATTGTGAATATAATCTGCGAGTATGGCTGTACACTAAATCCGGGCGATGGGTTTATCTATGTTTCTGATGTTGAAAAAGTGTACAGGGTGAAAACGGGATTGGAAAACGGGATGAAATAATTTAGTACCCTTGCCTTCTACTTTGAAATAAAAGTCGGGGCAATTGTATTCAATTTTAGTAAATTTGGAATTGAAAAACATAAAATGTTGTTTATTGTCAAACAATTACAGTTATGGAAAACAATGATATAGAACAAAAACTTGAATCGAAAAACGTCAAACCAACAGCCATGCGCGCCCTGGTTTACAAAACACTTGCAGATTCAGGGAAAGCGCTGAGCCTGGCGGATTTGGAACAGCGGTTTGAAAAAGTGGAGCGTTCAACTATTTTCAGGGCGCTTAAATCATTCGAGGAAAATTTCATTGTCCACCCTGTTGATGATGGTTCAGGCTCGGTTAAATATGCCGTTTGCGATGATGAATGTACCTGTAATATACATGACCTGCACGTTCATTTTTATTGTACGCGTTGTGGCAGGACACGTTGTATGAAAGAACTTCCAATTCCCAACATTAAACTTCCTGAAGGATATACCTATGATAATGCGCAATTCATCATTAACGGGGTGTGCCCGCGCTGCGATTAACTTTGCAATAGTGTTGCACTAACTTATTGGTAATTTTGATGTTGAAATTATTAGAATGTATAACATTAAAAATTATTAATTATGAAAACTGGAAAATTTAAAATGGCTTTTTTACTTGCAGGATTGATTGTCTTTTCTGCATCGCAGGCAATGGCACAGCACCATTGCTGTAACTCAAACTGGTCGGCTAACGCAGATGCCCAATGGTGGAATTACAACACCCCGGCAGAATATGCGTTAACAGCCGAACAAATTACGGAAATTAATGAGCTACGTAAAAACAGCTACGAGAAAAAACTGCCAATCGAAAATGAGCTTCGCAGTTTGAGAATGGAATACCGGGCAGCAAATTCAAATCCTGAGCTGGATGTAAAAAAGGTGAAATCACTGAGAAGCACTATCCGTGATAAGGAAGAAAAAATTGAGGATATCAACCTGGAGACAAAAGTTCAGGTAAAAAAACTTCTCTCTGAAAAGCAGCTTACCTACTTTAACAACAACAATTACAATTGGTGGGATATGTCGGAAAATTGCTGGCACGCAGGTAATATGGGAATGAATTCTCGTAAACAGATGATGATGTCGCGTCGCAGCAATTGTTGGTAAACACCAGTTCGGTTTTTTAAAAAACAAGCGATAAAAAGAAAGGAGAATGTTATGATGGATGGATTTGGGTGTCACGGATGGGGAATGGGAATGGGCTGGTGGTGGGTTATAGGGCTCATTATCGTAATTGCCGTTGTTTGGATGGTTGTTAAAGGAATGAGTCAAAATAACCGCCCCGGCAACCCACCCGAAAGTAAGTCGGCGCTCGATTATTTAAAAGAGCGCTACGCCCGTGGCGAAATAAACAAACAGGAGTTTGAAGAACGAAAAAAGGATTTATAGAAGCCTCCCCTAACCCCTCCCAGAGAGGGGAAAGGAAGGTGATAAAAAAAATAGAACTATGAAAATTATTATAGCAGCTACCAAAACCAAAACATGCGCATACCGGAAAAATCTTGAAAAACAACTGCAAGATGCCGGATTAGAATATGAAGTAATGCACTTTGAAGACCATCCGGAATTAATAGATAAGTATAAAATAAAAACATCGCCGCTTTTAATTGTGGATGATGAAGTAGTGTCTTTTGGAAAGCCGGAACATAACATAATCACAGAATTGAAAAACAAAAAATCATGAAGTATTATATTGAAAAAACAACAGAGTACGGTTTCGATGAAGCTATCGAAAAAGTAACCGAAGAACTGAAAAAAGAAGGTTTCGGGGTGTTGACCGAAATTGATGTACAGGCTACTTTAAAAAAGAAGCTGGACGTAAATTTCAAAAAATACCAGATTTTAGGGGCTTGCAATCCACCCTTTGCTCATGAAGCATTGATAGCGGAAAACAAAATCGGAGCCATGCTTCCCTGCAATGTAATTGTGCAGGAGCTGGATAATGGCAAAACAGAAGTAGCTGCCGTTGACCCGGTGGCTTCCATGCTGGCGGTTCAAAACGACAAATTAAGTGCAATTGCCGAAGAAATCAGGTCGAAACTTCAAAAGGTAATTGAAAGCGTATAATACGGCTGAAATTTTAACCTAAAGTAGTTCAAAAATAATTGAAAATGAGAAAACAACTGTTGTTATTAACCTTCGCACTTTTCTGGGTATTCACAGCGAATGCCCAGGAAGGCGAGCGGTTAAAAGTAATCACAGGGGTACGTGTTAACCCTTTTGTGATGTACGATTTTGATGGTAACAAAAAGGAAATAACCCGTATCCATGCCGAATTGGGCGCCATGTTCAATAATAAAACCTATTTGTCGGTGGGATACACGCCCTTTGCCAACGCCATTTACAATTTCAACGAATACTGGTTTGTAGGGTTCGACAAAAAAATCCCGGTATCGTGGGTTTTGGCGGAAGAGTATATGATAGATGAAAATAAATTCATCGTACAGACCGGGCCCAATTTCAAATTAGGGAACGTGGGAAATGCGTTTGTATTTTTGTTTACCCCTGTTGATAATATTGACTGGGGCTTGAAAGTGGGCGCTTTTATTCCTTTAAATGTGGTTTTGCATAAAGATTAGTTCACATGTTCAAATCTGTATTTACCATCAGTAAAATGGACTGCCCTTCCGAAGAATCCCTTATCAGGACGAAGCTGGAAGGGTTTTCATCCGTTAAAAACCTGGTTTTCGATATTGAAAACCGGAAGCTGGAGGTATATCATTCAGGCGATGTGGATGAAATCCACCAGGCAATCAGCCAACTAAAATTAGGGGACAAACTCGAAAACACAGTCGAAACGGAATTACCGCCCGGCACCGACGATTCGCAACAGCGTAAAATACTCTGGTGGGTACTGGGCATCAATTTCACCTTTTTCGTGGTGGAAATGACCACCGGCTGGATTTCTCACTCCATGGGCCTTATGGCCGATTCGCTGGACATGCTGGCTGATTCTATTGTTTACGGGCTCAGCCTTTTTGCAGTGGGTGCGGCCATTTCACGAAAGAAAAAAGTAGCCAAAATCAGCGGGTATTTCCAGATGGGGCTGGCTACGCTGGGTTTTGCCGAAGTGCTGCGGCGTTTTTTCAGCACCAGCGAAACGCCCCTTTTTCAGTGGATGATTATTGTTTCCATCCTGGCGCTTGCCGGAAACCTGGTTTCGTTGTGGCTCATCAACAAAGCCAAAAGCAAAGAAGCGCACATGCAGGCCAGCGCCATATTTACCTCCAACGACATCATCGTGAACGGCGGGGTTATCCTGGCCGGTGTGCTGGTGTATTTACTAAACAGCAAATGGCCTGATTTGGTCATTGGTGGCATTGTTTTCACCTTTGTGATGCGCGGGGCAGTGAGGATTTTAAAACTTTCGAAGTAATCAATTATGGCACACGCGCATGAACATACTACGCAAAAAAGTTACGGAAAAGCTTTTGCCATTGGCATTGGTTTAAACATCGCCTTTGTTGCTGTTGAAATATTTTATGGTCTGGCAGCCAACTCATCAGCATTATTAGCCGATGCAGGTCACAATGCCAGCGACGTTCTGAGTTTGATTTTTGCCTGGGCAGCAATCCGGCTTGCTTCTATAAAGCCAAAAGGGAAATATACATACGGTCTTCGAAAAACAACCATCCTTGTATCGATACTCAATGCGCTATTGCTTTTTGGAGCAGTAATAGCCATCGGTTGGGATGCCATAGGGAAATTCAAAAATCCCGAACCCGTGGCAGGTACTCAAGTGATGATTGTTGCCGGAATAGGCGTGGTAATCAATACCATTACGGCTTTGCTGTTTATGAAAGGCCAAAAAGTCGACCTGAACATCAAAGGAGCATTCCTGCACATGGCTGCCGATGCCGGGGTGTCGTTGGGAGTGGTTGTTGCCGGATTATTGATTAACCTCACCGGAATCGAATGGATTGACCCGGTAATGAGTTTTATCATCATCCTGGTCATCCTTTGGGGCACCTGGCGCTTGTTTACCGATTCCATAGATTTGGCGCTGGATGCCGTACCTAAAAACATCAACCTCGAAAAAGTCAGGGAATTACTGTTGGTACAAAAAGGTGTTGAAGAAATTCACGACCTACACATTTGGGCTATGAGTACCACCCAAATAGCATTAACCGCCCACCTGATAATGCCAAAAGGGTTCAGCGATGAATTTATTTCTGAATTACAGGAGAAACTTGAACACGAATTCGGGATAGGACACACAACCTTTCAAATTGAGAATGAAAGGATTGAAAAAGAATGCAAAACCGATTGTTGAAAACTGTATAGATATGGAAATTCAATACAAATCAATCATAACCTGCCCTGCATGCGGGCATCAAAAAGAAGAAGAAATGCCGGAGGATTCCTGTCAGTTCTTTTATGAATGTAAAAATTGCCATACCGTTTTAAAACCAAAACAGGGCGATTGTTGCGTATTTTGTTCGTATGGTTCGGTAGAGTGTCCTCCGGTACAACAAGGTAATAATTGTTGCTAATCAAATAATTCCAAATACACCAAAACATAACAGCAAAGTTACAGGCTGGTTCCAAAAGCTGACAAGGGTTCACTTCGCCAGCCTCAAAAAATCTCCACACCTCCTGTCGTCGGGTAGTATTTTTTGGTCTGCCCTTGCACCTTTTGCCCCCAACCTGTGGGCACAAGGGCATTATGTTTTATTGTATCTTTCGTTGTAGGTTGGCTGGCTGGTGGCTGGTCTCCTACGTTCATCGTTCGGCTCGTTTCCGCTTTTATATCATTCGTGGTTCAGTGCCGCTGGTCTCTCTTCAGCTCTTGTGGCTGCAACTCAATTTAGGTAAGCTGCCCTTTTAGGGTGGTTTACTTTTTTTTGTGTATTCTAAAACAATCATACGTGCACGGAATAACATTTTACAAAAGCGGAAAGTCTTTTGTCATTACGAAACAACAATTTTACAAACACGGAAAACAATCCGAAATAGACGGCAATATGTCCGGCATTGGTAAAAATATTGTTGGCATTAACGGACAAATATTCGACGTTATACGATAAACATTAGACACAAACGGAAACATATCCGACACAGGTAAATGTATATCTGACAGAGGTGGAAGCATAGTGGACACAGGCGGAAAAACTTGAAAAAGTAGTGGAAATACCCACCGCACATAGGGTTTTGTCATATTTTTTGTCCAACCCTGGTTTGGCACATTTGCAAAAGCACGCACCCTTCGGGATGCACTAACTTTTGCAAAAGAGCCAACCGCCGATACACAAAACAAAAAATCCGCCAAATCCCTATCTTTCACCCGGGTAAAAC
>JAOZHT010000008.1 GCA_026014735.1 Candidatus Bathyarchaeota archaeon
ATTAACTTATATTATTAGTTATCAACAATATAGATACTTTTTAAGGATCGACTATTTACATTGACTGCCATAGCCAGTATTAGTTTTAAAATAAGGAAAAATTCTGTGTCTGATTATGTGACACTGATGTCAGCCGTTAGCTTGTGGCTGTTTTACTCTTTCTCGCTCGTGGATGTTACCACTGACCAGTGACAATGGATGATCTTCCATTGTTTGTCAGGTTGTTGCCTGTAAACTTCAGTGCATTTTTCACGGAAAACATCGCTTCCGATATGTGATACCAGGTTATAACTCAAAACGGCAGTTTCACCGGCTATCTGAACAACAGGCTCAATCATCTCGCAGCTGTCTATCCGGAATGCTCCCTGCATGCTTTCATAGAAAGCCTTTACTTTTTCAAATCCATCGAACCGTTTTTCCCGGAAAGGATCGAAATAGGTGATGTCATCAGCATATATTTCCAGAAAACCGGACGGATTTCCCTTGTTCAGTTTCTCCAGTGCAGTTTTTTCCATTGTAATAATGGCAGTTGCCAGGTCTTCCTGATCCAAGTCTTGTGCTTCAGATTGTGTTATATTTTTATCCTTCGTGGTAGTCTGAACGCAGCCGGAAAAACAAATAACAGCAGCTGCAACGTAGATAATTTTTCTCATAATTGATTTCGTTCTGGTTCCCTGTGTGTTTATAGTATTAATCTTCTGCTCATGCCTCCATACAAATAAAACAATAAATTAAGATAACCGGAATGCAGTTTCCAATATTTCCTCAAGGCTTCCGGATGCATATTTTCAGGCTATATGCATGGGTCTGGCGGTGCGGGTTAGTTATAGCAGGGCAGGGGATGGAATGAGTTTTTGTCATCAATCCCGGAGAGCGTAACTGCCATCTTTCCCCGGGTGGCATCAGACACCAGTCCGGTTCGGTATAGCAGCAAACGTCTTTGATTTTCCGGTTAGGCAGGTCAGCACTCTGAAACTGGCAACGCCAATTGTATATACCGATCTGTTTTCTGCCGGCGCATTATCTGGGAGGAAACCTGAATGGCAGAGAAAATCTTATATTAACTTTTTTACCTTTCATTAACCCTGGTTCCCATTCAGGGGATTCGGATACTGCCCTTAAAACCTCCCTGTCGAGATGCTTATTCATTGAGCTTCTTGTGATGCTTATATCACATACCTCTCCGGCAGTATTTACAACGAATGTCACAATTGTCAACCCGGTTATACGCCTGTAAGCTTCCATCGGGGGGTAGTGGAGAGTTTTATTAATATACACTCTGCAACTGAGTATATCACCCCCTTTGAATGTCGGCATTTTGTCGGCAACAACGTAAATAGAATTCTCGTCAGTTTGCCCCTCTTCAATATTGTAGCAGTTTTTTAATGTAAAATCGTAGTCTATTATAAGAGGCTCGGCATCAGCATTTTTATACGACCATTTCCCGACCATGTCTCCTTGCCTGTATTGCCCGGTGACAGTGTCAAATCCGCACAATTTTGTGGAGAATATGAAAGTTCCGTTTTCAATTTTGGGGTTCAAAGAGTAATACTCACCTGTCATTAAAACTTTCCCGGATCTGTCTGTCTCAGTTATCCGGTAAAGGGTATCGTTAATGGTTAAGATCTGACGTATATAATCAGCTTTTTGCTCATCGGATGTGGCCCAGTTCCTGTCATAATACTGGTAAGTAACACTTTGACCGAAAGCAAAAGCATGAGTTGTTAACAGGATGAACAGAAGTGCTTTACTTTTCATAATATTGATTGATAAGGTGAATTTCTGGTATAGCTTGCTGCCAGTGTTTTTGCGGTATCAAACGTCTGGGAGAGCGTGTTGCCTTCGTATACACCGTTACAGATAGTTAATTCATGGCATGGATGGCCGGATAACCATTTCACTCCGGAAATTCTTTGACCGCACGTTATGAACTGATTTTTCATTCCCGGTTTTTGTCATTATTATCCTATAGTTTGATTCCAAAATTTGAGTACAAAAAAGTTCCGCTACCGTGTTTTAGTTTCCCCTTATTATACAAGCCGGTGAAGGCTTTGTCCATATCCTTGATAATCGACAATGGGACATTTATATCGTGATGTGCCGGCAGAATTTTCCTTACCGGCAGAGGCAGCAGTTTTTTTATCGAGTTCATATAGGCAACCGGATCTGTTGACGGATAATATGCAAACAATTCGCCAATATAAATTAAATCGCCAGTGTATAAATATCCTCTATCGTTTTCGAAAAAGCACATATGTCCGGGAGAATGTCCCGGTGTGTGCAGAACCTGTATTGTCCTTCGTCCCAGTTCAATTGTATCGTTGTCTTTTAACACTCTTGCCGGGACTCCTTCAAACAGATAATAATTATTGACATCAAAGTCTTTTGGAAAATCGCACGGTTCTTCTGTTAATAAATCCCGAACCTGTTCTGTTGTCAAAGGAAATCCACCATTTATCCATTCTGTTTCTGCTTCGTGTACGTAAAAATCAGAAAAATATTTATGTCCGCCAAAGTGGTCGTAGTGTACATGTGTCGTAACTGCCGTAACAGGTTTATCTGTCAGTTTTTGTACTTGTTCCAGGATATTTTCCACGCCAAGACCTGTGTCGATTAGTAAGCATTTTTCTGCTCCGTTTAGTACGTAACTATGTGTTTCTTCCCAATGTTTATATTCGCTTATAACCGAGGTGTCGTCGTCTATTTTTTCAATTGTAAACCAATCGTTTTCATTGTTATTCATCATTCTCAACTTCTCTTTATCCGTTCTTACATTCTCTTTCGTTAACCTTGCCCATAACATATTTATCAGGTAAACGTTTCCTACATACCAACATCTGATTAAAGATATCTTGAGCAACAAGATTTAAACGTTGCATAAATTTATAATAAACTTCTAAAAATTAGTAGTAAGTCAGGGAGCAATTGATATTAACCGGTTCATGGTGAATCTGGATTGAGCCTGACATTGTCGCCCCCGGGACCATGTCAGTATCCACGCGTTCTCAAAGCCCTTGTAACGTTGAATATAACGATGACAGGAAGCGGGAGTAAACGGCCGGGCCGGTACGGGTACATGGAGCCAGATCAGGGTCGGTTTGCATAGCCCAACTACCTGCCGGCACGACAGCCCGGCAGGGAATTAAGCAGATAATGCAGATATGAGCATAACCGGCCCGGTGATAAACCTCTCCGGCGACAGCCTGATCAGTCTGCTGGATTTGAGAAAGAATCTGGTGTATCCGGCGATAGAGACTGAGCAGTATTAGCGCTGCAATGAACTGAGTCTTACTCTTCAGGTGCAGTCCGGGATGCTGTTAAGTTGTTGAATCAAGATCAAGAATATAATTAACAGCAAGTTCAATTACGGATTTTACTGCCCGGGGCTCAATCTTGTCGAGTGTATCGGAGGGAGTATGGTAATAAGCTGTCTTATTCTTAAAATTCAGGGGCATCCCTATGACGGATGCTACCTGTGCTTTGTGCTTTACAAACCATGAAGCATCTGTTCCCCCTCCTCCGAACGGGATCCTCCCGGGTTTTATCCCGATGCCTAGCTGCCTGGCAATGTCGAGGCATTTCCGGTTCTGCAACGCGGATAAAGGCACCAGTCCGTTTCTGTCCCTTTCCAATAAGGTTAAATCGTCATAAGAATATATGCTGTCGATATTCAATACAAATGTTGGGGTGTCATTTATGTCTTTGATATGTCTCCGGATGTAGGC
Organism: Candidatus Bathyarchaeota archaeon; assembly: GCA_026014735.1. Taxonomy (NCBI): domain Archaea; kingdom Thermoproteati; phylum Candidatus Bathyarchaeota; species Candidatus Bathyarchaeota archaeon. The sequence goes on from JAOZHT010000008.1 coordinate 3,726, forward strand.
CTTAACCCCTCTCTGACCGGCTTCCTCGGCGTCGGTGCTAAGGAAGACCAGCCTGGTCTTCCTGAGATTCATTTTAAGAGGATTGCCTTTGCCGAATATCCAAGAGAGTTTAACGGCGATAACGGATCCGATAAGATTATCTCCGGCTCCAGGCGAGGGTTCATTTGTGATAAAGAAGAACAGTGGCAGCACGGCTACGGATAAAACTATCACTAATATCATCAGGATGTCACTGTATAAGACATGGCCGCCTATCACCAGGAACAGAAACCTGTATACTGAGATTGCCGTCCCGCACAGGTAACTGCCGATCGACATGATCATAATGAAGCCATATAGAGACTGATGGCTTTTGAGGTACCTGAACACGTATGCACTGTCATGATGCCCGACAACGATGACCTGTTGCTCCGTACGGTTATCCGGTTCGATAATCCCGACTGCATTTTGGGCATTTTTGCCGGGAAACAGTTTATCAAACAGGCTGACGTAAAAAATGAAATGACTTATTCCATACACCGCACCGGCAATGATAATGCAAACCGACACGTACACACCAACTCTGCCGAACCAGTATGCAACTGAAGAAATCAAAAAGATAATGGCAAGTATTCTCCCTATGTTCCATAGTTGTCCGGGATGTACCCTGAACGGTTCGGTAGCGCTTTTATCGCAGGATCCGGAGAACAATTCCTTTATTGCCTCGCCGGCTTTTAGCGCGGCATCGGTGCCTGTTATCCGGCAGGTGAACCTGTCAAGCAACCGTGAAGCGGTCTCAAATACTTCGTCAGTGCTTTCATCTGTAAGTCGGAAGAGGTCTCTCATCAAAGCATATTCAGGCAGGCTAATGATAACGGAAGGGAGTATGCATGTGCCGTTTAAGTTTCCGGTTCTTTTTCTTTGTTTATGGAAAAGCGTTCACGGGTCAAGATAATAAATTTTCTTACAGCTGTCATATGGCCGACTGTTCCTGGGGCACGGGGTAATAATGACCGGGAACCTGACTTGGGGGTATATTGAAGTTATCCGGTGAAGTGCACAGGTTGCCTTAATTTGGCTCAAAGACAAAAAGAAATTACTTGTTGAAGTGAATTTCGTTCTGATATCGAATAGAAAGATTAAAATGAGTTATTTAAGAATATGTCCCTTCCCCTCAGTCGATTTATTAAAAATGAAAAGGAAAGACAAATACTTTTTCAGAATAATACTTTTCAAAATTGACCTCATCATTTAAATAAAAACAACAGACCTAATGATTAAAATTTTAGTAATTTTACTGAATAACGGATAACTATTTATTAT
>JAOZHT010000009.1 GCA_026014735.1 Candidatus Bathyarchaeota archaeon
AAAGCGCGACAGCCTCTTGCCGTAACCATCGGAAATAGGCCGAAGCATTTGCAGCGTAGACAGACGTCAGAAATCAGAGGACAAGAAATAAGCCCGCCGATTTTGGCCTGTCATTTGGAGACAAGCGCGTATGCGATTGTGCATAAGTTACGCCGAATTGAGCAGGTGCACCGTGCAACCGAATTTGTTTTGTCTCATTTTATTGTGCAGCTTGTTTACATTGTAAGCAATGGCGTAAAGCAGTATCTCGGTAAAAACATTCGCCTCGCCTCGCCGCAGGAAGCGCCGGAACCCATAATCCTGTTTAAGAACGCCGAACGCGCCTTCCACCTGAATGGAGCGGTTCAGGCGCAGGGTCTTGCCCCAATCGGAAGATATCCGCTCCAGCGACGCCTGCCGGAGGGCAAGGAAATCCTTGGAGACCTGCAAGCGCCGGTTGCCTTGGGCACGGGTGCAAAGTGTTTTTTGAGGGCAGCCGTCACAGCCGAAGCATTCGTAGACGCTTACCGTTGTCTCAAACCCTAATTTACCCTTTCGCCTGGTATCATAAATATGCGCAAAGGTGTTTCCCGCCGGGCAGGTATAGGTATCCTTATCGGCGTCATAGGGCATATTGTCCCGCAAATAACTGTTGTTCCGGTATTTGCGCGCCTTGGCTCTCTCGAAGTTTTGGGGCTTTATGTAGGCGATCTGTTCACGCACCTTTAGCTTTTTGTAGTTCTCCTCGCTCTCGTATCCCGCATCCGCTACAATTTCACGGTGCTTCTTCCCGCAACCCGCTTCCATTCTTTCCAGTAGGCCCAATAGAGCCAGTTCATCCGAGCGCTCCGAGCAGATATGCGCCCCGACGATGTATTCCCCTTCAACGCCCAATTGCAGGTTATACCCCGGCTTGAGCTGCCCGTTCTTCATGTGGTCTTCCTTCATCCGCATGAATGTCGCGTCCGGGTCAGTCTTTGAAAAGCTGTTCCGGCCTCGGAAGGTGCGGTTGTATCCGGCGTATCTTGCCTTGCGTGAGAGCAGGCCGTCCAGTTCCTCCATATCCCGCTGAAGCTGTGGTTTCCGCTTGCCTCGCCCGTATACGAAAGAAAGCCTCGCCGCTTCCTTTCTTTCCAGCAGCGCTTGCCGGTATCCTTTAGCGTCGTCGTGTACAATACCGTACTCCACCGTCAGCCGCTCCAGCAGTGCGATAAGCTTTTCATCCACATGCGCTTCATATTTGCCCGTCGACTTCGCCCATACGAAGCTGTATCGATTCGCGTTCGCTTCGATCTTCGTTCCATCCACATACAGTTGCTCAAACGCTATTTCCCCCTGTTCCCTGAGTAACTCTACCATCTGATAGAACAATCGCTCCAACACGCCGTCTGTGAGGTGTTCCTTGATAAAGCTCGCGATCCTGCTGTGGTCCGGCACCCGTTTTCCTCTCAGCAGATACATGAACCGAATATCGTTTCGACAGGCTGTTTCTATTTTTCGAGTGGAATACAGCCCGTTTATAAATCCCAGAACTATGAGCTCGAACAGCTGTTTCGAAGTTGCCTCGCCTTTACGCGGCCTGCGCTGATACGTTCCGGTTAACTCGCTGTAATCCACCCTTTCCATGACCTTGATCAGCGTCCACACCGTATCGTCTGCATCGATCCGCATTCCCAAATCCAGCGGCATTGCCACTTGATATCCGCTTTCGTTTACGATATGATCCTTTTGTAAATTGGTTGTTTTCACAGACTCAGTTTACATCACAAAACGAGCCTTTGCACTTTTGCTTTGGCTCGTTTTGCATATTTCTTGGGCTGTCGCTTAGCACGACAGCCCC
>JAOZHT010000010.1 GCA_026014735.1 Candidatus Bathyarchaeota archaeon
ATGTTTTTGGTAGAATAGAAACCAAGCAGTGCGGAAGTTAAAAATCCCTGCATAAAATGGAAGAACTCCATTGCAAGCACCCCTCAAATAATATAACCTTTTTAGTGACCAAACTGAAAAGGAGAATAAGGAGATGCTAACAATGGAGCAAGTATATCGTATCAAATATATGAAGAAATTTGAAGGGAAAAGTTTAAGAAAGATTGCTAATATCACAGGACATGATTTTGAAACAATAAAGAAGTATGTTGGGAAAGATAATTTTAATATAGAAATCCGACCTAAACAGGTTAGATCAGGAAAGCTCTCTCCATATAGAGACTTGGTAATCAAATGGCTTACCGACGATGAGAAGGCACCTCATAAGCAGCGTCATACTGCCAAGCGGGTATATGACAGGCTGTGTGAGATTTATAAAGATGAATTTGATGCTTCAGAAAGATCAGTAAGAAGCTTTGTAGCAAAGCTTAAGAAGGAACTTAAGATTGAGACTGATGGTTCACTTCCACTTGACCATCCACCGGGAGAAGCTCAAGTAGATTTCGGTGAAGCAAGGTTTATTGAGAATGGAACTACATACGATGGCCACTACATAAATATATCCTATCCCCATAGTAATGGTGGACATACTCAGCTGTTTAAGAGTGAAAATCAGGAATGCCTTCTTGAAGGCTTAAAAGCAATATTTGAGCACATTGGAGGGGTACCGACCGCCATATGGTTTGATAATATGTCTACAGTTGTTAAGAAAATCAAGGACTATGGTGAACGAGACCTTACTAAAGGCTTCCTGAGATTCATGATGCACTATGGTTTTAAGAGCAATTTCTGCAATCCTAATAGTGGGAATGAGAAGGGTTCAGTAGAAAATAAGGTAGGCTATCACCGCAGGAATCTATTTGTGCCGGTTCCGGAATTTAAAGACTTGCGAGAGTACAACAAAGAGCTTCTGCACCGCTGCGACAGAGATATGGAAAGACAGCATTACAAGGGACTTGGATTGATCAGTGAACTGTTTGAGGAAGACAAAGAGGAATTCTTCAAGCTTCCGGAAGTTCCCTTTGAAGTATATTTGCATGAATTCGCAAAGTCAGATAACTATGGCAAGGTTAGATTCGATGCCAGGATATATTCATCGTCCCCTGGTGCAGCAGGTACTCAAGTGATGGTAAAGGCAGGCGCCTATGATGTTGTGATACTTGATACTGACTGCAATGTGATTGTCAGGCACAAGAGGCTATATGGCGAAGAGAAAGAATCTATGGT